>CBESWV010000007.1:0-37048 GCA_965533305.1 uncultured bacterium | reverse complement strand
GCGATGGTGCGATGTAATTCAAAATTCATAACTCAAAATTCATAATTTGCGATGTCGTCAGTGCTTCTTGAAGACCTGCGACATTTGTTCCCGGTTGTGCGAGGCGGCCACCTCCTGCATGTGTTGAATGGCGGATGGCCGCTCGTGGCCGGATGTCGTCTTGAGCCGCAACTCGCGCTCGTGGTCGATGGCCGTGGCCCACCGATCGATAGCTTTGAGAACGTCGTGACGATGGATGAAGCCGACGAGGCGATCATTTTCGGTGACCGGCAGACACGAGAAGTTGCATTCGAGAAACGCCCGTGCCGCGTTCAACAGGTCCATTTCCGGAGTGACCCGAACCTCGATGCCGGACATGTGATCGCCGACCGTCCCGCCTGAAACTCCTTCGTATGCCCATTGGCTCACGGTGCGGAGGCAGTCCTTCTCTGAGAGCATGCCGACCACGACGCCGAGGTCATCGACCACGGGGAGAGCCGGAAAGGGTGAGCGGGCCAGGTCGTGCATGGCCTCTTTCATCGGGTCGGCGAGTCTGAATGCTCGAGTCGATCTTCCCATCGCGCTTTGGACAATCGGTGTTGTTGACATTGCTTTCCCTCCCGTACGTGCCTGGGTCACTAGGTCTTTCAGAATAGACGATCCCAGGGTTGCTTCAGATATCTACTTTAACGAATTCGAAAACCGGTTTATTCTTGGCCGGCTCATTCCGCAGGGAGCGAGGTCGATCGTCAACGATCGACCTCGCTCCGACACGGGGAGCTTGGAGGTGAAGACACCGAAATGGCGGTTCACACGATCAAAAAGGGACTCGACCTGCCGATTTCAGGGGAGCCGACTCAGGAAATTGGTGGAGAGCCACCCACGACTCGCGTCGCTCTGCTCGCTCAGGACTACCAGTTCATGAAACCGAGGATGCACGCAGCCTTGGGTGAAGAGGTCAAACGCGGCCAACTGCTCTTCGAGGATAGGAAAACAGAGGGGATTCGATTCACCTCGCCAGGGGCCGGTACCGTGGTCGCGATCAACCGCGGTAACCGACGGGCCTTTCAATCGCTGGTGATTGAACTGACCGAAGCTGAACATGAGGGTCGACCGGTCGATGACGACTTCTCAACCTTCGGCAGCTTCACCGGCCGTGCGGTGTCGGCCCTCGATGCCGACGAGGTGCGGGCGCTGCTGGTCGAGTCGGGACAGTGGATCGCGCTGCGGACCCGCCCGTTTTCCAAAGTGCCGGCTCCGACGGAGATCTGCCACTCGATCTTTGTGACGGCTGTGGACACGAGTCCGCTCACTGCCGATCCCGAGGTCGTGATGGAGGACCGGTTGGACGATTTCAGCCGCGGCCTTGAGGTCTTGGATAAGCTGACCGACGGTCCGGTCTATGTGTGTTGCTCGCCGGGTTCGGCCCTTGGCGCAGCGCAGATCGACGGGGTCCAGGTCGAGTACTTTGACGGCAGGCACCCAGCCGGTCTCGCAGGCACCCACATTCACACTCTCGACCCGGTCAATCGCGACAAGACCGTTTGGTGCGTGGGATACCAGGATGTCGCCGCCATGGGTTCGCTTTTTGCTACCGGGCGGCTTGACGTCCGCCGGGTGGTGGCATTGGGCGGTCCGGTCGTCAAACGACCGCGGCTGCTGGCCACCCGCCTCGGCGCTGAGATCGGACCGCTCGTGGAGGGCGAACTCGCACCGGGCGTCAATCGGGTCGTCTCCGGGTCGGTTCTGCATGGATCCACCGCCAGCGGGGAGGTCTTCGGCTATCTCGGCCGCTATGCGAATCAGGTTTCGTGCCTGGTCGAGGGCAACGAGCGGAAGTTCCTCGGTTGGTTCTGGCCGGGATTCGACCGATTCTCCCTGAGCCGTGCCTTCGGCTCGGCGTTGCGTGGCTCCTCGGCGCGATACGATTTCACCACCACCACGAACGGCGCGCACCGCGCAATGGTTCCTATTGGTCTTTTCGAGAAGGTGATGCCCCTCGACATCATGCCGACGTTTCTGCTTCGGTCCCTACTGATGGATGATCTCGAACGCGCCGAGGCGCTGGGTTGTCTCGAGCTTGACGAGGAAGATCTTGCGCTGTGTGCCTTCGTCAGCCCGGGCAAGGAAAACTTCGGACCGGCGTTGCGGCGAAATCTCCTCGAGATTTGGAAGGAGGGCTGATGCGATTCCTTCGCACTCTCCTCGACAAGGTGGAGCCCCACTTCGATCGCGGTGGGAAACTGGAGTTCTTCTACCCGCTCTATGAGTCGGTGGATACGCTGTTCTTCACCCCGGACGATGTCAATCGCGGCACCGTCCACATCCGCGACGGTCTCGATCTGAAGCGGATGATGATCTGGGTCGTGATCGCGTTGATGCCCATCGTCTTCATGGCCATGTACAACACCGGTCTGCAGACCGCTCGCGCCATCGCCGCTGGAGCCACTCCGCTGGATAACTGGCAGACCACGCTCTTTAAGGCCATGGGGTTTGATTTCACAACCGACCTTGTCGCCTGTTTTGTTTACGGGTCGCTCTACTTCATCCCGGTGTTCGTGGTGGGATTCGGGGTCGGCATCGGCATCGAGGTGCTCTTCTGCATGATCCGCGGTCACGAGGTCAACGAGGGCTTTTTCGTGACCGGTTTCCTTCTGCCCCTGACCCTGCCGCCGACGATTCCGCTGTGGCAGGTGGCCACGGGTGTCGCCTTCGGTGTGATCATCGGCAAGGAGGTTTTCGGCGGCACCGGGATGAACTTCCTCAACCCGGCGCTCACGGCTCGTGCCTTTCTGTTCTTTGCCTACCCGGCTCAGATTTCGGGGGACAAGCCCTGGATCGCCGCGGACTTCGCCGGGGTGGACGGCGTCAGCGGCGCCACCTGGTTGGCGACCGCGGTTGGCGAGGGCCCGAAGGCTCTGGGCGCCATCGGATCGGACGCGTGGTGGCAGGCCTTCATCGGTCTGATCCCCGGCTCCATGGGCGAGACCTCGGCGCTCCTCTGTCTGGTCGGGGCGGTCATCCTGATAGCGACCGGGATAGGTTCCTGGCGAACCATGGCCGGTGTCACTCTCGGCACCGCCGGCATGATCTTCGTGCTCAACGCCGCCGGTTCATCCACCAACGCGGCCTTCGCGATTCCGTTCGGTTGGCACGTCGTTCTCGGTGGTTGGGCCTTCGGAACGGTCTTTATGGCCACCGATCCGGTGTCGTCGGCATTCACCAACCACGGACGATGGATCTACGGCATCGGCATCGGCGTGATGGTGGTCCTTGTTCGGGTGGTCAACCCGGCCTACCCCGAAGGCATGATGCTGGCCATTCTATTCATGAACATGTTCGCGCCGTTCATCGATCATTTCTTTGTCCAGGCGAACATCAAACGAAGGTTGGCGCGAAATGCAGCAACGCAGTAACGCCTATATCATCGGTTTCGCGGCGGTGGTGTGCCTCGTGTGCTCCATCGTTGTTTCGAGCACGGCGGTTTCCCTGCGGCCGCGGCAGGTGCAGAACAAGGAACTCGACCGTCAGAAGCAGGTGCTCATCGTCGCTGGCTTGATGCGCTCGGATGAGCCGGTTGAGGCCGTTGAGGTACAGCGTCTCTTCGATGAGAGCATCGTCGCTCGGGCGGTGGAACTCTCCACGGGGATCTACGACGAGTCTGTGGATGTCGCTTCATATGACCAGCGAAAAGCCACCAAAGATCCGGCATTGAGCAAGGTTGCGGACCCCAACAGCGCCGGGATCAGGCGCCTGCCGAATACGGCTGTGGTCTATCAGAAGGTGGTTGATGGTGATATCGAAATGTTGATTCTGCCCATCGAGGGCGCGGGATTGTGGTCGACCCTCTATGGTTTCATCGCTCTCGCCCAGGACACGACAACCATCGAGGGCATCACGTTCTACGAACACGGCGAAACACCCGGGCTCGGTGGCGAGGTGGACAACCCGTCATGGAAAGCCCTTTGGACCGGGCGCCAAGCATTTGATGACAGCGGGGAGATCGCCATCGAGGTCATCAAGGGGAACGCGGGACCGCCCACCGACGACCCCTACCGGGTTGACGGTCTGTCGGGCGCGACGATCACCGCACGGGCGGTTTCGCACCTTGTTCGGTTCTGGCTCGCGGACGATGGCTACGGGCCGTATCTCGATCAGTTCCGAGCCGACGAGGGAGGTGCGGGATGAATCAGGCACGCAAGAAGGCCCTGCTCGACCCCCTCTTCAACGACAATCCCATCGCTGCGCAAGTGCTGGGCATCTGCTCGGCCTTGGCGGTCACCACCAAACTCGAAACCTCGGTGGTCATGTCGCTTGCGGTGATCGCGGTGCTCAGTTTGTCAAATCTGACGATCTCGCTGATTCGAAATCTGATTCCGTCGTCCATCCGCATCATTGTTCAGCTCACCATCATCGCCTCGTTGGTGATTCTCACCGATCAGATCCTTCAGGCCTTTGTCTACGACATCTCGAAGCAGCTGTCGGTATTTGTCGGTCTGATCATCACCAACTGCATCGTCATGGGGCGCGCCGAAGCCTACGCCATGCAAAATCCACCCTACGAGAGTTTGCTCGATGGAATCGGGAATGGCTTCGGATACAGCTTGATTCTGATCGTGGTGGGTTTCTTCCGCGAGTTGCTCGGCACCGGGAAGCTCTTCGGGCACCAGGTTCTCTCGGTCGTGACTGAGGGAGGCTGGTACCAACCCAACGGGCTCTTCGTGCTGTCGCCGGGAGCGTTCTTCCTGATCGGGATCTTTATTTGGTGGCTCCGTACCTGGAAGCCGGAATTGCAGGAGGACTGAGATGTTCGAACACTACCTCAGCCTCGCCGTCAAAGCCATTTTCATCGACAACATGGCGCTCGCCTTCTTCCTCGGCATGTGCTCGTTCCTTGCCGTTTCGAAGAAGGTGGAAACCGCCGTCGGTCTCGGCGCCGCCGTGACCTTTGTTCTGACGGTTACAACCCCGCTCAACAACCTGCTCTACAAATACCTGCTCGAGGAAGGCGCTCTGACCTGGCTCAACCCCGCCTGGGACACTGTGGATTTGAGCTTTGTCCGGTTCCTCGTCTTCATCGGGTCCATCGCGGCATCGGTGCAGATTGTGGAGATGGCCCTCGATCGCTATGTGCCGAAACTCTACGCGGCACTCGGTGTCTTTCTGCCTCTGATCGCGGTCAATTGCGCCATTCTGGGGGCCTCGCTCTTCATGGTCGAGCGCGATTACAACCTCGGTGAGAGCACTGTCTTCGGATTCGGCTCGGGAGTGGGCTTCTGGCTCGCGATTATCGCTCTGGCTGCCATCCGCGAAAAAATTGTCTACTCGGACGTCCCGCCCGCCCTGCGCGGTCTCGGTATCACCTTCCTCATCACCGGCTTGATGGCCATAGCGTTCATGGCCTTTGCCGGGATCCAGCTTTAGGTATTCTCGATGGAAACCATCATTCTCGGAGTCGCCGTTTTCGTCATCGTCATCGTGACGCTGGTCGTCGTTCTCATGATCGCCAAATCCAAGCTGGTGGCATCGGCCGATGTCACCATCACGATCAATGAGGATCCGGACAAGGCCCTCGTGGTCCCAGCGGGAGACACGCTGCTCACAACCCTCGGTTCCAACAAGATCTTCATCCCGTCGGCATGCGGCGGGAAGGGCACATGCGGAGTGTGCAAGGTCGAGGTTCACGAAGGTGGGGGTGCCCTGCTGCCCACCGAGACCTCGCATATCAGCCGTGGCGAGGCTCGTCAGGGGACGAGATTGTCGTGCCAGGTCAAGGTCAAACAGGATATGAAGATCGAGGTCGAGCCCGAGATCTTCAACGTCCGGAAGTGGCGTTGCCGAGTTCGGTCCAATCACAATGTTGCGACCTTCATCAAGGAACTGGTCCTCGAACTGCCCAAGGGCGAAGCGGTGCCCTTCCGCGCCGGCGGCTATATCCAGATCGAATGTCCGCCGTACGAGATCCAATACAAGGATTTCGACATCGAGCAGGAGTATCGGGCGGATTGGGACAAGTACGACGTCTGGCGTTACACCTCCAAGGTGGACGAGGGCGTGACGCGGGCCTACTCCATGGCCAGCTACCCCGAAGAGTCCGACATCATCATGCTCAACGTGAGGATCGCCTCGCCACCGCCCAACATGCCCGATGTGCCGGCCGGGATCATGTCGTCGTATATCTTCAGTCTCAAACCCGGCGACGAGGTGACCATCTCGGGGCCCTTTGGCGAGTTCTTCGCCAAGGAATCCAAAAACGAAATGGTCTTCATCGGCGGCGGCGCCGGAATGGCGCCCATGCGATCGCACATCTTCGATCAGTTTCGGCGTCTTCACACCGATCGGAAGGTGTCGTATTGGTATGGAGCCCGGAGTCTGTGCGAGGCCTTCTACCAGGACGATTTCGATGCCATCGCGGCCGAGAACGACAATTTCGAGTGGCATCTCGCCCTGTCGGAACCGCTCCCCGAGGATAGTTGGACCGGGGAAACCGGATTCATCCACCAGGTGGTCTTTGAAAACTACCTCAAGGACCACCCGGCGCCGGAGGATTGCGAGTTCTACATGTGCGGTCCACCGATGATGAACTCGGCGGTCATCCGGATGCTCACCGATCTCGGAGTCGAGCCGGAGAACATCATGCTGGACGATTTCGGCGGATAGGGCCACCGGCCGGAAAATTTCGGTGAAAACGCCGCGGTCTGCTGCTTTCGACGGTCGGGTATCCACCCCAACCACGAAGGCACAAAGACACGAAGTTGTTCACAAAGTAATTATTGTTGTGGATGACTTTGTGTCTTCGAGTCTTGGTGGTTGTGACGTCCGATGGGGGGGCCGGTGAGTCGACCGACATCCGGACCGCCCCCGCTCAAGCGGATGATCGTGCCGGCGCTCTTTGTCGGCGCCCTCTTTCTGGTTGTCTTTCTTCGGCAACCCAACGGCCCCGAGCCTCGGGATCAGTGGGTGCTGACCGGCCGGACCATGGGCACGGCGTTCACGGTCAAAATTGCCGTCCCTCGAGAACCCGCGGTCAACCAGGATGATATCGAAATCACCATCCGAGATGCTGTTGACGCGGTGGACGCGGCCATGTCGACCTATCGGGATGACTCCGAGTTGAGCCTGTTCAACCGGCACGGCACCGAGCCGTTCGAAGTTTCGGATTCCATGGTTGAGGTGTTTTTGGAGGCCCAGCGGATCGCCGAGATGTCGGCCGGCGCATTCGATATCACGGTTGGACCCCTGGTCGACGCCTGGGGTTTCGGGCCTGGCCCGGTTGGTGATCCCCCCGATGCGGACACCATCGCAGCATTGCTGGCCGACAACGGCTTTCGGATGCTCGAGGTCGATCCCGTGCACCGCACGCTGCGAAAAGAACACGCTGCGATCCGGTGCGATCTCTCCGCCATCGCCAAGGGCTATGCCGTCGATAGGGTAGCGCTCGGCCTGACCACTCTAGGGTTGGTCGATTTCATGGTCGAGATCGGCGGTGAAGTCAGGGCCGTGGGGAGGAATGCCGCCGGGAAGGTCTGGCAGATCGGAATCGAACGACCCGAGACCGGATCTGGAGGCCTGTGGTCCTCGGTGGCCTTGGTCGATGCCGCCATGGCCACATCCGGCGACTATCGCAACTACTACGAGAGCGACGGGGTGCGGATCTCGCACACCATTGATCCGCGAACCGGTCGGCCCGTGACCCACCGGCTTGCCTCGGTCAGCGTGATCCACCCGAGTTGTATGACGGCGGATTCGCTGGCCACCGCGATCAGCGCCCTCGGGCCCGAGGAAGGAAGACAGATGGTCGAACGGGAGGGTCTGGCGGTTCTTTTCTTGATCCGTACGGCGGACGGTGAGTTCGAGGAGTGGGCCAGTGATGCCTGGCCACGCGAGAATAGTGCGATGACAATCGGTGTTGGCCCTGACGAGGACAGTTGATGGCGACCCTACTTCTGACGTTTGCGGTTTTTCTGGTGGCGGTGCTGGCCATGGCCGCCGGTGTGATCGTCACCGGCCGCAGCCTCAAGGGTTCCTGCGGCGGCCCTTCGTGCAAGTGCGTCGCCGACGGCGATGATGTGCTTGCGTGCGCAGAGGCGAGCGACAACGGCACGTCCCTACCGATGCACTCAAGTCAGTAAGTTGTCGGCTGTTAGCGTTCAGCTGATAGCCCGATTGCAGGGTTGAACAGCGAAGGACGCGAAGTGCCGCGATGCCTGATTCCCTCAAACCCGGCCTTCTGGAACGCCTCCGGCGTCCTAGCATCACGCAATCAGCGTGGTCATTCGGTGGTCAATTGGAAGGTCTGTGACCACGCTGATTGCGCGAGCGACGGCCTCCTTCCGAGCCGGAACAGCCGGTTTCATCGTTGTTCCCGTGGAGTGCCCGGCAGCGTAATTGTGCGTAGCGCGCCGCGGTGCCGGTTGGTTGTTCGGGCACAATTGCGTGCCCGGCACGTCCCGGTGAGGCGCGCTTTTCGCGTGTCCTGTTGCAGTTACGGGTGGAGGAGGAGACGGAACGCACCAGAGCCGCTTGGCGTGGTGCCATTTGTTGCATTGTTCGGCAGTGAGCCTCTTTGGCAACGGTGGATCGTTGGTGCCGATCAATGCTACGGGTGGCACCGGAGAACTCATCACGAGCGTACATTGACTGGACTGTGGCGGTGGCAGGGACAGCGGTTGCGGTCCGGGATCGGGATCGGGATCGGGAACGGGAGCGAGCACTGACGCAGGCTCGGACACGGCGACGGATACGGCTACGGATTCGGCCACGGCCGCTGTCCTACCCTCCGGAGATCGGTTCGCCCTCTTCCTCCGGTGGGGTGTCGTCGTCGAGATTTTCGAGATATCCCTCCGGGAGGACCACCCTCTGGGTGCCCTGTCGCTTCCCGCGCCGCATGAGGTGGGCGTTCTCGGGGTAGGGCTCGTCGCGATTGATCCCATCGAGGGCTTCGGACAGTTCGGTGATGGTCTCCACCCGCATGAGTCGGTTGCGGAGCTGGGCGCTCGAGGCGAACCCCTTTGTGTACCAGCCGGCGTGTTTGCGAAACGCGAGCAACGAGAGCTTCGAGTCCTCGAACCAGTCCACAAGTAGTTGCGCGTGCTCCTCCATGATATCCGCGACTTCGCCAAAGGTGGGGCCCGGGCTCGGATCGCGGCCGGCGAAGGCGTCGGCGAGTTCGCGAAACAACCAGGGACGGCCGAGGCAGCCGCGGCCGATGGCGACGCCGTCACAGCCGGTTTCCTCCATCATCCGGATGGCGTCCTGGGCGACCCAGATATCGCCGTTGCCGAAGATCGGGATCGTCGAAATCGCCTGTTTGAGTTCGCTGATGGCATTCCAATGGGCGTGTCCGTCGTAGAGTTGCGCCGCGGTTCGTGCATGCAGGGTGACCGCGGAACAGCCTTCGGCCTCGGCGATCCGACCGGTCTCGAGGAAAGTCAGTACATCGTCGTTGATCCCCATCCGGAACTTGATGGTCACAGGGACGGAGCCCGCCCCGGCGACGGCGGCGTGGACGATGGATCGAAGCAGCTTTGGTTTGGCCGGGATGGCGGCGCCGCCGCCCTTCCGGGTGATCTTCCGCACCGGGCAACCGAAGTTGAGGTCAATGTGGTCGACTCGGCCATCGCCGACCAGCCATCTGACGGCTTCTCCGATATATCGCGGATCAGCGCCGTAGAGCTGAAGACTGCGAGGGGATTCATCAGGACCGAAGTCAGCGAGTTTGTGCGCCTTTCGAACGCCCTCGACGAGGGCCCTGGCGGTGATCATTTCGCTGACGAAGAGGGCGGCGCCGAAGCGGCGGCAGAGGGATCGGAATGGATAGTTGGTGATCCCCGCCATGGGTGCGAGCACCACCGGCGGTGAGAGCTCTATCGGTCCGATTCTGGTCGATGTTTTGCTCATCTCAAGCCAAGAATACAACGACCCGCTCCCGGGTTTCCGGGAACGGGTCGGTCACTGTAAGTAACTGAAAATTAAAAACTAAAAACTTAGAACTGAGAACTGAGAACTATTTCATCAGACCTTGAAGGAAGGTCGTTGTCAGTACGACGCCGAATCCAGTGCCACCCTTGGGAAGGCCGTTGTGGTCCTTCTCGAGGAATCCGACTCCTGCAATATCGATATGCGCCCAGGCGGCCTTCTCGGGCACGAACTGCTTGAGAAAGACCCCGGCTGTGACGGCGCCGCCCCAGCGGTCGCCGGCGTTCTTCATATCGGCCCAGTCGCTCGCGAGGTAGCTGAGGTACTCGTCATAGTTGGGAAGCGACCAAACCCGCTCGCCGACCTTTTCGCCGATGCTGCTGAGGGTGGCCTGGAGGTCGGGGTCGTTCCCCATGATCCCTGCCGCCTCGTGTCCCAGGGCGACCACGCAGGCGCCGGTGAGAGTGGCGAAATCGATGACGATGTCAGGATTGAAGCGAGTGGCGTAGTGAAGGGCATCGGCAAGAATGAGGCGACCCTCGGCGTCGGTGTTGTCGACCTCGACCGTCTTGCCGTTCGAGATGGTGATGATGTCACCGGGTCTCGTCGCGGTTCCCGACGGCATGTTCTCGACTGTCGGGACCAGACCGACCACCTTGATGGGCAGCTCGAGCTCGGCAACGGCACGCATGATACCGATCACGGTGGCGCCGCCGGCCATATCGGACTTCATATCGCCCATGCCCTTGCTCGGTTTCAGCGAAATCCCGCCGGAATCAAAGGTGACGCCCTTGCCGACCAGGACCACCGACCGCTTGGGCTTTTTGGGGCGATGCTCGAGGACGATCATTCTGGGCTCTTCGACGGATCCCTGGCTCACCGCGAGGAGTCCACCCATCTTCTCCTTGATCAGCTCTTTCTTTCCGAGGATGGTCACTCGCAGTCCGCTCAGGCCTTCGGCCATATCGCGGGCGGCCACGGCCATCTCCTCCGGGCCGAGATCGTTGCCCGGCCGGTTGGTCAGGTCGCGAGCGAGCTGGACCGATGTCCGAAGCAGGCGGACGGAGTCGAGACGGGTCTCGAGGTCCTCCTCGCTCTCTTTGCTCAACGGAAAGATGTGCAAGCCGTCGATTTTGTCGAACTCGTTCTTTTTCGACTTGAACCTGTCAAAGGTGTAGTCCGCCATGGACGCCTCGCGGAGCACGAAGAGCCGGGACTCGGCTGGAGAGAGGCCGGGGACACGCGCCGAAACCGCAAGCCCGATCTGGTACTCGCGGTTTCTGGTCGCCTGCCGCATCACCTTGCGCAGAGCGCTGCGAAGCTTTCCGTGGGTGAGCGCTTTTTCGTCGCCGAGGCCGACAAAAGTCACCCGGTGAGCGCTCTCCAGGGGACACTCGCCTGAGATGATCTCGCCCTCCTCGCCGCGCGGCGCCAAACCCTTCATCTTCGCGCGAAGGGCGCGTTTTTCCTTGGCGTCAAACGCAATATTATCGAGGGGGTCACTGCCGGACGTTTGGAGGACATAAACACAATCGAGGGGCTCTTCGGGGGCGGTGCGGAACTGATAGAGATCAGCCATAGGTTGATTCAACTCTCCTTTACGTACAACTCGGCCGCGTATTCTAACATATCCGGCGGGTTTCTTCTAAATATCTGAGATGTGGCAGCTTAGGTCGGTTTTCGCAAAGATCGACCGCGATTGAGCGCGATCGGGCACGCAGGTTGCTACCCGGCGGCACGGGCGTGGCGGTGGAGAGTACACTTGGCGGGTGAGAAAAGTGGAGTGGAATCCGGAGCAGGGGTCGTCGGCCCAGTTGGAATCGTGGTGCGGCCTCGCCGGTGAACCGGGAGTCCTGCACGCGCTCTTCGCCCAGCCGGGAGAGAGCAGCGCCATTGATTGGATTGGGCTGGAGCCCTGGACGCGATCGCGCGCGGTCACCGTGGCCGAGGTGGGTTCGACGATATGGGGCCCCGCTCTCGATGTCGCGCTCTGCTCCGATCTGGTCTACCTCCACCGAGGTGCCGAGTTGAGGCTGGCTTCAGGCGAACCGTCACCCGGCCTGGTTTGGGCTCTCGGTCGGGCGGGTCGGGCAGCATTGGCGCGGGGTCTGCTCGACCCGACCCCCATCGGTTCGGACGAGGCGGTGCGCCTCGGGTTGGTGCAGCGGGTGCTCGATGACGGCGAATCGCCGGTGGTGTCTGAAGAGGTATCGGTCATCGCACTGAGCACAGCGCGGGACCTCATGCGGAGCTCGGTGAGTGCACGATCGGAGATCGAGTTGGCATCTTTCCGGCTGCTCTTCGCATCGGGCGACCCGGGCGAAGGCGCACGGGCCTTCTTCGATCGGCGATCTCCGGAATTCAAACCTCGGTAGTCGATCGCCCGCGGGAGTTGCGGTTGCGACCCGAGCGGCTCATCATGAGGAGGAACAGTGAACAAGGGAGATTCGATGAGGCTGGCAAGCATGACTGGATTCGGCCGCGCGCAGGGTGAGATTTCTGATCGATTGAATGCATCGGTGGTGGTCCGTTCGGTCAATCACAAGAATCTGGACATGGTGGTGCGCACCAATGTGCGTGACGAAATACCCGAGTTGGAAGCAGCTGCGCGCGGCGCGGTCGCCCAGACCCTCGAGCGGGGAAGGGTGACGATCCAGGTCGACTTCGATCGCACCGCTCCGCAGCCCGTTCGCGTGGTCGTCAATGCCGACGCGGTGCAGAGCATCGTCGAACAGCTCGCCGATCTCACTTTGGACCAGAGTGTTGGAGGGAGCCTTGCCCTCGGCGATCTGCTCGGGATCCCCGGACTCGTCACCGTCGAGTCCATGGCTGCGAAACCCGAGGCCGAAGAGGCCGAAGGGCTCGGTGAGCTGACGGCCAAGGCGGTCGCGGCGTTGATGGTGATGAGGCTTGAGGAGGCTACGGCGCTCGAGCGCCAGATCCGAACCGATCTCGGCGAGATCGAGACCTTTCTCGACTGGTTTGAAGCCCGGAGCGAGAATTTTCGCCGGGCGATCTTCGATCGGCTTTCCGAAAGGCTCGCAGAGCTGATCGGCGCCGGGTCTTCGCTCGACCCCGATCGTCAGGTGCAGGAGGCCGCGGTCCTGGCGGATAGGGCGGACGTGAGTGAGGAGCTTGTTCGATTGCGCTCGCACCTGGCGGGCTTTACCGATCGGCTTGACGCGGGAGGGCCCGTCGGCCGGCCACTGGACTTCATGTGTCAGGAGATTCTTCGGGAACTCAATACCCTTGGATCGAAGTGCCGTGAGCTTGGGGTCGCCGAGAGGCTGGTCGATTCGAAGGCCGCCCTCGAACGCATCCGTGAGCAGGTTCAGAACCTGGAATAGGATCCAAAAGAATCGCTGCGCTTGCTGCTACGATTAGTATTGGAGCACCATAGGAGGGCAATAGGTGAGGAACGCCGCAGGGCCGGTGGGTCGCGGGTGAGGCGATGGACAGTTTCAATCGTCGGCTGCAGTAGAGAACCGGTGAGGTATGCGGATTAGCGGTCGCAGGAATCGGGGCCGGCTTCAAGCCAGAATGGCCCGCCACATCGCCTTTGCGGTGGTGGTCAGTCTGATGGTCGGCACATTCGGTGTTGTCTTCTATCGCTACAAGTCCACGCGTGACGCCCTCGAATCATCAGCTCGCCGATTCGCCGCGCTGGTCAGCGTGCCGTTGGCGCAGGTCGCGGATATGTACGGCGGTCCGGGTCTCAGTGCCCCGCTCATGACCCGCGTTTCACCGCTTCTCCAGCTCAACGAGGATGTTGAGAAGCTTGGTATCTATCGCGAGAGCGGACAGCTGGTGTTCTTTGCCACACGCGACGAGATCCGGATCTGGTCGGAGGACCAGGCCAGCCCGCCCATCGGGAATCTCGACCCGGCAACGATTCTCGACTCCCGGTACGACTACGCCGAGCGGGTCAGAATCGATGGTCGAACGCTCTACCGCGTCATCATCCCCGGGGAGGCCGGAGGGCAGTCCTACGCGTTCAATCTGGTTGCAACCTTCAGTTACGATCGGGTCAACCAACAACTGCGGCGAGGCCTGCTGCTCATGGTCGCGGCGTTGGTGTTGGGCCTGGTCGTGGCAGATCGTGTTTCCATCGCCTTTGCGCGGGAGGTCACGAAAAACCTCGCCAATCTCCAGACGGGGGTCCGACGGATTCGTGCCGGTCGGCTGGACGAGCGCGTGGAGATTCAATCCGGAGACGAGATCGAAGAGCTGGCCCATGCGTTCAACGATATGACCGAAGACCTTCAACAAAACATCGGCCGGCTCCGCCAGGCCAACTTGGAATTGCAGGCCCTCGATCAGCTCAAGGTCGATCTGGTTGCCAACGTTTCCCACGAACTCAGAACGCCGCTCACCGCCCTCAAGGGGTTCCTCGAGCTGCTCGACGAGGGAGAACTCGGTCAACTCGCCGACGAAGCGCACCGGGCGGTGGGTGTCTGTCGGAGAAACGTCGATCGGTTGGCGCTTCGGGTCGAAGATCTCGTTCAGCTCTCGCAGATGGAAAAGACCTGGCCCGATGACCTCGAAACCCAGGCGGTTGATCTCATCCAACTTATTTTATTGGTCACCGAGATCTACGAGGCCCGGTTCCGCGCCAATAACCTCACCTTCACCTTCGAACCGTCGCGTTTGGTGCCGCGGATATCGGGAAACCCCGAGCAGCTCGAAAGAGTCGTTCTCAACCTCCTGGACAATGCAGTGAAGTTCACGCCGAGAGGTGGCACTGTCTTCATCGGAGTCGAGGAGTGCGACCACGAAGGGCGTGCCGGCGTACTCATCCGCGTGGTGGATTCCGGGATTGGGATACCGGAAAGCGAGTTGGTCCGGGTCTTTGATCGGTTTCACCAGGTCGACCAGAGTATCCGCCGGCGCTTCGGCGGCATGGGCCTCGGTCTCTCGTTGGTGCATCACATCGTCGAATCCCACCGGGGAGTTGTCTGGGTGGAAAGCGAGGATGGGGCCGGATCCAGTTTTTTTGTCTGGCTTCCGTGTCAGTTCGAAGATCCGCGTGAGGAAACTGATGAGCGAGCCGATCTTTGATACACTTTTCCCCGGGTACTCCCAACAATTGATTGGCGGTTGGAGCTGAGAGTGAACCGAATCTATATCGTCGATGACGAGCCGGACATGGTCGAACTCCTCGCGACCGTGCTCAAGAGTGATGACTATGAGATCGAGACCTATACCGATGGCCGCGCGGCCCTCGCCCGGGTCCTCGAGGAACCTCCCGATCTCCTTCTCCTAGATCTGATGATGCCTGATCTCGATGGATTCGAACTTCTGAAACTGCTGCGACTGGATTCGCGTGGACGCAACGTCGTGGTGCTGGTCGTCTCTGCCCGGACCGGTCATCGGGCTCAGATCGAAACCCTCCAGCTCGGGGCCAAGGCCTATATCTACAAGCCGTTTTCTCCTCGAGAACTTGCGATCCAGGTTCGGCATCTCCTCGAGGAGTCCAAGGGCTCATCGAGTGACTGACGATCGGAATATCACGGATCTCGTCGAAATGCGGACCCGCTTGCTGCAGTACAGGGCGAGCCTCTTCGATCCAACGACCAAGTTACCCACCCTCCCCGTGGTCATGGATCGAGTCCGACGTCTCCTCGATGACAAGGGATCGGTTCCCGCGTTCGTGATCCGGCTCGAGCACGAGCAGCACCTCGAGCGAGTGGTGGGATGGGAGAAGTACGACGCGCTTCTCTACGACGTTTCTCGCTACCTCGGTGATGTGCTCGCGCGGCAGATCCGGGGAGATGTCATCCTCTGCCAGGAGGCGGTGAGAGGCGATGTGTTCATCATGTTTCTCGCCGACCGGGTTGAGGCGGGACGATTGTATGAGATTCTCGCCGGCGGGATCTCCATTACCGAGAAAGATACCGGCGATACAACCCTGATGACGCTCCAGATCGGCAAGGGGATCATCACGAGACGACCCGCAGAACGGACCGAGAGAGCCATCTACAGCGGAATACGGGAGGCCCGGCAGGATTTCCACAAACGGGGTGAGGTCCTTGACGAAGCACGGCTGGTCGAAGCTCGAAGAGTGCTCAGTGACCGCAGTTTGACGACCCTTTTCCAACCCATCATCGGCCTCCCCGAACGGGAGGTTTTGGGATACGAGGCGTTGAGTCGGGGGCCGTCCGGGAGCTATCTCGGACCCGCCGAGAACTTCTTCGGTTTTGCCGAGAGATCCGGCATCTTGGGAGAAGCCGAACACCTTTGTGTCGATCTCGCGCTCGAACGGGCCGATCGCCTGCCCAAAGATGTCATGCTCTTCATCAACCTTTCGAACCACGGCCTCGAGTATCTCGATTCCATCGGGATCGGGTTGATCGATCTGGTTTCGAAATCGACCATAGCACCACAGCGGTGTGTCCTCGAGATCACCGAACGGACCTACGCCGAGAGTCAGGCGGCGCTCCAGCACCGGGTCAAGGAGCTTCGCGAGGCCGGATTCCGGATCGCCATCGATGACATGGGTACGGGATACAGCGCCCTCCATGTTCTGGCTGAACTCCAGCCTGACTTCATCAAGCTCAACCAGATGCTGGTCCGGGACCTCCCGAGCCAGCCCATCAAACAGAATCTCGTGCGGGCCATCACTAGTTTTGCGAGCACCAGTCATTCGGTGGTCATTGCTGAAGGCGTCGAGCGCGAGGACGAGATGCTCGCCCTGGTCGACCTCGGCGTGATGCTCCAACAGGGGTTCTTTTTCGCGCACCCCAAGAAATTCTGATCGGCGGGGTCCCGCTATGGGGATTCGATTGTTCAGAATTGCAGTTGATGAGGAAGGGGCGGAGAGGTTCTCTCACCTGCCCAGAGACCACGAACTATCACAATCGAGGTTTTCTGCAGGAGGTTCATGCGTCAGCCCATCCAGTAGAGAATCCCGGTTGCGACCGAGAAGTAAAGGGCCAGGGCCAGGCTGTCGTTGATGGTGGAAACAAGCGGGCCCGATGAGACCGCGGGATCGATTCCCATCATGTCGAGCCCGAGGGGCATGGCGGCGCCGAGCATGCTCGCGGCCGACATCCCCATCGCCATGGCGCTCCCGAGGGCGAGACCGATGATCGGATCGTTCCCGAATACGACGGCCAACATCGCCGCGACCAGACCGCAGATGACCCCCATCAGGAGGGCCACCGAGATCTCCCGCGCGATATGACGTAGGAACCGACCGCGGGGTAGGGTATCGAGGGCGAGTCTTCGCACCGTCGTCGTCGACGACTGGAGTGAGGTGTTGCCGGCCATGGCCATGATGGCTGCGGTGAAGACCGACATCTGCTCATAGAGTCCGATCCTGCCCTTGGCGAAGCTCAGCACAAGGGTCGACAGTTGGGTCCCGGCGAGGCAGACGAGGAGCCAGGGCAGCCGAAAACGGGCGATGTGGAAGATCGACTCCGACTCCTCCTCTGCGGCTGAAGAACCCGCCATCTTGTAGATGTCTTCGGTCGCCTCGTCGGCGATGACATCGATGACATCATCGACGGTGACCGCTCCAAGCAGCCGTCGATCGGCGTCAACCACCGGGATGGCGATGAAGTCATACTTCTCGACCTGGTCGGCGACCTCTTCCTGATCAGCGCGCACGTTGACCGAGATGACATCCTCGGACATGATGTCCCCGAGCCTCGATGTCGGCCGTGCCGTGACCAGGCGGCGCAGGCGGACGAATCCCAGGAGGCGTCGATCGTCATCGACGACATAGAGCGCGGCGGTGACGGTGTCCTCGTCGGCGGAGCGGAGGAAGCTGATGGCGTCATCGACGGTGGATTCCGGCGTGAGCGCCACGACCTCCGGGTTCATGATGCCGCCGGCGGTATCCTCCGGATAGGAGAGCAGACCGCGGAGCACGCGTTCGTCCTCGTCGTCGAGATGGTGGAGGACTTTCTCGGTATCCGCGGTCTCCAGCTCTCCGATGAGATCCGCCGCCTCGTCCGCCGGGAGCGTCTCAGCGATGCGCGCGAGGTGTTCCGGCTCGAGGTCGTCGATCAGCTCGGCTCTGATCGAAGCCGTGGTGTCGTCAAGGACGATCCCTGCCGCGTCGAAATCGAGCGCCCCGAGGAGCTGTTGGCGTTCGTTGGCAGAGAATTCGTCGAGCCACTGCGCCAGATCCTCCGGACGGACCAGCTGCAGGAAGATCTGAAGCGCTTCCTCCTCACCCTCACGGAGGAGGGGCTGCAACTCCCGGATGAGGTCCTGACCTGGTTCGCTCAAGGCTCACCTCCACCCGTGCAAAGTCGGGCTCCGTTTGCCGATCTACTGGATCGTATGACCCGTGGCCGGTGTCTGTCAGCGCTTGAAAAAACCCTTGCCGTTGCCGGAGAGCTTTTCGTTGAGGTCACGGATCCGCTCGTTGAGAGCGTTGATTTTCGCCTGCGATTCGTCGCGAAGCCTGGCGACTTCCGCTTTCGCCTGCTCCGCTTCGCGTCGTAAATCGTCAGTGCCGTCGGTGACCTGTTCAGCCTGCATCCGTATCTCGGTCAGCTCGCGCTCGAGATTGGAGATGACCTCGTCGCGTTCGGCCATCTTCGTGCGGTGAGCCTCCTCGGCTTCTTCGTAGAGTTTCTTGGTCTCGAGGAGTCCGGTGATTTCAGAAAAATCGGCGGGTGACGGGGCCATCTCGCCCTCCCTGAAGCGTTCTTCGATGGATGGGAACATCTTCCTCAGTTTGAGGGACAGATCTTCGGGTTCACTTGATGCGTCCACGGCCTGTTCGTAGGTGATCGTGTTGTGGGCAAGCAGGGCGATGAGCGACTGATTCATGGTCTGCATCCGGTAGTAGCTGACCGAGTTCTCCATCTCTTCGGTGATCTCTTTGATCTCACCGGCCTCGATATGTTTGGAGATCTTCGGCGAGTTGACCAAGATTTCGCACACCGGCATGCGGCTCTTGCCGTCAGCGTGGTTGATGAGCTGCATGGAGACGATGGCTTTCAGGACCAGAGAGAGCTGGCTGCGAACCTGGTGTTGCTGATCGACCGGATAGGCGTCGATGATCCGGTCAATGGTCTGGGCTGCGTTGTTCGTGTGCAGGGTCGAGAAGACGAGGTGTCCGGTCTCCGCCGCGGTGATGGCCGTTGCCATGGTCTCGAGATCGCGCATCTCGCCGACCATGATTACATCGGGATCCTGGCGGACGCAGTTTCTGAGCGCTTCTTTGAAGGCCGGAGTGTCGGTGCCGACCTCACGCTGGGAGATTGTCGCCTTGTCGTCGGAGAAGAGGAACTCGATGGGATCCTCGATGGTCACAACGTGGCAGGATCGGGTCTGGGAGATCTTCTGAATAAGCGCGGCAAGGGAGGTGGATTTCCCCGATCCGGTCGGCCCCGTGACCAGAACCATACCGCCGGGAAAGTCGGTGAAGGTCTCGATGACCTCGGGCAGATTGAGTTCCTTTACATTTTGGATTTCGAAGGGCACTCGGCGGAAGACACCGGCGATGGTGCCACGTTGATAATAGAGGTTGGCGCGGAACCTGGCCACTCCGGGGATGCCATAGCCGAGATCGACCGAGAGAGATTTCTCGAAGATCTCCTTCTGTTTCGAGGTCAGGATCGAGCACAGCATCTGCTCGACCTCATTCGGTTTGAGCGGTGCCGATTTGACCGGGATCAAGCGACCTTGGATGCGCAACAGGGGCGGTCGCATCGGTTTGATGTGCAGATCCGATGCCCCCTTTTTCGTCATGAACATGAGCAGCTCTTTGAGCTCCACGCGCCCTCCCCAATGGTGAATTCATGCGCCGGTGACGGCGACCCGAAATCTTGATAACTTTAACACAACGAAGAGCTGAAACCACGGTTGGGTCGCGGCAAAAGGCTCTTGTCTCCCGGCAGTTGGACTCCGCAAGGCGGTTCCATAACCGGCGATCCTCCGAGACGAATCGATGTTCGGCGCCGAGGCCTCGCCAAAGGCCGGGTTAGAATGCCGGCAGACCTATATGTCGAGTCCTGAGAAACCCGGTCCCGGACGATTCCCCTCGCGGTCAACCAAGACTGCGACCAACGAAGTGGCGAGAACCAGGGGCCCGGAGCTCGAGAGTGCGCCGCCGGTCGAAGTGGGTGAACTCCTGGCCGGGAGGTTTTCGATCCTCCAACAGATCGGCAAGGGTGGGGCCGGCACCGTTTTTTCGGCGTATGACACCAAGGTCGGACAGAAGGTCGCGGTCAAGGTTCTTCACGCCGATATCCGCGAGGCGAGTCAGCTCGAGCGGCTCAGACGGGAGGTCCGGGCATCGCGTCCGGGTCATCCCAACGCAGTGGCCGTCTACGACCTCTTTGACGATGGCCGCCGGCGGTTTCTGACCATGGAGTTGATCGACGGCCGCAGTCTCAGCAGCCGACTCGCAAGCGCTGAGAGGCTCCCGGTCGATCAGACCGTTGCCATGGGGTGCCAGATCTCAGCTGCGCTGTCCGATCTCCACGCCAAGGGTCTGGTGCATCGCGATGTCAAGCCGGGAAATATCCTTCTGACGCCGGTCGGCAACGCCAAGCTATGCGACATGGGTCTTGCCCGATCGACCATGAAGGGTGGGACCATCACCGAAACCGAGATGGTGGTTGGGACCCCGGCCTACATGGCTCCCGAACAGGCCCTGGCAGGCGACTTGACAGCCGCGAGTGATGTCTATGCTCTGGGTCTCACGCTCTTTCAGTGTCTTACCGGGGAGGTGCCGCTCCAGGAGGACACCGCGGTTGCGACGCTGATGCTGAGGCAGCGGACGCGGCCGCCGAGAGTGCGAACCGAGTGCGCCGAGTGTCCCAAGTGGCTCGATAGGCTCATCCGACGAATGCTCGTCCCGGC
Organism: uncultured bacterium; assembly: GCA_965533305.1. Taxonomy (GTDB): domain Bacteria; phylum Acidobacteriota; class Thermoanaerobaculia; order Thermoanaerobaculales; family Sulfomarinibacteraceae; genus JAHECW01. Next base: position 16,327 of record CBESWV010000007.1, on the reverse strand, counting down.
GCCGAAAGAACGAGTCACCGCCGGCGAGGTCGAGCGTGCGCTCATCGAACGGCGGGCTCGGTTTCGGTTCAAGCTGAGGCGACGTCACATGGTGGGGGTGCTGATCGGGGCGCTCATCGTTGCTGCTTCGATCATCGGGATTCAGGCCTATAGCCGGCCTCAGGCGAGTTTCGTGAAGGCGGTCGGGTCAGATGTCGTGGGTACCGACGCGAAAGGTGCGGAACTCTGGCGGTCCCGGTTGGATCAACCGCTGGTGGAGGTGCTTCGCGCCGATCTCGACGGCGACGGCGTTGACGAGGTGCTCGCCGTCGGGACCATCGACAGTACGACAACGGGGCTTTCAAACGTCATTCAGCCATCGGAAATCCTGATTCTCCGTGCGTCCGGCGAGGTTGTGACGCGAATCCATCCGGAGAACGAGATCGGTCGTTGGCCGTACAGGTACCGACTCGAGGTCAATCCCATCCTTCATGCGATCGACCTCGACGCGGATGGTTGGTTCGAGGTCGTTGCCGTGTGCCGTCAGCGTCGGTATTTCCCCACCGAGGTGCTGGTTTATTGGCCGCGATGGAATCTGTGGGACAACGTGCTCAGCCACCCCGGTTACATCTACGATATTTTTCCGCCATCAAAGGGTTCGAATCCCGGCTTCCGGTTCCTCGGGGTCAACAACAGGCTCGCCATGTTCGGGGTCCTCGGTGAGATCTGGGTGATCCCGCCGGATCAGCGCACCGCCGCCATCAAGGGTCGATCCGCGAGGACGGAGGCTCCGCCATTCGGGCAGCTCGGGATGGGGCCGCTCAGTGGACTGTACGACTATGTTCCGTTGGTGCAGCAGCAGATGTTCAAAGGGCGGGTCGACCGGTCCCTCGAACCCGGACCGGCCGGCGGATGGACCGCCACGATGTTCAACCAGACGGTCAAGCTGGACTCATATCTCAACCACGTCGGCGGTCCGAACGAGGGGCGTGACCTCCGTGAGATGCGCCGGACCTACTACAGCCTGGTCTCCGATGCCAGACCCGGGTTCCGGACGTTTACCGCCGACGGCATCGCCGGCATTCGCACCGAAATGGCCGACAGATGCGCGCCTCTTCTGGCCGAGCCCGCCTACGAGACGATCTTCCTCGAGACCGTGGGCCGTGCGCTGGCCTGGGCGGACGATCCGGAGGGGGCGATCGAGCTCCTGCGGCCGGCGTTCGAGCGACTTCGAAATGATGATCTCGGCTATCGACTCGCCAACCTCGAGGCCATCACCGGTGATCTGGAATCAGCCGCATCGTGGCTTCGAACTCTCATGGATGAGGGCAAGACCAGGCGTGCGGGATTCGACGCGCCGCACATGACGCTTCGGGTGGCCATCGAGAGTCATGACGCCGGACTGGTCGGTTCTGCCGTGTGGTTCATCACGAGTCCCTTCCGTGACGACCCAGAAGGGCTCGAGGTCAGGACGACGCTCTGGGCCGGTGTACGACTGTGGTGGGACGAGATCAGCGAGGCCGACACCCGAGTCCGGTCGTTGGACTATGTTGAAGACGGCGACGCTGTCGGCTGTCTGAACCGGTGGAGGAGAGGAGACAGCCGAGACGGCGATCCGGACGAAATGCGTCTTTTTGTCGACAACAACCCCGACGCCTCCGGGATCGGAAGGGCGGCCCTCGCGGCAGCCTTGGTTGGAACCGGCAGGGCCGCCGAGGCCATCGAGGAGTGCGACACGGCTGCAACCATGCTTGAAGATTGGTCGAAAGACGACTTCAAGGAGTACCAGAATCTTCAGCTCGTCCGGGCCATCCGAACCGTGGCCTTGTTCGAATTCGGCGACCACGATCTCGCCCGTCACGAAGCCCTGCGACTCAGAGATGATCTCGACCCGAATCTGCTTCCGGGAATTCTGATCTCAGAAATCATCGCCGAGACTGCGGAATGAGACTTCAGTGGGCGTGCCCAGTTGATGCGCAAAATGCAAAGTAGCTGGGCGCATCGGTCGAAGTGCCAGTTTGTGCCAATCGCCATAAACTGAGAGATTATAGTTGTTTACTGGATGAGCGGCTGGGGCCGGGGACACCCTCCGACATGGCATCCTCCTTGCTTATAGATAGAGAGACGAAGGGATTCGCGACGTTATTGTGGCGTCGAAATTGGCCCTCGCCGGTTCGCAGCTCGGCGGGACACCTCTTTTCCCTGCCCGGCCCCGATACGACCCTCCAGTCCGGGGCCGGGCCTCTTTTTGGTCTGCGGTTGGGATTTTGTTCCTGCTGCGGACGGCGATGCACGGCACCCAGAGGCGTTGTCTTGCCGATGGGTGCTCGACGTACCCAAAGTACGCCTCCGCGCCTCTCGCCTGCGTAAACCCGGCTGGGCACCGCACCTTGCCGCCCTCGCTACGAACCTAAATCAAGATTGCTGGTCTGGGGTCCTCATGGCATTCGCACATTGTGGTGCGGGCGTCCCGCCCGCATTTTGGTGATCCGGGGCGGTTTTCTCGGGCGGTTGGGAACAATCGTTGAGAACCGCTCGGTTATGATTCGTTGATGAAGGTCTACACAAAGACGGGAGACAAGGGCTCAACCTCGCTCTTCTCGGGCGGTCGGGTCGCCAAGGACCACCCTCGTATCGAGGCCTACGGCACCATCGACGAGCTCAACTCGTTCCTGGGTCTGCTGCTGACGACACCGTTACCCGATTCTGACGAGGAACAACTGCGCGCCATTCAATCGTCACTCTTCGCTATCGGAAGCGTCCTTGCCGATGCCGATGGCAAGCTCGAAACTGATGCATCGGCCTGGGCGACCGAGCCCATCGAAGCGTGGATCGATGCCATGGACTCCGAACTCGACGAGCTTCGCGCGTTCATCCTGCCGGGAGGCAGCCAGGGGGCTTCGTTGGCTCACTTGGCCCGGACGGTCTGCCGACGGGCCGAAAGGCGGGTGCTCGCGATTGACGGGATTTCCCCCGGGATCGTCCCGTATCTCAACCGACTCTCCGACGCGTTCTTTGTTCTCGCCCGGGCCATCAACGCCCGTCTCGGGATTGCGGATCCCGAATGGCGTCCCTTGACCTGAAATGGGAGAAGATCGCCCGCCTGCTACAATGGCGCGATGACGCGGGGAGGCACACTGGTCGGACGTTCGCAACGAAATGCGCGCATGGGAGCGACCGGCATATATCTTCGTGGATAGCCAGGACCAACCCCCCAGTCCCGATTTTCGAGTCGGTCGTGCCCGAGATCGCCGCCGAGCACGGTTGAGAGCCGCTCTTGGAGCGCCGATTTCATGCTGAAATTCAAGTTTGACGAGGCCAATGCTGAAAAGCTCTTCGGCACCCGAGACGAGAATCTTCGGTATCTCGAAGATCGTTTGGGCGTCACGGTCAACGCCCGCGGCGCCGAGCTTGGTGTCCGGGGCGATAACGAACGCTCGGAGCAAATCGCGGTTCGGTTACTCGAATCCTTCGATCGTCTTTTGTCGACCGGCAGCGGGGTCGGCAGAGAGGAGTTCCGGACCGGCGTCAGGGTGCTGGAGGAGGACGACGGGATTGATCTCGTCGAGTTCTTTCTCGATGCCTCCATCCCGCCGACGCTCAAGCGGTTCATCGCGCCACGAAACCTCAATCAACGGCTCTTTATCCGGTCGGTGACCGCCGATGACTGTGTCTTCGCCATTGGCCCGGCCGGAACAGGCAAGACCTACCTCGCGGTGGCCATGGCAGCCGCGGCTCTGATGGACAAGCAGGTTCGGCGTCTCGTGCTGTGCCGGCCGGCAGTGGAGGCGGGAGAGCGGCTCGGATTCCTGCCGGGCAATCTCGTGGAGAAGATCAACCCGTATCTCCGTCCCGTCTACGACGCCCTCTATGACATCCTCGGCTATGACAAGACCTCAAAGCTCATCGAACGGCAGGTGATTGAGATCGCGCCCCTCGCATTCATGCGGGGACGGACGCTCAACGATGCGTTCATCATCCTTGACGAGGCCCAGAATACGACGCGGGAGCAGATGAAGATGTTCCTGACGCGGATGGGCTTTCACTCCAAAGTCGTGATCACCGGTGATATCACCCAGATCGATCTCCCCGGAAGCCAGCGTTCGGGTCTCATCGAGGCACTCGAGATCCTCGATGGAGTGAAGGGCATTTCTTTTGTCCACTTCACCCCCCGCGATGTGGTGCGGCACCGCCTGGTCCAGAAAGTGGTCGATTGCTATGGTCGCTGGGAGGCGGAGAACGCGGTGAAAGTGAAGGATGGCCGGTGAGCAGTCGGAAGACCAAGGGAGGTTCCCGATCGACCTCGCGTATCAGGCGGGGGCTCGAAGAACGAGGTGGGCTGTGGGATCGGGTGCTCGAGATGCCGGTGGCATGGGCAACGCTTGCCATTGTTGTCTGCACTGTGCTGGTCATGCCCCGCCTCGATTCCGATGTCCCGACCTGGCCCGCCGGAGACGTGGCGGCGTTCGATGTCGTGGTGCCAAGAGACCTGAGCCTGCCGGATGAGGTCGCGACAGCGGCGGCGCGGGCCGAGGCGCGGGCCGCGGTTCTGCCGGTCTTTGACTACGAACCGCGGATCATTGACGAACTCGAGAACGAGATCGCTGATGTCTTCGCCGTCTGCCGGATCTGGCTGGCCGACGAAACCACCACGGCTCGCGATCTCGCCGATGCGACGGTCCTGGTCATCGAGCCGGCCATGAGCAGCGTCCTCGCGGAGTCCGAATGCTCGTCCTCGCTGGAGACAGCCCTGATTGAGGTGGTCGACGAAGTCTATCGGGACGGGGTCATCGACGATCGTCGTGAACTCGAGCGGCGGGGCGAGAACGGTCTGACGATTCGGGATCTCGCCGGTGGTCCAGAGCGAAGAACGACCCTTGACGAGATGGCCGATGTCATCGACGGCCGGTCAGATCTCAACGGGAACCTTCAGGCCCGGCTCCTCGCGCGGGAGGCCGTTGCACGCCGCTGGGTCAAGCCGACGATGGATTTCCTCGCCGAGAATATTTCGTCCAACATCGTCCTCAGCCGGAAAGAGACCAACACCCGGATCGATGACGCCGCGCAGCAGGTGGCTCCCCGGTCCCGAACCCTTCGCCGCGGTCAGGTCCTGGTGCGCCGGGGCGACCGGGTTTCGCCCGAGGTCGCCCAGACGCTCCGGGTCATCGATCAGCAACGTCAGGAGGTAACGGAGTACTCAAGGGTGCTCGGAGTCGGGCTCCTGGTCCTGCTCGTCGTTGCCTCGTGGTGGCCGATTCAACAGGTTTTAGGTGGCGCCGCGGCCGACGTCCGACAACGTTTGTCCATGATCTTCATCCTGCTGATGCTCTTCACGGCCTTGAATCGGTTGGTGGTTTTCCTCGCCGAGGCGGTGTCGCGGAGCGTCCAGGGCCAGACTCTCTCCAACCTCGACTCCTACCTTTGGGGAATGCCCTTTGCCGCCGGACCGGCCATGGTGCTCCTCCTCATCGGTCTGAGCCCGGCGCTGATCTTCGCCGTCGGCGCGGCGGTCATGGCAGGGATTCTGCTCGACGGTCAGTTCACCATGACGATCTTTGCGCTGGTTTCGGGGATCGCAGGCGTGCTTGCTTCGCGGCGTTTTACCGAACGCTCTGCTGTCAGCCACGTCGCGCTCGCCGTGGGTCTGTCCAACGCCGTCGCCTTTTTGATCATCGAACTCTACCGAGGAGGGCTGCCCGAACAGCCCGAGGCGATTCTCTTCGCGGCCGGTTGCGCCTTTGTCGGCGGTCTGTTGTCCGTGGCCGTTGTGACCTCCTTGTTGCCTCTGCTGGAGAGCCTTCTCGGGGTCACCACCGACCAGCGTCTCCTCGAGCTCTCGAATCAGAATCTGCCCCTTCTCAAACGGCTCTCGCTCGAAGCGCCGGGTACCTACCAGCACTCTCTGGCGGTGAGCAATCTCGTCGAGGCGGGCGCCGATTCGGTGGGAGCCAACGCGCTTCTGCTCAGGGTCTGCGCGTATTACCACGATATCGGCAAGCTCGTGAAGCCGCAGTATTTTGTAGAGAACCAACGAGGTGTCAACCCGCACGATGAACTCTCACCCTCGATGTCGTCGCTGGTGATCCAAAGCCACGTCAAAGAGGGCATCGAAATGGCCCGCGAGGCCAAGCTCCCAATGCCCATCCGGCAGGGTATCGCGACACATCACGGGACAAAACTCATCCGATACTTCTTCTACAAGGCACAAGAACTCGCCGTCGAGGGGAAGTCCGAGGTTCGGGAGAGCGACTATCGTTATTCCGGTCCCAAGCCTCATACCAAGGAACTCGGAATCCTCTTGCTCGCCGATGCGGTCGAAGCCGCGGCGCGGACCATCGAACAGCCGACTCCCACCCGGCTTCAGGCCATGATCAAGAAGATCGTCGACGACGCTTTAGAAGATGGACAACTCGATCACTCGGAACTGACGTTCTCCGAGCTCGACAAGGTGGCATCTGCATTCCTGTGGGTGCTCACGAATATGTACCACCACCGAATCGAGTATCCGGGTTTCGATTTCAACAGGAGGGTTCAACAGCGTGAATCGCGTTCAGTTCAACTGGGAACGGCGACCGTCACGCCCCGCAGCTGATCCGTTGCGGGCGACGATCAACTCGTGCCTCGAGCGCTTGGAATGCGGACCCTGCGAGGTCCACGTTCTGGTGAGCGGCGACAGCAGGATTCGCGATCTCAACCGGACCTACCTCGGCCGCGACAGGCCGACCGATGTCCTGTCGTTTCCCGACGGAGACATGCTGCCGGACGGCCGGCGCCTGCTCGGGCAGATCGCGGTTTCGCTGGATGCGGCCAGGCGGCAGGCCGAAACGCAAAGCCACTCCGAGATCCGCGAGCTCCAGGAGCTGGTCCTCCACGCGACCCTCCACCTTCTGGGCTATGATCATGCCAATGATCAAGGGGAGATGAATAGCTTGGAACTCGGTCTCCGCGAGGAGTTGCTGTCGTGAATGCGACCTTGGCTGCATGGCTGGCCAACCCGGTGACCCTGGCTCTCTTGGCCGCGGCCATCGCCGGTTTCTATGTCGTGGTGGAGCTGCTCTTGTCCAGGCTCGCCCGTCTCGGCAATGTTCGATTTCAGGGGATCATCGAGGACCACCCGACGATCCTGACCTCGGTCGTCGATCACGACACTCATCTATCCAGGGTGACGGATATCCTTCGCTGGATCGGGATCGCGGCCATAGGGTGCCTCTGGCTGGTGATTGGGCAGTTCCCGTGGCCGGCGATCTGGCAGGGGGTTGGGGCCGCCGTCGTGGCGACCGCGGTCCTTGTGATCCTCGCCCGGGTTTCGGCACATTCATTGAGCGAGGACTCGGTGGCGCGTCTTCTGGGTCTCGTCTCTCCGGTGCTCGGGCCGGTGCTGCGGGTTCTTGGTCGGGAAATAATGGCCGATCAGCCGGCCGCGACGGCCGAGGATGAGGACGAAGAGGCCTCCGAACGGGAGATCCAGGCCTATCTCGAAGCGGGGCAGGCGGCTGGGATCTTCGAGAGCGAAGAGGGCGAGTTCGTTGAATCGCTGGTGGATTTCTTCGACACCGTTGTGCGCGAGGTGATGACCCCGCGAACCGAGATGGAGACCGCGCCCGACACGATTTCGTTTGACGAGCTTCTCGAGATCTTCGCCGAGACGCTCAAGAGCCGGATCCCGGTCTACCACGAGACGGTGGACAAAGTGATCGGTATGGTTCACGTGAAGAACTGTGTTCAATATGCCATCAGCGGCATCCGGCCGGCGGTGAGTGAGTTGCTCAATCCGTGCATTGTGGTTCCGGAGAGCAAGCCGCTCGGCGAATTGCTGCGCGATTTTCAGCAGAACCAGCAGCAAATGGCCATCGTGGTCGACGAGTACGGGGGCACCTCAGGGTTGGTGACCCTCGAGGATATCCTCGAGGAGATCGTCGGCGAGATCGATGACGAACACGACCCGAAACAACCGCCCGAGTGGCAGGAAATCGAGCCGGGTGTCTTCCGTTTCCAGGGCAGGGCCTCCCTCGAGACCCTCGGTGACCTTTTTGAAAAAGAAATCGATGAAGAGGATATGGACACCGTTGGCGGACTGGTGTTCTCCCGTCACGGAACGGTGCCCGAAGCGGGCACGCGGGTTCATGACCCATTGAACGGCCTGGTCTTTGTGGTCGAGGAGATGGACGAACGCCGGATCGTCAGCGTGACGGCCCGGTGTACGGAAGAGCCGGCCGCGAGGCCGGAGGAATGAGCGATCGTGGCTGATGGATCGAATGAATCGTCCGAGGATCACGGGGCGGTGAAACACGCGGGTACCGTGGCCTTGGTGGGACGGCCCAACGCCGGCAAGAGTACCCTTCTCAATGCGGTGTTGGGTAACAAGGTCGCCATCGTTTCGGCCAAACCGCAGACCACGCGCAACCGGATCATCGGCATCGAGACCGAGGAGCGTGGACAGATCGTTTTCTTCGATCTCCCCGGCGTCCACAAGCCCATGCACAAGATGAACTCGAGGATGATGACGGAGGTGCGTTCGGCCCTCGAGGAGGTCGATCTCGTTCTCCATCTCGTCGATGCCTCCGAGTCGTGGGGTGGTGGCGAGCAGTTTCTTTTTGAGCTCCTCGGCGATGTCAAGCCACCGGTCCTCGGTCTGCTCACCAAGATCGATCTTGTGCGGCCCAAGGAAGCGCTGCTGCCGATGATCAAGGAGTACAGCAAACGGCGGCCGGGAGCCGTGGTTCTGCCGATTTCAGCGCCCAAAGGGGACGGTCTCGACGCCTTGCGGGACGAGATCTTCGGTCTGCTTCCGGAAGGTCCGCCCCTCTACCCCGATGACGTCACGACGACCCAGAGCGAGCGGTTCTTCATCGCCGAGGTCGTTCGCGAGAAGCTGCTTCATCGAACCCGTGACGAGTTGCCCTACACCACCGGTGTCGTGGTGGACTACCTCAACGAGAGTGAGACCCTGCTCCGAATCGATGCGGTCATCTATGTCGAGCGGAAGAGCCAGAAGGGCATCGTCATCGGCAAGGGCGGCAGCATGATCAAGGCGGTTGGACAGGGGGCGCGGATCGAACTCGAGCGACTGCTGGGAATCAAGATTTTCCTCGAGCTCCACGTCAAGGTCCACCCGAGATGGCGGGATGACGTGCGGGTCCTTCGTGAGATGGATCCGGGCGCTGCGATCATCGATGAGATGCTCTGGGAGAGACCGGCAGAGGAACCCGAGGAGTGAGTTCGGTCGACGTCGTACTGGTTTTCACCGCCGACGGGTGTTCCCATTGTCAGGCGGTCGTCGAGGACTTCAATGCGCGGAATGTGCGCTTCCGCGAGATCAACCTCAGTCGGGAACCCGAGGAGATGGAACGGTTGCGGAGCCTGTGTTGGGAGCACCGTCTCCCGGTGGTTGCCGACCACGAGCGGGTCTCTATCGGCTTTCGGGGCGGGTCGTCGACTTTTGTCGATCTCGGGTTGGAGTAGGTTCCGCCATCAGTCAACGGTACGTGGTCGAAATCCCGGTCACCGATCACTGAACACCGCTGCCGCGAGTGCTACCCTCCCTCGTGTGAAGATGTTCCGAAGGCTTCTGCCGTTTTTCATCATCACCGCCATCACTCTCGCAGTGGCTGCGGCCCTGGTGACGAATCCCGTCAAAGTTCGGAACTTCAGTCCTCGCGCCTCGGCGGATCCGGCCCGGCTCGAAGCCGATGTCAGGGCGCTCACCGGACTCCCGGGATTTCGCTGCTTCGAACGCCCCGACGACCTTGAACGCGCAGCTGAGTGGGCCAAGACCAGGCTCATGTCCAGCGGGCTGCTGGTCGAGGAAGAGAACTTTGGAGTCGGTGACCTCAGCTTTCGAAACATCGTCGCCCACTACGGCGCCGACGAGGGTCCGGTTCTCGTGATCGGCGCCCACTACGACGTGTGTGGTGAGCAACCGGGAGCCGATGACAACGCGAGCGGTGTGGCCGGGCTCATCGAACTGGTGAGGATGCTCGGGAGGAATCAGCCCGAGGTTGCCCACCGGATCGAGCTTGCCCTCTGGCCCCTCGAAGAACCGCCGAATTTCAGATCGCCGGCCATGGGCTCGGCGATCCACGCCAACTCGCTGGCGCTGCGCGGCGCCGACGTGCGAGGGATGATCAGTCTCGAGATGATCGGATATTTCTCCGATGAGCCGGGTTCCCAGTCCTTTCCGGCGCCGGGAATGAGTCTGCTGTACTCCTCGCGGGGTGACGCCATAGTCGTGGTCGGCAACTCCTCCTCGTGGTGGTTCACCCGCCGGGTCAAAGCGCGGATGGCGGGATCTGCCGAACTCACGGTCAGGTCCATGAACGCCCCGGCGTTCGTGCCGGGCGTCGACTTTTCCGACCACCTCAACTTCTGGCAACAGGGCTGGAAGGCGGTGATGATCACCGATACCGCCTTCTACCGCAACCCCAACTACCACGAGGTCACCGACACTCCAGATACCCTCGACTACGAGCGTATGGCGCAGGTGGTGACGGGGGTCTACGCGGCGATCACCACGCTATAGGTCAGGGGACCTCTCCAGACCATGGGGAGTACCAGAGCCACTCTTCGAAGCCGTCGGCGAAGATGGTGTCGACGCACTCGGTGCAACCGACGGAGGCGACGCCCCCAAAGAGGGCGGCGACGAACGCCCGGTTGCCCACCACGTCGATTCCGGTTGACATGCCGGGTGCAAAGTAGCGGCCGATGAGGGCCGGAGCCTGGAGGTCGCTGAGATTGTAGGCCACCGTCACCCGTTCGTAGGCGACGTACAGGATGTCGCCGACGACCTCGAGATCCCATCCGGTCCACTTGACCGAAACGTTCTGGAAATGAGTGATCCACTGCGGAGCCGACGGGTCGGCCACATCGAAGATGAAGATCTCGCCGCTGTACGTGCTGTACCAACCCTCGACGAGAATCGCGAGGTTGTCCGTGACGTCGATGGCCTGGGCGCAGAAGCTGTCGAATCCCGATGTCCCCCCGATCCTGATTGGTGCCGCTGGATTCGAGACGTCAACCACGGAGAGGCCTCGGCAGGAATCAGCGAGGTACGCAACATCTCCAACGACGGCGATGTCCATGACGGAATCGGCGTCCGTCATGGCGCCGATCTGCGAGACGCTCCCCGGATTCGAGATGTCAAAAATTCGGAGTCCGCCGGTGCCGTCGGCCACGTGGGCGAATTGGCCCGCGATCTCAACCGTCCACGCCTCGCCCGGTGTGTCGAAGAGGCCAATCAAGGTCGGTTGTGAGGGGTTTTCGATATCGACGATGAACACGCCGGCCTCGAACCCGGCGACAATCGCGCGGGTGCCGTCGATGGTGATCCCAATGGCATCCGCCAAGGGAAGGAATCCCACGGGGGTTGGTGTGTCCGGGTCGGTGATGTCAAAGACCATGAGTCCGGATCGACGCTGAGCCACGAAGGCGTAGTTTCCGCGAATGGCGATATCGTAAGAGAAACCATTGGAGTCGATGCTGCCGACCTCTGTCGGGTTGGCCGGATCGGTGATGTCGAGCCATCGAAGGCCGCCCTCCGTTGCGGTGAGATAGGCCAGGGAGTCGTTGACGGCTATGGTCCGCGTGGATCCGGGGGACAACCACGTTGACAGCGTGGAGGGGTTCGATGTCTCGGTCGTCTCGATCACTCGAAGCTCGTTTTGTGTGTTGGTGACCACGGCGAGGGTTCCCGAGGCCGCGACGTCTCGAAGATAGAACGCCGTGTTGTACTCATGGACCGCGGTCGGATTGCCTGGGTCGGTCAGCGTATGAATCAGCAGGCGCGAGCCGTACGTGGTGAAGAGTCGCTCGGCGCTGACGGCGATGTGGCGGTAGTTGCCGAAGAAGGTGTTCTCGACTGTCGGTGCCGCGGGATCGGTGACGTCGAAGACGGTTAATACTCCGCCGTCAATGCCGTAGATGTAATCTCCTGAGAGCACGATCTCGTAGGGCCTCCAATTGGGTTCCACCGCGATGACCACCGGAGCCGTGGGAACGGTGGCGTCGAGAATCGTCAAACCGGAGGCGGCGAGGAAGACCGTGTTGTCGCGGGCGAGAACATCGTAGACCTGATCGCTGAAGTGCCCTGCGACGATCGGTGCAGCCGGATCCGAGATATCGACGATGAACAGACCGTCGTCATAGGCTGCAACAAAGGCGAGACTTCCGGAGACGGCAATCTCATACGGGATTCCGTCGATCCGGGTTGCGCCGAGTACAACGGGGTTCGACGGGTCGGAAACATCGGCGATTTCGATGGTGACACCCTGGCTGTAGACCGCGACGTTCCCGGACAGCGCGACGGATTGAACGGGGCCGAGCGGCCACTGTCCACCAGGATCGAGGCAGCCGCTCAGGGCGGAGGACGGGGATGGCCACAACAGAGGGACTGAAAGGGCGAACAAAACCAATAGCCGGGGGCAGCGGTTGTTCGAGAATCTCATTATTTCATCCTCTTCTGGGATGATACCGCGGATCAGTCGTCGATCTTCGGCGGCTTCCTCATCCGTTTGACCTGGCCTCGCCTCTTCTTCCCCTCGATCCGACGGCGTTTGGCGGCGCGGCTCACCCTGGTCTTCTTGCGTGGCGCGCGAACGGCGAGGGCATCGTCCAGGAGCTCGATGAAACGGCCGATGGCGGCGTGGCGGTTGGCCTCGCGGGTACGGTGGCGCTGCGAGGTCACGCGGAGGACGCCGTCCTTGGTGATTCGGTTGGCGAGCCCGTCGGTGATCCTCATCTTCTGGGTGTCGGTCAGTGAACGCGAAGCCTCGATGTCGAACTTCAGCGTGACCTTGGTCTCGACCTTGTTGACGTTCTGCCCACCCGGACCCGAACTCCGCGCGAACTCATAGTCGAGCTCGCTCTCGTCGATTTCGAGGTGGTCGTTGATCCGTAGCATGGCTCCGATAATACGCCGATCCGTCCGTCGCAACCACGAAGGCTCGAAGACGCGAAGAATACACAAAGAGAAATCTGAGTCGAGCCGAAGGCTCGACTCAGATTTCCTTCGTGATTCCTTGGAGTCTTTGTGCCTTTGTGGTTGTGACGAAAAACCCCCGCCATGAGGCGGGGCCAATTCAGAACTGAGCCTCTTGCAAAAACCCTCTTTCCCGATGGTTCGTGGTCTCTGTGCCGGCGAGACGCCAGCACTACAAAGGGCCGAGATCCATTGTAGGGCCGGCGTCTCGCCGGCCTGATGGCGAGGTGGGTCGGAAGACTTCAGTGTCCGATTCTCGAATTTTGCAAGAGGCTCAACTAAAATCTAAAAACTAAAAACTGAGAACTACAGCAGGCTCTCGATCTCCTCCGCGATGTGCTCCTCATCCCCGGCTTCGAATCCGAGGTGCGAGTACATCACCCGTCCTTCGCGATCGATGATGAACGAAGTCGGGTAGCCGCTCACCAAGAAGGTGTTCACCGCCACCTCGGCATCGTCCTCGCCGTTCTCGAGAGTGGTATAGGTCAGGCCGTGTTTCTCGATGAACTTCTTGGCGAGATCGGTCTGGCGCTTGCCGTCCACGACCACGACATTGAATCCCTGGTCCTTGTAGGTCTCATAGAGAGGCTGCAGGCGTGGCAACTCCACGCGGCAACCGCCTCAAGTGGGGAACCAGAACGCGAGCAGGGTCACTTTGCCGTCAACTAGGGCCGCAAAGTCATGGGTGTTGCCCTCATAGTCCGCCAGGGTGAAGGTGTCGACATCCTTGGCGAGACCTTCGCGCTGGGACCACATCCACTCGTCGAAATCCTCGTCGGTTCCGTTGACCGCGACATAGGCTTCGCGTAGGGCGGCCATGGCGTCGTCGTCCGAGCCCATGATCGCACTGGCGGCCAGCAGTTCCATCGCGGAGGCCGAATCGCCGGAGGCGTGCATGGCCTTGGCGCGGTAGTAGTCGAGGGGTGTGTTCGCGGCGCCGACATAGTTGACCGACTTCAGGGGCGCGGCCCTCTCGAAGGCCGCCGTGGCCTCGCCGGGTTGGCCGAGGTTCCAAAGCGCCCAGCCGAGATCGGCGAGGCTCATGACCTGGCGGCGCTCGGCCTTGGCGGCCGCTTCTTCGGCGGTGTAGTCATCATCGGGATAGTCGGCCAGGAAGGCCTCGGGAGTGGATTTGTCGAGGGCGGCCTCGGCATACGCCGCGCCGACCTCCCACTGCTCGTGCTCGAGGGCGAGATCGGCGATCTCGATCATCTCGCCGAAATCGAGCCCGCGGGTCGCCGCCAGCTCTTCCGCCACCGAACCGAGATCCATGGGTTCGCCCAGCTCCATCGCGAGCGGGAACATGGCGGTGCCGATCTGGTAGCGGGCCTCGGGGTCGGTGTTCTTGGCGAGCGCGTCGGCGAGCAGGCCGTAGGCGCCCGCCGGGTCGTTCATTTCCTCACCCTGATAGTAGGCGAGGCCGCTGGCGAGCCTGCCCGCGTACTCGGTGTCCGGATATTCCTGCATGAAGGCCTGGATGATCGGGACCTTCTCCTCGGTGGTTTCGGCCTCGTTGTATGAGACCATGAAATCAGTCCACGCCTGCTCAACGGGATCCACCGCATCCTCCGGCGCCCCCTGCGAACAGGCGCCCATCAGACCGAGCAGAATCAGGAGCCCGGCGGCCAACAAAAACTTCTTCATGTATTCCTCCATTCCTGAGCGCGGTTGGGTCGCTCTTCCTCCCACGATTGCGCACACGGGAGAGTATACGGATTCAGCCGACCGGAAGATATATTCGTCCTCCTCGATTACACTCGGTGCATGCGTATAGCTGGAGAATGGTACCGAACGATCTGGTTGGCCGATGACGGTCGGTCGGTGGATGTGATCGATCAGCGAGCCCTGCCGTTCAGCTTTGAGATCATGCGATTGGCGACCCTCGAGCAGGCGGCCTACGCGATCAGTGAAATGGTGGTCCGGGGCGCGCCGTTGATCGGCGCCACCGCCGCCTACGGCGTTTGTCTGGCTCTGCTCAAAGACCCCATGCACGGCTCACTCGACCGGGCGATCGAGTTGCTCGGCGCGACCCGGCCGACCGCGGTCAACCTGCGCTGGGCCCTGGACGTGATGGACGAGGCGGTGCGCTATCTGCCGGTCGAGGAGAGGGTGGCGGCGGCCTACCAGCGGGCAGCGAGGATCTGCGATGACGATGTCGAGATCTCCAAGAGCATCGGTGAGCACGGACTCGCCATCTTTCGTGAGCTGGCGGCGGCCAAGGAATCGGGACCCCTCAACATTCTCACTCACTGCAACGCGGGGTGGCTCGCTACCGTCGACTGGGGCACTGCTCTGGCGCCCATCTATATGGCGCACGACGACGGTCTCGAGGTCCACGTTTGGGTCGATGAGACCCGTCCGCGCAACCAGGGAGCTTCGCTGACCGCATATGAGCTTGGCGCCCACGGGGTGCCGCACTCGGTCATCGTCGACAACTGCGGCGGCCACCTCATGCAGCACGGCATGGTGGATGTCTGCATCGTCGGCACCGATCGGACAACGGCCGCGGGAGATGTCGCCAACAAGATCGGGACCTATCTCAAGGCGCTGGCGGCGCATGACAACGGTGTTCCGTTCTATGTTGCCCTGCCGCAGACCACCATTGATTGGCCGGCCCGGGATGGTGTCGCCGAAATCCCCATCGAACAGCGCGATCCACGTGAGGTCCGCTTCATCAGCGGGCTCGGCCCGGACGGCAGGGTCATCGAGGTCGAGCTGACGCCGCCCTCGAGCCCGGCTGTGAACTATGCATTCGACGTCACCCCGGCGAGACTCGTGACCGGTCTCATCACCGATCGTGGCGTGTGCGAAGCGTCCATCAACGGGCTTCTGAGCCTTTTCCCGGAGTGGGAATCGGATGTCAGGGAGGAGTCGACCCAATGAGCGGCATCATCCGGTGGATGAGGTACGGAGCCGCGACCGCGCTGACAGTGGTCGGCCTCCTTTGGGTCAACGGGTGCGCTTCAACCGATGGAGCGGTCGGTCAGCCGCAAGCCGGGCTTTGGGATCCGAATAGGGCGGAGACGCTCTCGTGGAGCCCCGACGACGAACGGTTTGCCCAGGGCCTCGCCATCGAGACATCCGGACTCGCCTTCACCGACGAGGCCCTGGTGGCACCGTCCGAGAAGTATGGTCGTCTCCTGTTCCTCAGCCCCGGCCTCGATGCGCGAGTGGTGGAGCTCGGGGTCCCTCCCCATGCGGAACTCGAAGGTGTCGCCTGGCACGACGGCTCGCTCTTTCTCTGTGATGAGGCCCACGCCGCGATCTACCGCGTTCAGTTGGGTGACGAGACGCGGCTCCTGCCGAAGCTCGCCGCCATCGAGATGGCGGGGAGCGGGGGCGATCTCGTCGGCGGAAAGATCGGTGTCGAAGGAA
>CBESWV010000006.1:0-40877 GCA_965533305.1 uncultured bacterium | reverse complement strand
TGTTCTGATGTTGATGGGTTCGGCGAGCGACTGGAAGCACCTCTAGGGAGCCATTGCAGTTTTGGCCGATCTCGGTCTCTCCTCGAGGGTCAAGGTCTCTTCCGCCCACCGTACCCCCGAGCGAACCCTCGAGCTGGTTCAAAAGGCCGAAGCCGACGGGTGTCGGGTCTTTATCTGCGCCGCCGGGATGGCGGCGCACCTTGCCGGTGTGGTCGCCGGCCATACGATCCGGCCGGTCCTGGGCGTGCCCCTGCCCGGCGGGGTCCTCGATGGGGTCGATGCCCTCCTCTCGACGGTGCAGATGCCTGCCGGGATTCCGGTGGCGACCTTCGCCGTGGGATCGGCGGGTGCCAAGAACGCCGCCTACTTCGCAGCCCAGATCGTGGCTTGGGAACGACCCGAAGTCGCCAAAGCCCTCGCCGAAGCGCGCCGGGCCGGCGCCGAAGGGGTGGAACGCGCCGACACCGGAATCCAGACCGAACTCGATGACAAGGGGACGACACCGTGACTTCCTCCTTTGCCGAAATACAGATCACGCCCCGGGTCGAGGACCTGGTCTCCGTGATCATCGATACCGACCTTCCTGCGATGCCGTGCCGAATCGGCACCCTCGAGGTTCGACACGATAACCATTACCTTGTGGAAACACCGGACGGACAGTTCCTCGGACGGGTGAGCCTCTTTGCGCTGCCGGTTTTCAGAAAACGTCCCGGGCCGTTGGGCCGGGTCATTCGACTGGCCTCGGATGAGGACCAGAAGCGCTCGGAGGACAATCATCACATCGAGCGCGAAATCGAGGGTTTTCTTCGCCGTCGCACGAGTGAGCTCGGTCTCGATATGCGGGGTATCAAGGCCCGGTTGCCATTGACCGGCCGAAAAGCCGTGATCTACTTCACCGCCGAGAGGCGGCTCGATTTTCGACCCGTTCTGCGCGAACTCGGTCGCCGGTATCGCCGAAGGGTGGAGATGCGTCCCCTCGGGGTCCGGGATGGCGCGAGGATCTGCGGTGGTCTCGGCCCGTGCGGTCGTTGCCTGTGTTGTGCGACCTTTATGGACCGGTTCCACTCGGTCACGGTCCGGATGGCGAAACGCCAGCGCCTGAGCCTCAACCCGACCAAGATTTCCGGTCTCTGCGGACGTCTGATGTGCTGTCTGGCGCACGAGGTCGATCAGTATCCTGAAACCGGCAAGCGGTCGCGACATCGGGATTCGTGACCTCTCCCGGTCGTGGCGTCGGAACGCCGCGAGACAGGGTGCTGTGGTTTTGTTACCCTTGATGCACAATTCCCCTACTTCATGCATCCGGGTCCGTCCCCCCGCCCAGCATGGGGTGCTAGGAGCGACCAGATGTCCGATCGCAAACTCATCCGTCCATCGATGACCGAGATGATGGACAGGTTTCCGACACGAGGTACGACCGGCAGGCGCAAGCAGGTGCCGGCCGAGCAGACGAATGCCGAGAGTTTCTACTACCTCAAACAGATGCAGAGTCGCACGATCATGGTGGTGATGCTCACCGATGGGACCGAACTCATCGGCTGGATTGAGTGGTACGACAAGAACTGCCTCAAGTTGAACCGGGAGAAGGCTCCGAACCTCCTCATCTTCAAACACTCCATCAGGTTCATGTTCAAGGAGGAGGAGCTCCGCCAGCGCCGCCGTCGCCGGACGGCAGCGACGAGCCGATAAAACCTGCGGTTCCGCTCCTATCGCGACCCGTTCAACACCTGTTCGATGCGGCTGATGACAAGATCGAGGGCGACGGTATTGAAGCCGCCCTCAGGGATGATGAGGTCAGCGTATCTTTTGGACGGTTCGACGAATTCGAGATGCATGGGGCGGACGGTCTCGCTCCACTGATCGATCACCGATTGCACGGTTCTTCCGCGTTGGGTGAGATCACGACCCAACCGGCGGATCAAACGAATATCCGAGTCGGTGTCGACAAAAAGCTTGACGTCGATGAGTTTTCGAACGGCGGCGACGGCCAGGATCAGGATGCCCTCGACCAGTACCACTGGGCGCGGCTCGACCATCTGGACCTCGTTGGTGCGGACGTGGTCGGCGAAGTCATACACGGGTAGCGGCGCGGGCCGACCCTTGGTGAGAAGACCGAGGTGCTCGACCAACAGAGTCTCCTCGATGGCGTCGGGGTGATCAAAATTGTGCAGGGCACGCTGGTGAATGTCGATATGAGAGAGGTCCCGATAGTAACGATCCTGATGAACCGAGACGATCCTGTCGGCGCCGACACGGCGGACGATTTCATCAGCGACGGTGGTCTTTCCGGATCCGGTGCCTCCTGCAACCCCGATCACGAGAGTTGACATGGTCATAACCCCTGGGCGCTAGAGGTACTTGATCGTCTCGGCAGCGGTGGCCGCATCGGGGCCTTCAGGGGCGACCTCCAGATACATCTCGAATTGGGCCTTGGCCCCCTCGAGGTCACCGGTGCGCAACAGCAGCATGCCGTACTCGAAGAGACATTTCTCGAACTCTGGATCGACGACGAGACACTGTTCGAGGAGGGGACGGGCGCTTTCGTCATCCATTTTGTTGAGAAAACCGGCAGCCTGGTTGAACAGCGTCGCCGGATCATCCGGATTGAGCCCCTGATACTGTGCGAGATAGGCTGCTTGAGCCTCGCTGTCACCGACCATACCGGCTGCGTTCGATGCCACTGCGAGGCATTTCTGGGACTCGTCGTCCTCTTCGAGACAACGCCGCGCGGTCGCCAGAGCGAGTTCGGCGTCACCGGAGTCGAAATCGATGCCGGCCATCACCTCGAGGGCCTCGATGAAATCGGGCATCGCCTCGAGTGCGTCTTCGAGCCGGGCGCGGGCTTCGACGGGATTGCCCGCCTCGAGAAGCTCCTGCGCCTCACCGAACTCCTTGTATCCCGGTTGTTCCATCACTTCCTGCTGCCGCGCGTTCGAGATTTCCTCGGGTGTCGACAGTTCGAAGGTGAAGTCGTTGTCGGTGGTTCCGACGGAGACCTTGATCTCCTCTTTGTAGTCGAGGAAACCCGGAGCGGTTGCGGTGAAGAGATAGGCGTTGGTGGCGTCGAGGATGAGGACCTTGAATTCCCCCTTCTTGTCGGTGGTGAGGATCTTGGTGTACGTGGGAAGGGCGTCGCAGGTGATCGTGATCGTCGCCCCGACGATGGGTTCACCATCGGTTCCGACAACGGAGCCCCCGATGCGGGCCTGGGGCCCCGCGATAGCGGATCCGATGCCCATAACCATGGTGAAAACCGCCACGAGGGCGATGGGTGCGGTGATGTGATGGCGCATGTTAGACCTCCAAGCCGCCGGTTGGTCCTAGAATACTCCCATTCCCGGTAGGGCTCAACGGGGTCCCATTCCGAGCATGGCGCGAGTCACGTGGTGGGCTATGGTGGGATTCTCCCGCAGGCGGCGCATGGAGTAGGGATACCAGTCGCGGCCAAAAGGAACATAGACCCGCAGCCGGTGCCCCCTCTCGAGGATCATCCGGCGAAGCTCGGGATCGACACCGAAGAGCATTTGGAATTCGTATTGCGACGGGTCGAGTCCGAGACGATCCACCGCGCTCATCCCCGCCCAGACGAGGTGAGCGTCGTGGGTGGCAATTCCGACATAGGCGCCGCCTTCGATGAGCTTTTCCATCGTGTAGATGTAATTGGCGCGGACGGTCTCATACTGCTTCCACGCAACGCTCCTCGGTTCGCGATAGATCCCCTTGCACAGTCGAATATTGGGTTTGAGCGGCAGCAGAGCAGTAATGTCTTCGACGGTCCGGTGGAGATAGGACTGGAGTACGACACCGACGTGACCGACCTCGGCATGAAGCCGACGGTAGATCTCGAGGGTCGCATCGGTGCAGGTGTGGTCCTCCATGTCGATTCGGAGGAAGTTGTCGAGCCCGGCCGCCCTCTCGGCGATGGTCTTGATGTTCTCGTATCCCAAGGTTTTGTCGATCTTGAGGCCGAGCATGGTCGGTTTGATGGAGACATTGGCATCGACCTTCTCGTGATCGATGGTCTCCAGGAGTTCAAGGTACTGAGCCACGGCCGCTTCGGCCTTGGCCTCTTCGTGGACCTCTTCTCCGAGGACGTCCACCGTGGCCATGGCTCCCTCAATGTTGAGAGCCCGGATGGCGGTCATGGCGTCGGAAATATTCTCCCCGGCGACATAGCGCCGGGCAACCTTGCCGACGATGGGTTTGGGAACGAACGGCATGCCGTGTCGGATCAACTGGTCGAAAAACGTCATCACATTCTCCTGGGATCGGTCGCATGAGCGATGGTTGCGCAGAAAACGGCCTCGGCCCCGGCCGAGAGCAGACAGTCGGCGGCGCGGCGCAGGGTCGTCCCGGTGGTGCAGACGTCGTCGATGAGCAGCACACGGTGGCCCCGCACCCGCCGGTTTGATGAGAAGCTCCCTCGAGGAAGCTGCCTTCGCTGGGCGCGGGTGCGTCCCACCTGACGGCGGAGACCATGACGCCGCAGAGCGCGGGTGGTGGATTGATCGACAGCTCGTGCGACCTCGGCACTGATGAGACCGGCCGCGCTCGATCCGCGTCGAAACCGGCGGATATCGTGGGACGGGACCGCGGTGACCGTCGTGATCTCGTCGAACCAGGGTTCGACGGCGATCTGAGCCGCCAGACGACGGCCCAGCGGTCGTGCGATTTCATCGTGACCTCGGTGTTTGAGCGCGAGGACCGCGAGTCGAAGAACCCCGTCGTACTCTCCCCACAGTACGGTGGCGGACTGTGGTGGAGGCGAGGCGAGGCATTCGAGGCAGGGTTGGCTGTCGCTGTCGGCGGGGACACCGCAATGCGGACAGCAAGGCCCGGACATGGGATGAAGTCGGCTGCGACACGCGCCGCACAGGCCGCGATCACCTCCGGCGAGCACGTCATCACATGCCACGCACAAAGCTGGCAACAGAATCCCCTCTAGGGCAGCCCTCACAGCGACTCGCACGGGCCCAATCCTAGCCCGCATCCGGCCGCAGGACAAGGCTGTTCGGCGGACAATTCTTCCAGACGTGAGCGCGCCGGCATCCGGGTCGAATTTTCGGGTGAACGCCCCGCGCTATACTCGGTCGATGCGATCTCACTACCGATCACCGGGGGAGTACTGATGCCCCATCTCGTGCTCCGTGGAGCTTTAGATTTTCATCGCGCTGCGACCGAACTTGACCTCGGCGTCATCCGCTGGGGCCGGGCGGTCATCAAGACCAGCGATGTGTGGCAGCGGTCGGATGGTGAAGCCCTGATCGCCGACGGGGTGGTCGTGGAACTGGGTCGGCCCCTCCATCCGATCGCCCTGGTCGCCGCTCGGGACCGGGACACGGTGGTCCGGCTGTGGCCGGTGGTCGAGGTCGAGCGAACCGGAGCGGTTCAGCATTGGCTCGGCGCCATTGCCCGTCGTCTGCAGACTCTGGGTTGTGGGCCGGTGCGGATCACCAATATCGGCGGCGAGATTCTCGAGGGTCTCGAGCTCGAGCTCGATCTGGACTGAAACCGAATATTGCTCAGCCCGGCAAGCCATACCCAAAGGGCCGAGATCCATTGAAGGGCCGGCGTCTCGCCGGCCTGATGGTGAGACGTGCGGGCCAAACGACACCCGAAAGGCGCCGCCAATTCTATCCACTACACGCTCCTAGGGTCCGAGCTCTTCTTCGATCTCGAGCATCTTTTCCTTCTGGGCGGCTTCGAGGTTGTTGATCCGGTCCCGGACACCCTCGGTGGTGAGACCGCTCGGGGCGGTCGTGCCGGCTCCGGAGCTCGTGATTGTGAGGGCTTGACGGGCCTTCTCGAGCTCGTGTTGGGCCCTTCGAAGGGCCGATGGCGACGGCCTGACCGCGTGATCTCGGAGTTCGCCGGCGGCCTTGCGGATGGCGACAGAGGCGTGCAGCTCGGGGCTCGGTGAGGCGGCCCCGGCGGACCAGCTCGCGGCGGTCGAGGCAATGGTCTTGAGGTCCTCGATGTGGTTTGGGATGGCGTCGGGATCGTTGCTGAGGCCCTCGAGGACGGCGATGAGCTCGAAGGCGCGCTCCCGGTCGAATCCCACACCCTCGACTCCCTCCTCCCGGAGTTGCGTCGCGACAACGGCGAGAGCATCTTGTTTCGCCGTCACGTCTCGACTCTGGAGAATGACGACAACCGCCATGGAGATCAAGACGACCAGTATCAGAATTCCGGAAATGCGCATGATCCGAGTATAGGGCCACCGGCGTTCCGGGGGGGAGACCGGAAGCAGAGCGTCCACTTCCGAGGACGTTCTCGTTGGCGTCGGTGATTGGGGATAGACCCCAGGCTGGCACGGAAATTGCGGATATTCGAACTGGAGGTCGTCATGACTCGGATCAAGATTCTGTTCAGCACCCTCACGCTCTGCTCCATCGTTGCCGTCGCCCCGCCGGCCTCCGCCCAGCTCTCGTTGCAGTGGGTGGTGCCCGCTGCGGCGAACACCACGGGGCTCAATGGGACCCATTGGCACACCGATCTGTCGGTTCATAATCCACACTCGTTCGAGCTGCCGGTGGTCCTTCAGTTTCTCCCCAGCGAAACGGACAATCGGCAGGCCGATACCCTGTATCTCACCGTCGACCCGTGGGCGACATTCAATCTTTGGGATGTTCTCGGAGCGAACTATTTCGCCATCGAAGGAACCGGTTCGATCCTCGTTTTCGCGGACTGGGAGTTGCCCTGTGATCCCCTGGAGGACTGTGATTTTCTGGTCACGTCCCGCACCTATACACTCGACCCGAGTGGCACGAGCGGCGAATACGGCCAGACCATTCCCGGATCGAGCACCTGGGTCGGGATCGACTGGGATACCCTCGGCTATGCCGCCGGCATCCTCAACGATGGTCTGAACTTCAGAACGAATATCGGGATCGCCTCGTGGAGCTCGGATTGGACATCGGTTGTGGTGGATGTTCAAGACGCCGACGGAACACTCCTCGAGAGTCTGACAATGGACGTGCCGCCCTTCGGTCATATCCAGCAGCGGCTGCCGACCCTCCTCGAGGGAGGCTCGTTGGTCTTCTGGCTCGAGGACGGTCTGGATGATGCCCTGGTCTTCGGCTATTCGTCGGTGGTCGACGAGACCACCGGTGATGCCAGCTTCCAACTGGCTCAGCCATCCACCGTGGGTTTTGCCTCGACCAAGGCCGGTGAAAGTAACGGTCTTCGCCGCCCGAGCCCGGCCGTGGACATCCTCCGCGGAGGACCGCGTGAGATTGACGGCCGAGTTGGCCCCGATCGCCTCCGCTGAGGAAGGGATCGCGACGGTTCTCTCGATGTGGACGGCGCCTGAAGGGTGAGTCGGCCTTCGCACAGGCTACAATAGAACTCGGGTTGACCTCGATGGCGAATCGAGAAGACCAAACGCTGTGTGTACAGAAAATTGCGGGTGCCGCTGCTGACTGAGTCGGGTCAACAGGTGGCCGCGGTCCGGCGGAGGGCTGATGGTCCAGTTCGAGAACCAGTACCGACAGATCAAGGTCAAGATCGTCTACTACGGACCGGCCCTGGGTGGCAAAACGACATGTCTCCAACATGTCCACCGGGTGACGGACCCCCAGCGTCGAAGCCGGCTCTACTCACTCAATACGGCATCGGACCGCACCCTCTTTTTTGATCTTCTTTCGCTCAATCTGGGTCGCATCCGCGGCTACCGGCTCGCAATCCAGCTTTATACGGTTCCCGGTCAGGTCCAGTACAACGCCACGAGAAGAGCGGTTCTCGCGGGCGCTGATGGGGTTGTTTTCGTTGCGGACTCTCAGCGGGACCAACACGAGGCCAATCTTCAGTCAATTGCGAATCTCAAGGAGAATCTCGAGGCAAACGGGATCGAACCCACGAACCAGCCGCTGGTGTTGCAATACAACAAGAGGGACCTGGCCAATCTGATTCCCATCGAAGAACTTCAGCATGCCCTCAATGACGGTGGGGTGCCGTCGTTTCCCACCGTCGCCATCACCGGAGACGGGGTGATGGAGGCATTTGCAACCATCACCGAGAATACGCTGGTGTCGTTGGCGGATCGTCTCGGCATCGACACCACGGGTCACGCCATCGAGCGACTCAAGCAGCAGACACGGGCCGCTCTCAAACCCTTTATCGAGGCTACGACGCCGGCCGTGGCCGCTGATGACATCGAGATCACGGCTCCTGAGCATCCGCCCGATGAGACCGGACCACTCCCCCAGGAAACCCTGGTCAGAGAGGCGGTTCGCGCCAATCTGGCGATGACCGATCTGAGCTCACAGCTCGAGATCGCGAGCCGACAGCTCGAGCGCAAGGCGCTCATCACCAGGGCCATCATCGACTTCGGCCGCACCATCGCCCACCAGAAGGACCCGGCGGATGTGCTTCGATTGCTTATCAAGACCGCAGTGTCTCGTCTCGAGGTACAGGCAGCCACCGTCCTGATCGTGCCGGCAGCAGGACAACTTCGGGAAGCGGTGGTCCACGGTGTCGACCACGATCCCCTCCTGGCTTCGGTGGTGGAGAAGACCACCGTTGCGGGAGCGGTGGCCTCTTCCGGTGAACCGGTTCTCATCGCCAACGATTTGGAAGGAGCGACTGTCGGTTCGGTCCAGATGGCGATTGAGAAGGCGGGCTTCGCCTCGGCCATCGCGGTGCCGCTGCTCGCTCAGGATCGGCTCCTGGGATTGCTCTGCATCTATGGCGGACACGATCGCAACTCCCTGGAAGAGGACGATCTCGAGCTCGCGAGCATCCTCGGCGCCACCGCCGCCATGGGTTACTCCAACGCCCTCGCCTTTCGCCAACTCCAGGACTCGAACACCGGGCTCGAAAGCGCCGTCGATCAACGGACCGACGAACTCAAGACCACCCTCGACGAAGTTCGCCGTCTCAACGCCGAGCTCAGCCGTCTCGATCGGATCAAGAACGAACTCATCTCTCGGGTGGCCGCTCAGCTGAATCCCCCGGTGTCATCGCTGGTCACGGCCGCGGGGGCGTTGGGCAGTCTCCGTGGGGCGCCGCCGGAGAAGACCGCGCGGTTCCTCGATATCATCCAAAAACAGGCCGACTCGCTCGCAGAAATCATGGAGAATGTCGGTCAGGCTTCCCTTCTCGCAACCGAGCCCGGCGCGGCGAAACGTCATGTTGCGTCACTGCCGGAAATCCTCCGTCGCGCGGTCGCACCGCTCAAGGATCTCGCCAAACAGCTCGAGGTGGATATCAAGGTGCTGAGCCCCGGCAACCTAGAGACCATCACCTGCGATGCCGATGCCATTTCGACGGCCCTGCGGGCGGTCATCAAGAATGCGCTCGAACACAATCGCGCCGGAGGAGACGTTCGGATCGAAGTGCGCCGGGTGCTTCGTGGATCCGAACCCTGGATCGAGTTCAAGATCTCCGACACCGGTGATGGCATCCACGAAGCTGATCTCCATCGGGTCTTCGAAGCGTTCTGGCAGGGTGCGCCGGGGGCGAGGGGTGAGTCTCGAGGAATCGGGCTCGGCCTCATGATCACTAAGCAGGTCGTCGAGCGTCACGGCGGTCGAATCTCGGTTGCCCGAAGAGAGCCCGAGGGCACCGAGGTGTCCATGACTCTGCCCCAGTAGCGGGACCGTCAATCCTCGGTGGTCGGAACCGACGGCAGGCCCTCGACCGCCTCCCGGGCCGCAGTTGCCGCGTTTTGGAGTTGCTGCGGCGTTGCGAATTCGAGTACGGACTCGTCGTTGGGCATGGTCCTGGGCCAGACCGCAGCTGAGGGAATGAGGCTGCGGCTCACGTGGAGGCAGACACCGAGTTTGGTGGGGACCTTTCCTTCGAGGACGAGACAATAATCCAACGGGAAGTCGGCGAGATGTCCCAGGCCCGCACCGATCCGGCGCGGGAGTTCTCTCAAAAGCGCCCGGCGGATGCCGTGGTGTGGAACAGGGAGCGCGGCCAGCACCCACAACACGAGATCGGTGGGAACGGTGATGAGGTGGGCGGCGAGTTGAGCTGCTCCCGGATCGACGCCGAGCACTTCGGCGGCCGCAGCGGCGCCCCGGGACCAAACGATGGAGACGCGCCGGGTCAGGCGATCGAGGGTTCCGGTGCGACCGCGTTGCCACTTTTTGGCATCGGTGAGCTCCGGCCAGAGTCCGAGCGAGGCCGCGAAATCGTCCACCTGCTCAATCCCATTGGGAGCCTGCAGATCAGCTGAACGGATCGAGCAGGCGAGCACCATCAGATTCCACGTGGCCTGGGGAAGACCGAAGAGCCGAACGCTCCCGGTGGTATCGAGTGATGCGGCCATGATCTCGCCGTGGTCGGCGGGTTGGGGAACGAGCCCGGTGCTCGACGCCAGCCACTGGGCGAGGCTCGCCATGACGTTGCGGATGATGTCGTGCAGGGCGTTGATCTGATCGCCGTCAACGGGATCGTCGCTGGGGATCCCCTGCTGCACGAGGTGCCAGAAAAAGTTCTCGACGGCATCTTCGTCAAGCGGCAGCATCGGTGACGGAGACGACATTCTCACCTGTTTGGACTCATCCATGCGGCGCGCGGAATCGAGGAGCAATCTGCTCGGTGTGAGGCTGAGATAGAGACCGGAAGGGTCCCGGATGGGGTGACCCGGATCGAGCTCGAATCGGAGTTCGGAGGAGTCGAGGATCCGACCCATCATGAGTTCTGCGAGGACCGTCAGGCTGGCCCCGAGGGCGGTCTCGGTGATAGCCCTCTCGGCAAGAAGAACATCGGTGAAGAGTTCGTGACGCAGCATGGCGGTCGAGAGCAACCGGCGAACCGAGGACGCCGGGAGCAATCCATCCCGTGCGAGCCAGGTGGCCAAACGCTCTTCCGGAACGGTTGACGAGATATAGACAATCCGCCCGTGAAGAAAATCCAGTCTCCGTTCACCGATCTTGTCGGAGAGGGTCAGTCGCCCGGTTTGGCCGCCGAGTTCAAGCCAGTGCAGAAGATCGCCAAGGTGAAGGCGGTCCAGATTTCCCCGGATCATCCGCAGATTATACCTGGATCTTCGCCGTCGTTGGGCAACCCGAGTACCATGAAGTTGTGCGAATCCTCGTTCTCAGCGCCCGGCCGGAAACCGGCAGCAACCGTCGTCTTATGGACGCCGCCGCGAGTGCGAGAGTCTCCATGGAGCTCGTCAATGCCACCGATCTGACCGCAACGGACACGGGTCGGATCTGTGGCGGTCGCAATGTCTCCCTCTCGGAGACCCCCGACGTGGTCCTGGCACGCGTCGGCAACTGGCGGCCCGACAGTCTGCTCGCTCTGCTCGAATCCCTGACCGGGCGAGGCGCAGCAACCCCGAATCCACCTTCGGCGATTCGCCTCGGGAGGGATCACTGGCGGACGGCGCAGACCCTTTCCATGTCGGGGATAGCGGTGCCGACAACCCTGGCCGGCGCCGACCCGGAGGCGCTGGCGGCCGCCGCGAGGGACTGCCTCGAGTTTCCGGTGGTGGTCAAACAACGACGGTCTCGGATGGGAGTCGGGGTGATCAGGTGCCGGACCTTGGACCACCTCGAAAGCGTTCTCGATTCACTCTGGCGTCTCGGCGACGAGGTCGTCGTTCAGCAGTTCCACGAAACCGGGGGTAGGAGCCTTCGTCTGCTGGTGGTGGGCTCACGGGTTGTGGCGTCGGCGTGCTTCGAGGCCGCCGGCTCGGAGTGGCGTTCCAATGCCGCCCGCGGGGGATTGGCGACGAGCTTCGAACCCGATGACGAAGCCATCGCCCTGGCCGTAGCGGCGACACAGAGCACCGGTCTGGGTATCTGCGGTGTCGATCTCCTGCCGACGGCGGACGGAGTCTTGGTCGGTGAAGTCAATCCGACACCGGGTTTTTTGAACCTCGAACGGGCCACAGGGGTGAACGTGGCCGACGCCATCGTCGCCCACCTCGTCACCCTGGCCGGCTGAGCGGCTACTGGGCTTCGCTCACGGCTACGGGGGCCGGCCGACCTGCGAGCTCACGGTCGATCATGAGCAGACCGTGCGGGTTCGATTCGACCATCTTCACCTGGTGGTAGAGGGTGTCAGACGTTGCCTCTTCTTCGACCTGCTCGTTGACATACCAGTGGAGCATGACGGCGGTGGCGTGATCGTTCTCTGCATTGGCGAGGTCGACGAGTCTGTTGATCCGCTCGGAGATGGCGCGTTCGTGGTTGAGGACGGTCTCGACCGCCACTGACGGCGATGCCCACTCCCGGGTCGGAGCATCGATGGGGAGCAGATGCACCGCTCCGCCGCGCTCGTTGACGAAATCAAAGAGTTTCATGGCGTGGGCGGATTCTTCCTGGGCCTGGATCCGCATCCAGTGCGCAAAACCATCGAGGTGAAGGTTCGTGAAATACGCCGAAACCGAGAGATAAAGATAATAGGAAAAGAATTCCGCGTGAATCTGTTCATTGAGCGCTTTTTCAACCTTGGGGTTCATATGATCTCCATTCAGGGGGATTTTCGAATCAGTCGTGTCGCCGGGCGACATGCTTTGAAAGGATAACCCAGGGGGCTCCGGCTGTCATCCCGGTGAGTGGACTTTTTGGTCGGGTTCACGGGTCATTGGGACTGACCGCTCGAGGCAGCCACGGCGCCATGACCGGCTCCATCCACGGACGAATATTGTTGCTGCTCTTTGCACGTCCCCACTGAATGGCGGCGGCGCGGTCATCGGGCAGCGGTCGTCCGGCGATCCAGAAGGCCGCCCACCCGAGCACCGAGAGCACTGCGAGCACGCCAATGGCGCGGGCCGCCACCGGCGCCACGGTGTGGGTCAGGGGCGCGGGATAGCCGATCCAGGCCACCACGAGTACGACGAGGAGCGGCACTCCGGCCATGATGCTCGCCTCGAGCTGAAACTCGCCGCGGAGAGCGGTCGTGGCGGCGGCCCAGGCGAGAGGAATCGGCAGTAGGTGGATGGCAACGAGTGCCAAACGGCGACTGCGGCGGAGATGATATCGGGTGATCCGGGCGATGGCGATGAGTCGAAGCACAATAGGAACCGACACCGCTGCGACCAGGGCGGGACTCAACCATCGAAGCTCGACGGGAAGGCCGCGAAACATGAGCCAACGAGCCAGGTGGCTCAGGTGGGGATCGAGAGCCGGTTGCCATGAAACGCCGATCACCGCGGCCATCCATGCCCACTGGACGACAAAGAGCTGTGTGGAGAGGCTCTTGAGCCGGAGCGACAGTCCGATGGCCAGCACCGCGACCCCAAGGGGTGCGATCCACGAACCGAGCCAGTAACCGGAAGCCGAGGGCAGCGAAGCGAAGTTGAGAACCGGTTGATTGACGAGGGCCCAGGCCTGACGATCCCACGGCACGCTGAAGCCGATCCATCCGGCTTTCGCCAACAGCGCCCCGACGCCTTGGCCGCCGGCGGCGACAAAAAGAGCGAGGGGCAGAGCGATGAGTCCGGCCAGCCAGCTTGCCAGCAGACCCACGGGCGCCAGGAGATCGGGCCGTCGAATCACCGACGGCATGCTACCATGCCGCCCGATATGAGAGTCCAAACCATTCTGCTCAAAGGTGTTCTCGGTGTTGCGAGCGGCCTGCTCGCCGCCGCGTTCTTGATCGGAGATGTCCGGGCCCAGGCCCTGTTGGTCGAGCGGCTTCCCGGAGGGACTCAGCTCGTGCTGGTCAATCAGCCGTTGGCCGATGCGACCACTCTGGTGTGGCCGGAGGTCTCCGATGACCAGCAGGCGGCCATCGGTCGACTCACCGTTGGTCGACTCACCATCGCAGCGGATGTCGAAGCCGTTCTCGGTGCCGCCGAGATCGAGGGTTCGCCGACACCGGTGCCCCCGGTGATCGTGGCGGTTGGCGGTGCATCGGCGGATGAGTTGTCGTCACTTCTCGAACGCGTCCTCGGCGATCGTCCTGCGGCGTCGGTGGTCATACCCAAACCGTCGGTCCTGATCGAGGGCGGGCTCGATCGTCGGCTCGGAGCACCGGGGAGCGAGGCCGTGCTCCGGTTCGAGATCTTGCTGCCACCGCCCGGAAATGCGCGGCGAAGCTCGGTGGAAGTGCTTTGGGATCTCGTACCTCAGCTTTTGTCGGAGACCGTCCCGATCCTCCAGAGTCGGGTGGAGGGCGATTTCGGGGTGCTCGACGGTCGTATCGATGCGGAGATTGCCGAGATCACCGTCAGTGACCTTCGGCTCCAGTTGGCGCGGATCGCGTCGGATCCCAACCTTCAGGCCGATGACGTGGCCGCGGCCCGTCGTCGCCTCCATGTGCGTCGCTATGCAGCCCTCGAGGAACACCCGGAGGCAGCTGTGATGGTCATGGAACGTTGGCTCTCCGGTGGTGAGGAGGCGGTCCGGGAGCTCGTTTTCGGAATCCAGGCAGTCACCATCCAGAGTGTGCGCGCGGCCGCCGCCGAGTGGTTGCCCACCCACCCGGGACACGCCCAGTTGATCCTGCCGCCGCGAGTATTCAACCCGCGGTTTGCGGTCGGACCCCAGATCCACCAGCTCGGGAATGACCTTGCTGCGGCCATCCTTGAACGCTCCAGTGCTCCGCTGTCGGTGGTGGTTCTGCGACCGGTGATGGTTCCAGATCTCGACGGAGAGGTGACAGCCACGGTCCTCGCTCGGCTTGCCCGGGAGCTGCGATCGGCCGCGAGCCGGCCGGGTTTCGTGCGGGTGCGGACATCCCCGCCCCTGATCGAAGTGGCCGGCCCGGCGGATGGTTTTGGCGAGCTCCTGGAGCAGCTCACCACCGCCTATATCGTGGTGGCCTCGGATCGCGCACCAGTGACGACCTATGGCGATGATGCGCGGCGGCGCGCCCTCGATCTCATGGCCGGACTGCTCGGTGTGACGGAGGCCGATGATCCATCCCCGGCGGCCCTCCTCCGCCCGGGAAACCTGGCCCTCGGTGTGGTCGCAACCGATGCCGAGGCGGCGGCCGAGGCCCTGGGTAAATTCTGGGCTGTGGAGTCGAGCGGCGGTGGCGCGACGGATGTCCAGAGCGTGCCCGTGATTCCGCGCACTCGGGCTGCCGCCGCGGGAGACGAGTCGGTGCTGGTGGTGGCCCTCGAAACGGCGTTCGGCGGAAACGAGGCCGTTTCCATGGTTCTGCGCGAACTCCTCGAGACCCGCGCCGGCGCCCTGTGGCCCGACAGCCGGGTTGAGGTGCTTCGTCCCTATGTGCCGGGACGTGCGCTGCTGCTCGTCGAAGTTGCCGCGGATGACACCGTGGACGCGGTTGAGCGCGCGGTTGTCCAGAAGTGGTCGTCCCTCATCTCCGGCGTCGGCGAAGAGGAGCTCGAACCGGTCAAGCGTCGGGTGGCAGCGGCCGCCAGCGCCGAAATGAGCGGTGTCGCCGGCCACGCCCGACACTGTGCGGCCACCGCGGCGGGTGCCTCAAGGTGGCACCAGCCGGCGGAGTTCGAACTCGAGATCCTGACCGTGGATGCGGAGATGATCAACCTGATCCTGGAGCGTTTCTCCGACTTCGAGACCCTCGAGACCACCGGCGCTGGCGTCCTCCCCATCACCGAGCTGCAGGGGCGTTGATTCGAGTAGTATTGTTCGCCCGCAGGACGGGCTGGAGGGTGCATGAAATCGAAGATCGATGAACAGTTGGCCTACCTGACCAGGGGCTGTGTCGACGTGGTGCCGCCAACCGAGCTCAAAGCCAAGCTCGAGAAGTCCCTCGCCACCGGCAAGCCCCTGACCATCAAGGTCGGTTTTGATCCGTCGGCGCCGGATCTTCACCTCGGTCACACCGTGGTCATCCGCAAGATGCGCCATTTCCAGCAACTCGGGCACCGAGTCGTTTTCCTCATCGGTGACTTCACCGGGCTCATCGGCGACCCCACGGGCAAAAAGGCCACCCGGCCGCAGCTGACCGAAGATGAAATCAAGGCCAATGCCGCCACCTACAAGCGACAGATCTACAAGCTTCTGGATCCCGAGACGACAGTCATCGATTTCAATTCGAGGTGGCTCGGCGAACTGGGTTCGGTGGGGTGGATTCGACTCGCCGCAAAGGTCACCGTGGCGCAGATGCTCGAGCGCGACGACTTCAAGAAGAGATACGAGTCACAGCAGCCGATTTCGCTGCACGAGTTTCTCTACCCATTGGCCCAGGCCTATGACTCGGTGGCGCTTGAGGTTGATGTCGAACTTGGCGGGACCGACCAGCTCTTCAACCTCTTGGTCGGCCGCCACCTCATGCGCGAACACGGCCAGGAACCGCAGATCGTCATGACCCTGCCGCTGCTCGAGGGTCTCGACGGGGTCGAGAAGATGTCCAAGTCCCTCGGAAACTATGTTGCGGTGGAGGATCCTCCATTCGAAATGTTCGGCAAAATCATGTCGATCTCGGACGATCTCATGTGGAAGTACTGGCTGCTTCTTTCGGATCGCTCCCAGGCCGAGATCGAGGTCGACCGAACCCGGGTGGCCGACGGCAAACTCCACCCCATGGATGCCAAGAAACAACTCGCGAGTTCCATTGTTGCCGAGTTCCATTCGGCCGACGAAGCCGTGGCTGCACAGCACGAATTTGAACGGGTCTTTTCGGCCCGAAATCTACCGCAGGACATCCCCGAACTCGAGCTCGAAACGGATGCCGACAGCATTCTGTTGGCCAAGGTTCTGGTCCAGGCCGGGTTGGCGCCGTCCAATTCCCAAGCCAGGCGACTCATCACCCAGGGTGGGGTCAAAGTCGAAGGCGAAGCGGTGCGGGATATCAAAGTGTCCCTCGAGACCGGTGGCGCGGAATCGATTCTCGTTCAGGTCGGAAAGCGGAAGTACGTGAGGTTGAGCTTTCGATCTGCGTAATCCTCAGCCGGTGATCTAAACGACAAAAAACCCCCGCCTCAGAGCGGGGGTTTTTGCTGAGGGAGGGTGGTCTAGAAGAACGATGTCTCCTGCTCGACCTTTTGGCCCTCTTCGCTGAGCCCTTGAATCTGAATCGAGATAAAGGCCGCGCGGAACTTGTGGTCCTGGCAGATCCTCCGGAGCCGCTCATCGAGATCGGAATCCCAAAACTCGATGATCTTGCCGGTGGCGGTGCAGACCATATGGTGGTGGCCCCCGCCGGGCTCCATCTTCTCGTAGAAGTAGTGCTCGCGGCCAAGCCTGCTCTTTCGAACAAGTCCGCACTGGACCAACAGGTCAAGGGTGCGGTAGACCGTCGCTCGGGATACCTTGCGCTGTTTGACCTTCATCCGCGCGAGGAGGTCATCGGCGTCGAGGTGTTCGTTGGTGTTGAAGATCTCATCCAGAAGAGCGAGGCGCTCCTGGGTTACCTTGAGATTGTTCTCCCGCAGGTACTGAATGAAGAGTTTTTGTGCACGCTGGGACAGCTTTGATGTCATAAATCTAATCCAGACTCATTTTCATTGTCTCAACCTACGTTAGTGTAGATGCGACTTCGTGTCAAGAGGTCGCTCGAACGAAGAACCCGGAATCTTGACCAGTTGTGCCGTGGTTCGGGAGCGGGTTAATATTCTCATTTATCGGCTGATGGTTGAACAAGCATTCACTCTTTAGATTCAGAGAATTGCGGCTCTGATCAGCCGGTGATAGGGTGAGTTCGAACGCAGTTCCAACGAGGAGGACGCATGGATTATCCGATTTGGAATGTCGCCATGGGCGGTGGTGTGCTGATGGCCTGGGTGGCGATCACCCACGTCATCGTCTCCCACTTTGCCATCGGCGGCGGTCTGATAATCGTCGTGACCGAGACCCTGGCGGTGAGGAGATCGGACCCCGAGCTGCGGGAACTCGCCAGGCGATCCTCGTTGGTCCTGATTCTGGTCTCGACGGTCTTCGGCGCCATCTCCGGGGTCGGAATCTGGGTGGTCGCGGGTCTCATCTCTCCGGGTGCGATCGCGGCACTGATCCACAACTATGTCTGGGGATGGGCCATCGAGTGGGTGTTCTTCGTCCTCGAGATCGTCGCCGCCCTGGTCTATTACACAACCTGGGACAAGATCTCCAAGGGCGCGCATCTGATGGTCGGTTGGCTCTATTTCATCGGCGCATATTTTTCGTTGGTGGTCATCAACGGCATCATCACCTTTATGCTCACCCCGGGGGGTTGGCTCGGCAGCCACGCGTTCTGGGATGGGTTCTTCAACCCCACCTACTGGCCGTCGCTGGTGCTGCGCACCGGAATCTGCATCCTCATGGCGGTCGCTTTCATGTTGTGGCCGGCGTTCAAGGCCGACGATGATCGCCGATCGGATATCGTCCGTTATCTCGGTTGGTGGTTCCTCGGTGGAGTGGTCCTGAGCTATGCCGGCTATCGATGGTGGGAGGCGGCCCTCCCGGACACGGTCAAGGCGCTCTTCCTTGGCGAGGCTCCGACTCTGGCCTCTCTCGCGGCCACGCGGTCCTTCACCCTATGGTCGCTGACCCTGGGGTTGGCGGTCACGGTTATGGCGCTGCTGCTCGCCCCCAAGCTCGCCCGCGGTCTGACCGCGGTCCTTCTCATGGTCGGCGCTTTTGGTTTCTTCGGCGGCTACGAGCGTTTGCGCGAGGGCACCCGAAAGCCCTTCCTGATCCACAGCCACCTCTTCTCCAACGGACTCCTGGTCAGCCAGATCGATCAAATCAACAGCGAAGGTCTCGCGGCTCACTCGGGCTGGGTAGCGGCGGGAGACCCCGCCCCCGAGGCCCTCGGAAGGCGCATCTTCGCCGCCCAGTGCTCGAGCTGCCACACCCTGGACGGCTATCAGAGCATCCGCGAGGTCCTGCCCACCGTCGCGGACATGGAGCTCGTGACGGCCGATGATCCCCCCGGTACCGGGGCGGTCCACTACCGCACCCAATGTTCGGCCTGCCACGGGGAGATCGAGTACGAGGAAATGGTGGAGATGCTGCCATCACTGGACGAGATCCGCGAGGATCCCGAATTCATCCGAGAACTCAACCTGGGCATGATCACCATGACCATGATCGAGCTCAAAGAGATGGGCGCCGAGTTGGCCGCCTTCGACCCGGCCACGACCTTTGACATGCGAGGGCTCGACCGATCGTATATGCCGCCCTTTGTCGGCACCGATGAAGAGGCGGAGGCGCTGGCGGTCTACCTTGCGTCTCTGGACAGCGGGGCGGTCGGACCTGCCGCGAGCGGAGGTGAGCGATGAACACCGATTTGATTCCGGCCCTCGATGCCGCCGGTATGCCCGGACCGCCGTGGCTCTTTCATTTCCTCCTGGTCTTCACTTTCTTTCTCCACCTCATCTTTATGAACCTGACCCTGGGTGGGACCTTGATGGCCTTTGTCGCCAATCTGCGAGGCGGCGGACGTCTGGCCGATCCAAACACCGTGTTTGCCAAGCGCCTGATGGGCGTCAACACATACGCCATTTCCCTCGCGATCACCACCGGTGTCGCGCCGCTGCTCTTTGTCCAGGTCCTGTACCAGCAGTACTTCTACAGCGGAACCATCCTCCTCGGTTGGATCTGGTTCAACATGTTGGTTCTGCTTTTGATCGGCTACTACGCGGCCTATCTCCACAAGAAGTTCAGGGGCCCGTGGCTCGGGGTTTCGGCCGTGACGTTCTTCGGAATCGCCATGACCCATGTGGCGGTCCACCTGATCCACGTCCAACCCGGGAAATGGGCGCAGTTCGACATCAGTGCGCTGAGCGTCCTCGGCGACCCGACCTACTGGCCGCGGCTCCTTCACTTCGTCCTCGCCGCCATCACCTTTGCGGCGCTGGTTGCCGGTTGGTGGGCGGTTCGCCGCGCACGGGCCGGCGACGAGGTTGAGCTCAACACGAGCATCGCGAAGAGCGCCTGGCGCTGGGCGCTGTGGGCCACGGTGCTGCTGATGGTGGATGGCTTCATCCTGCTCGGCGTGCTGCCGAAACCGGTGCTTCTCGGGGTCATGCGCGGGGGTCTTGCGATCCTCGGACCGCTGACGATCTCGATTCTGTTCGGTATCGGGCTGCTGATGATGTTGGCTCGGGTTTCGAATCCGGTGGAGAAGCCGGGGCTGGTTTCCGGAACCCTTGCGACGCTGACGCTGACCATCGCGGTCATGACCGTCACGCGGCACCAGGTGCGGGTGCTCTATCTCGACCCATTCACCTCGCAGTTCCAGGCGACCGTCGTACCGCAGTGGGGCAATTTCATTCTATTCGCCGTCCTGTTGGTGCTCGTGCTTGCCACCATTTTCTGGATGGTCCGACGGGTCTTGACCAGCCCGGCCGAGGGCGACGAAGCGGCGTAGATCCAAGGAGATCAACAGCGCTGGGATTGAACCGCTGATGAGAAGAGGGAGAGAAAGCGCGGCCAGAGTTGTTGGTTTGTGTGTGGTGGAGTTCTTGCGGTCACGGGCTTGCGGAATTTTGAAACACAAAGGACGCAAAGAACCACAAAGGGTCCACCAAGCGTCGCATTTAATAACCCGGGCTCCCTCTGACCTTGAAGGCCTACCGGACCTTGCGACGAGTCAAAATCCGACCTTTGTGGCGTCTTAGTGGATCTTTGTGTTCTTCGTGTTTCAAATTCGACTGCTGTAGCTCAATGGGGCTTCGGTCGGGTGGCGTCTCTGTCTCGGGCAGCGTTCCACTGGTCGGGGGTGAAGGTCCGCATCTCGAGGGCGTGGATCTCGCTGGTCATGAGCTCGCCGAGGGCTTGATAGACGAGGCGCTGGGCGGCAACCCTGGAGACTCCCTCAAAGCGAGGTGAAACCACCAGTACCCGGAAGTGACCGCCCCCGCCCTGGGCGCCGAGATGGCCGGCGTGGAGGGGGCTGTCATCCTCGATTTCGATGTGGACCGCATCGAGATTCCTCTCGAGGCGGGTGCGGATGATGTCGGCGCGATCTTCTCCTCGTGGCATGTTTCCTCCGTATCTCAACTCGCTCATCGGGGAAACCACAAAGGGGAATACTCTCTTCCCACGAGCTGCTCCTCGCGGGGTAGGCCGATCGTCTACTTGGGCTCGACGCTATTGGTGCTCGAGTTCGAGCCCGTCTCGTCCTCCTCGTTGTCACCGGTCTTGATGGAGTCTTTGAAGTTCTTGATCCCTTCTCCAAGCCCCTTGCCGAGACGGGGAAGCTTGTTGACGCCGAAAATCAAGATGACGATCGCGAGAATAATCAACAACTCGGGCACACCGAGTGATCCGAACATTGAAACCTCCGTTCGGGATGCGCGGCATCCCACCCGCATAGTCTAACCTAACCCGCATATCTCACCGGCTGTCTACTGCGGACGACGATGCACAGCACGCAGCCGTGTTTTCTCATCTCCGGGTGCCCAACGTACCGCAAAGTACGCCTCCGCGCCCGGAGATGAGAAAACTCACCTGAGCACTGCACCTCGCCGCCCTCGTAACGAAACCCGGCGAGATATGCGGGCTAAGATGAGCGATTCTACCGGATGAGAGAGGTTCGTTCTCAAGCCCTGAGAAGGTCCAGGGTGTCGTACCCGGCGCCGCGGCGCTCGAGGGGTTCGATGAGGTTTCGGGCGAGATCACTCATCCATTGGCGATACTCGGTTCGGCCCGTGACGGTGAATCGGGCAAAGGTCCCAAGGACCTTGAGACCCCGTTGGATCTGCACTGCAGCCGCCCGTTCCTGCCATCCGGGTTCGGCGCGGGTGCGATGGGCCCAGCTTGCCAGAATTTCGCGCCGTAGGACCGACGGCAGCAACCGGGTCGCGGCGCGCTCGGCAATCAACGACACCGCATCGTAGGTATCGGGCCCGACGAGAATGTCCTGGATGTCGATGACCCCCACCGACCCATCCTCGCGGATGAGGAGGTTGTTGAGGTGGTAGTCGCGGTGGCACACCCGCCGGGGATGGCTTCCGACCTCGTCCGCCAGCTCGTCGAGCCAATGGTCCAAGGTCGCCGATGGAGTCTCTGAGCGGTAGTGACGGACGAACCACAATTCGAACCCGGAAAGCTCCCAGCGCAAGCGAGCACGATCGAGCGGTGGATTCCAGGGCGGGAGTTCGTCGAGGGCACACCCGGCCAGGACCTCGAGAGGCTGGAGCATCTCTTCGACCAGGCTCCGGCGGTCGTCCCCTGCTGCGGCTTCGAGGGCGGTTTCGGCATCATCGCTACCGAGATCTGAAAGCACGGCCCGACCGGTCGGAAGATCGCACCCCAGGATCTCCGGGACGTTCAACCCGCGCCGACCGCACCACGAGAGGACCTCGAGGTCGTCCGCGAGTCGATTGCGGACGCCTTCCGGGTACTCCACGAGGATTGCTGTCCGGTCATCGGCAGCCCACAACCGGCTGTAGCGACGCGGCGAAGCGTCTCCGGTGAGGGCCTCGCTCCGGCACCAATCGGCGAGCTGCAGCGGTCTGGAAGTCGTCGTCGAAATCATGGTCTTCAACATGGACGCTACACCACGCGGTTGCGGGGGGCAATGACCGGGTCCCCAACCACGTCCACAATCATCTCGTCGCCAAATGGTGTAGCCTTATCGCTCGTGGGAGGATTGGTGGACAACGAGCGACCCAAAAAACTCAGAAAGCTCCTCGAACGGCTCGGAACCGCGATCCACGCATCCGTCGTCGACTCGGACGACGTGAAGATCTGCCTGAATGAACTCCAGAGCGGTGGTTGGGATGCGGTGATGATCCTCGAGGCTGCCCTCGGTTGCCGATCCGGCGACAGCGCGAAGTCCACCGAGGGGATCCTCCGCATCCGCATCGGCACCACCCAAGGCAAGTCCGAATATCGGCTCGTTCCCGATGATGCCCGCTGGCTCGCCGCGATCGGGATCTCGCCGACACGGCACCGGAGTCATCCTCAA
Organism: uncultured bacterium; assembly: GCA_965533305.1. Lineage (GTDB taxonomy): Bacteria > Acidobacteriota > Thermoanaerobaculia > Thermoanaerobaculales > Sulfomarinibacteraceae > JAHECW01. Next base: position 18,146 of record CBESWV010000006.1, on the reverse strand, counting down.
CGACCGCTGCCGCCGCTGGATCAGCCCTTTCCACCGGCACGCGACGAAGGCTGACGGACAGGACATGGGATGACGGGCCCGGTCGATTCACGCGTGAACCTCGTCGGCAGGACACCGGGCGAGATCGCCTCCCTTCTCGAGGAGTATGTGGATCGGTCATACCGTGCCCGTCAGGTCGCCCAGTGGATCGTCGATCGGAACGCCACCGATTTTTCCGAGATGAGCAATCTGACCAAAGAGTTGCGCGCCGAACTCGGGCGACATTTTCAAATAGTCGACCCCAAGATCCTCGACGAGAGCGCGAGTGGCGATGGCTCGGTCAAGTGGCTCTTCGAGCTGTCGGACGGGGTCACGATCGAGGGTGTTTCCATGCCCGAAAACGGGAAACTGACCATGTGCCTTTCGTCCCAGGCCGGCTGCGGGGTGGGTTGTACCTTCTGCGTCACCGGGGCGCTCGGCGCCGGACGCAACCTCAGGCCGGAAGAGATTGTCGGTCAATACCGGGTGATGCTTCGGCAGCTCGATGAACCCGTCGATCGGGTCAATATCGTGTTTATGGGGATGGGTGAACCGTTGCTCAACACCGGTCATCTCGGTCCCGCCCTCGAAACCTTGTATGAACGGGTGAGCCCCAAGCGAATCACCGTTTCGACCTCGGGCGTCCTCCCGGGGATCAAGTGGCTGGCCGGACTTCCGCGGCGGCCCAATCTCGCGGTCTCGCTCAATGCTCCCGATCAGGAGCGGCGACAGCTGCTGATGCCCATCGCAACTCGGTATCCGTTGCCTCAGCTCATCGCCGATCTGAAGGCGTTTCCCCTCGAGCACGGCCGGCGCATCACCTTGGAGTATGTTCTCATCCGCGATCTCAACGATGCCGTCGCCGATGCCGAGACCCTCGCTCGATTGATCCGCGGTATCCCATGCAAGATCAACGTCATCCCGCTCAACGAGGATCCGGAGCATTTTCCACAGCACCGCCGACCCGATGATGAGACCATCAATCGCTTCGCAATGGCCCTGCGGGATGCCAATCTCACCGTCACCGTGCGTTGGTCCAAGGGCCTCGATGTCGACGCCGCCTGCGGCCAGCTCAAAGGTCGGCATCAGGGAAGCCAGCCCCGGAACTCCGAAGGGGTTACGGAACGCTCTTAGCGGTCGGGCATTAGCTAAAGGCTTTGCGATGGTTGAGATACACCATGGCCCATTGCCTACCCGCGGCGACTCCGTCTCTTCGGTAGGAGGCGAGTTCCGGCGATTCCACGGTGCATCCGCCGACGATCTCGATGTTTCCGGCCGCGACGCCGAGGGCCTCGAGACGGGCGGTGAGGAAGCCGCGGAGATCGACGTGGTTTCCGAGCAGCCAACGCGATTCGTCGAGATCGAACCGTCCGAGGGCCTCGGGCACCTCGGGACCGATTTCGTAGCAGGTGCCGCAGATCGCTGGACCGAGGGCAACGTGAACCCGCTCCGCAGGGATGTCGCGGCGCGCCAACTGCGCAACGGCGGCACCGACAATATCTGCGGCGCAACCTCTCCAGCCCGAGTGGATCGCGGCGACAACTCCATCGCCGGCAAGCAGCACCGGGACGCAATCGGCGGTCCAGACCAGCAGCCCAACGCCTTTGGCGTCGGTCACCAGACCATCCCCCGGACCGACCTCGACCACCTCATCGCCACCGGCGGAGATTTCGTGGATCGTTCGGCCGTGGACCTGTTCCGAGCACCTGAGTCGACGAACCCGGTCGTCAAGGATGGCCGTCAGTCGCGACCGCTCCTTGGCCGCACCGGTGGCCGGCCCGAGCGCGAAGGCCATCGTGAGGGAGCCGTCACTGCGAACGAGGGCCCGATCGCGGCCCACGGTCTCTTCGCGCCAGACAGTCGTCGGGTGAGTTTCAGTCACGGTGTCGGTCCCCACCCCAATGGTACAATACGGGCTCCGGAGGCAGCGTGATTCCACCGATCATCGTGATCCAGCAGAAGGATCGAGAATCCCGCATTTCTCGCGTTCGTTCCATGGTCTCCGTCGGCTTCATCAACCTGCTCAGCAACTGCCGGCCGAGTTTGATCGACGAGGAGCCGATGGCCCCGTGATTCGGATTCGCGGCGTCACCAAGGACTATGATCGGCGGCAGATTCTCCGCGGAGTCGATCTCTCGGTGGACGATGGCGAGATGGTTTTTCTGACCGGTCCATCCGGCGCCGGCAAGACCACGCTGTTGCGGTTGCTCTACGCTGCGGAGAGGCCGACCAAGGGTGAGATCTGGGTGGCCGGAAGTCGAATCGACACCCTCGCTCGTTCCGAATTGCCCCAGCTTCGGCGGAAGATCGGGGTGATCTTTCAGGACTTCAAGCTGCTGCGTCGAAAGACGGTCCTCGAGAACGTCACTTTTGTCCTCCGGTTCCACGGAATTGGACAGCGTGAAGCCCACCGGCGGGCGTACCAGGTGCTCAAACGCCTCGGTCTCCACCACCGCCAGTCCGCGCTTCCGGAGTCTCTTTCAGGTGGTGAGCAACAACGGGTCGCCATCGCGCGTGCCTTGGTGTATCAGCCCCGACTGATTCTGGCCGATGAGCCCACCGGCAACCTCGACGCCGATCTCGCCTCGGAGCTTCTATCTCTGCTGTGCGATATCAACTATCAGGGTGCCACCGTGGTCCTCGCAACCCACGACCATGCTCTGCTCGAGTCCTTGCCCGCACGGACCCTGGTTCTCCGCCGGGGCGAGATCGACTATGACGGGATGTGGCCGCCATGATCCGTCATGCTCTTGCCGAGGGTTGGCTGATTCTCCGCAGTCGTGGTCCAATCTCTCCGATCCTCGCCTTGGCATTGGCGATCCCGATCAGCCTCGCCGGGGTGACGGTGAGCCTGCGCCAGTGGCTCGAGCCGGTGATCGATCTCAGTGACCGCGAGAGCGTCGTTGCGGTCCTGCTTCACCCGCGGTTGGATGAGAGCCAACGACGGCTGTGGATCGGCGACCAGAGTCGTTCTCATCCGGATTGGAAACTGGTCGATGTCGAACCCGAGGAGCTGGCTAAGCGGCTTGCGTCCTGGTTTCCCTATCTCGAAGAGGTTCTGCAACGCGAAGGGCCGCAAATGCTGCCCCACATGGTCGAGATCACGACCCGCAGCCCGCAGAGCGTGCTTGAACTCAAGGAAACGAAAGCGGTGCTCGCCGTGGGCCCGACCTCATCGGTGAATCGGGTGGTGGGCCAGGTCGCGAGACGGTTTGCCCTCGTTCTCCTCCTCATTGCGGGTGCCCTCGTCTCCGGAGCGGTGCTGCTCGCGGCGGTTTGGGTCCATCTTGAACTCCATCGGAACGCCGAGGAGATTGCCATCATGCGACTCATGGGCGCAACCGAGGCAACCGTGAGAGGGCCGTTTTTCGTGGCGGTGGTGGTTCCGGCTCTGCTCGCTGCGGTGATCTCGGTGGTATTGACAGTGGTTGCGGTCGGCTGGATGGCAACTCTCGCGGCTCCTCTCGGCCTCGCCGCGAGGGGTGCTTCCTTCGTGGTCCTGGCGAGCCAGATTCTCGGAGCGGTTGGGCTGCCCATGATCGCCGCTTTAGTCACTCTCGAGCGTCACGCCTCGAGCGAGGACCGCGGATAAAAAAACGCGGCCTTTCGGCCGCGTTGTCTGTTGGTGCATTTTTTTAAACGGGTCTATTTGCAGGTCTCGGCGTACTGTCTCAGGAGCACTGTGAGCTGTTCGCGCATCTGCCGAGCGCTCTCGATGTCGCCGAGCTTCTCGAACTCTTCTGCCTGCATCGCGAGGGCGTCGATCTTGGTCTTGAACTCGCGGCATTCCTGGGCGAACTTATCGTTCTCACCCTGGGCGGCGATCTTATCGTCCATGGCAGCCGCCTGACGGCTGTTGCCGGCCTCGGCATAGGCTTGTTTGGCCTTTGCGAAGTCACGTTTCTTCTCATGGACGTAGCCCATCTGGTTGTAGATCTTCTTGCGAAGATCGGCATTGCCGCTCGCCTGGGTCAGCGCCTGCTGCAGGGAGGACAGCGCTTTGCTGTACTGGCCGAGCGAGGTGTAGCTCTGACCGATGTAGTAATACACCAGGGCGCTGTTTGACTTCTGGGCCTTGGCTTTCTCGAACCAGGCCAGCGCTTTCGAGTAATCCTTGGCGCCGAGCCAGGACTCACCCGCGAGCAGATTGTGTTCGAAGTTCGGTTCGGATTTGGCGAGCTTCTCCGCGATGGTTGCAGCGTCGTTGTAGTACTTGGACTTTTCCGTCTTCGACCCGGTCCGTCGGGCGACGGAGGTGGCGGCGCGAACTGCATAGCGACCGCAGGTCTCGTTTGTGGGATCGAGCTCGTAGGCCCGCTTGAATGCCGCAAAAGCAGCCTTGTCGTTTCCGGCTTCATCCTGGGCGACGCCGAGAGCCTGATAGAGGTCGGGGTTGGATGAGTCCGCCTTGACCTGGGCGTCAAGGACGCTGACCGCCTCGCTGCCGCGGTTGGTCTCGGTGGCAGCCTTGGCAAAGAGCAGCGCGTAATTCGACCGATAGCTCGCGGGAAGCTTGCTGAAGCTCACGGCTTTCAACGTCGAATAGGCGTCGTTGTACTGCTTGGCCTGATTGAGGGTCTGTCCAAGGGTGATGGGGTACATCGGGTTCGGCGTTTCGTTGGTCGAGTCGAGCTCGACCGCTTTGCGAAAACTGCCCAATGCAGCCGAGGTGTTGCCTTGGGCACGGCGGCTCAGCCCGAGCATGTAGTGGGTTGCCGGTTCATTGGGCTGACTCGCGATGACCGCCTCGAACTCTTGCGCGGCCTTGGCGTAGTCCTTCGCCTTGAATGCGGCGATCCCCGCGGCGTAATCCGCCGAGACCGGGGTGACCGTGCCGATCGCGATGATGAGCGCAACGCCGATCGTCCAGCGGCTTACTGTTGATTTCATGAGTTGGTGCCTCCCTGATTCTTCGTCATCGCGCCGGGACGCTCCCGGCGTCCCCGAGTAGTGGTCGGACTTGCTCGTCGAACATGGCCGCAACATCGGCTCCCTTGAGCAGGGAGATGGCGTCGCTGTGTTGTTCGACCATCGTTCTGATCGCGTCAAAACCAGCGCCCTGCTCGAGGAGAGTCCGGGTGCCGGCGTACTGTTTTTCGATGGTGTGTTTCCCGCTGTCACCGATCACATTGAGGGCGACCGACATGATCCGGTTGGCGAGACCGATCATCGTGACCGAACTCGGACCCTGATGCGTCGACTCCGATGTGGACTCATCGGCTGAGGACCGCAGGGCAACCAGCCCCGAGGTGATCATCCCAAACAGGAGTTTGGAGACGTCGAAGGCCGACCAATGCAGCTGCTCACCGATCTCCTCGATGGTGTGCTCATCATCGATACGGGTCACGAGAATCCACTCATGTGGACTCAGGGTGACCTGATCGCTCTGGTCCCTCGATGTGAAGAAGGGAATGAGATCGAGGGAGGGTATCTTCCGAGACAACACCCGCCACTCGTCGAGCCTCCGGGCGGCCTCCATCATCAAGTTCGCGTTCGACAGGTGAATCGTGACGGTTTCGCATTCCTCACCAGGACTGAAGCTGAAATCTCCCTCGGACCAGATCGCCATCTCGTAGACGGCGTTGTCACCGCGCAGGGTATCGACCACCGCGTCGACGATCTGACCGTTACGAAGATAGATCTTGCCAACCTCGTCGTGACGGCTGACCGAGAAGACACCAGTCTTTCCCGAGACGCTGACCATTTGAATCACGTCTGGTAGAGAGAGCTCGGAAAGAGACCCTTGTAATGCCATGGACTGTCGGTCCGCGATCCTACTGCAGGTTGAACCGTACAGTCAGGATGTACAGCACCTCCACCGGTTTCCCGTTGAGGGTCGACGGCTTGAACTTCCACTTTCGAACGGCGTCGTTCGCGGCCTCGGTGAGACCGAGCGGCAGCGGTCGAAGGACCTTGACATCCTGGACGTTCCCAGTCTTGCCGATGGTGCACTCGAGGACGACGACCCCCTGGATTCGGGCGCGACGCGCAGCCTCGGGATAGACCGGGTTTGGTCCGCTGAGCTTCTCGGGCTCGGTGATGTTCCCACCGACGACAAAGCGCACCGGCCCCTCGGGCTCCGGCGGCGGAGGCGCATCGGGGATTCCGAGGACCAGGTTGTCATCGGGGATGAAGTCGATGTCCTCATCGGGCTCATCGTCGCGGATGGGTTCCGGCTCGTCGGGCGTCGGATCCGGGATCGGAACCTTCTTGCTCTTCGGTTTCGGGATCTGCTGGAGCTCCTGCTTGGGAGGCTGTTTGAACTTGACCTGCTTGACCACATAGATCTTGGTCTTCTTCTCGGTCGCGTCCTTGAGGCCGCTTGCGAAGGTCGGCCAATGAAACGCAAAGATGAAGACGTGCAAGATAATGGCGACGGCGACCGCGCTGCGAAAGAACTTCTTGTCCTGTTGCTCCTCCTGCGCGATGATCTCGATGGTGGTCAGCTTCATCTTGGGGTCAGGCGCCTTGGATGCTGGTGCTTTTGGCGTCTCGGTCATGTCGTTCTCCTCACCCCATTCCCAGGAGGTTCCAGATGTTCTCGATTTCCCGCTGGGTCGGAATCGAGATGGTCTTGATCTCGGTGAGATCATTGCCATGGACATCCTTGTACAGGGCTCTGCGTTCTTCGCTGCCTTCCACTGGTACGGTCCACTCTTCGTTGGCTCGGCGGAGCAGGTCGAAGATACTGATCATGTCACCGTAGGAAGCATCTGGATCGGTCCGGAGAATCACCGGTTTGTCGGGGTTCTGCTGCAGTTTCTCGAGCACGTACGGCAGCAACTGCTCCCTCGGCAGGGCCTTCTTGTCAACCTCGAGGGCCCCACCCGGCGTGACGTGAACTTCGATGGCGTCTTCCTGCTTGATCTCGGGGGTGTCGGTCTCCTCAGGGAGGGCGAAGTCGAGACCGCGGGTCGCCGAGAACGCGGAGGTGATCATGAAGTAGATGATCAGCAGGAACGAAATATCGGCCATGGATCCGGTGAAGATCTCGGAGGCGATGTTTTTCTTTTTGATATTCATCGTCGTCCTCCGGCCTACAGTTCCGCCTGCGTCAGCTGTTCGGAGAGTAGAAAGATGTACTTCACTTTCGATTGTTTGAGGGCATCGAGAACCTCGTCCACAACGGCGTAGGGGGCGTTCTTATCGGCCTTGAGGATGAACTCCGTGTTGGGGTTCTTCGCCACCTCGGTCGAAGCGAAGGTGATCACCTCTTCGATGGTGCTCACCGGGAGAGCCATTTCTTCGCCGGTGGAAACCCGGATCGTCGATCCCCTGTCGGGCGGGGCGATGGAGATCACCGCTGCCTTCTCGGGAATCTTCTTGCGGACCCAGGTCTCGGGCAGAGTCATCTGCGTTTTGTCGACCTCGACCTTGTAGGTGAGGACAAAGAATACGATTAAGAGGAAGACGATATCCGCCATGGAAGCGGTAAAGATCGCCGCCCCGGTTCCTCGGTCTCTGCCGCGAATCAGTGCCATCGCGGTCTCCCTTCCTCAGGCCGTGTTCTCACTCACCGCTCCCGTCCATCTCCGTGAAGGTTTCGAGAAGCATGTTGGTCGCGGTTTCGATATCGCGAACAAAGCGGGTGATTTTCGTCGTGTACCAGTTGTAGGCGAGCTGGGCCGGAATCGCGATGATGAGACCGGCGGCGGTGGTGATCAGCGCCTCGGAGATACCAACGGCAACCGCTGCCGGATTGGTCAGGCCCTGTTCCGCGAGGGTGGCGAACGATTTGATCATGCCGGCAACCGTACCGAGGAAGCCGAGCATGGGCGCCACGTTGGCCGTGGTCGCAAGAACGCCCATTCGTTTTTCCAAACGGTCGAGCTCATAGAGAGCGGCGTTCTCGATGGTCTTCTCGATGTCTTCGCGGCTGTGGCCGTAGCGCAGCAGACCGGCCTTCATCACCGAAGCGACGGGCCCGCGATTGCTCTCACAGACTTTGATGGCTTCTTTGACGTTGCGGTTGACCAAAAGAGCCTTACGAATCTTGGTCAGAAATTCATTGACGTTGATCCTCGCCTTGGTCAGCACGATGAATCGCTCGATGATGACGGTCGCCGCCAACAGCGAAAAGAAGAGCAACGGCCACATGAAGATTCCACCCTGGCGGAATAGATCTGCTACTTGTCCCACGTTCTTGCCTCCTCCTAGTTTGAGTTCGACGGTCGGGAAAAGTTCCAATCCCGATCGACGAGCCATTGTGAACGAGCATTTAAACCAACACAAGTGGCAATGCCACCCATGGCCACCATCATTTCGATCTTTGCTAAAAATGATGAAGGCAGTGCATCCTAGCATGGGGTTTTCGTGACCGTCAACGAAGAGCGCTCCGGGTTTTACAGTGCTCACATTTGACGTTCGCGAACAGCGGTGACCGCACGGCTGTGAACATGGGTCAGGGCGACGCCGGCGGCGTCAGCTGCATCGCTCGGAGGGGTTTTGGTGAGACCGAGGAGACGCACCACCATGAAGGCGACCTGTTTTTTCTCTGCGGTGCCGTGGCCGACCATGGCGGACTTGACCTGTGCGGGGGTGTATGGATGGACCGGAATCTCAATTCGTCCTAGGGCGGCGAGCAGCACACCGCGACTCTCGGCGAGAATCAGACCCGACTTGGGGTTGCGTCCGCTGAAACCGGATTCCACAGCTGCACAATCCGGGGTGAGCTCGCTGATGAGCGTGGTGAATCGGCGATCGAGATCCGCCAACCGCAATGCGTGGTCGGATCCTTTCGGTCGCACGATCCCGCAACCCTCGAGATGGGTCCGGTTGCCGATCGCCACGATGAGCGCCCAGCCGGTGGCTCGGGATCCCGGGTCAACGCCTAGGACTCGCACCGCTCCCCCTTCCGGTGGACTCTCTGCGATGTCAAGTGGTGGCCGGGGCGATCAAGCGTCTTCCAGATCCTCGTCGTCGATATCGAAATTGGACCACACGTTCTGCACATCATCCTGGTCGTCGAAGGCTTCCATGAGGCGAATCATCTGCTGCGCCCTCTTGCCTTTGAGCTTTTGCGTGGTGGATGGCTCCATATCGATCTCGACCGATGCCACCTCGACGCCGAGTGCTTCGAGGCTCTCCTTGACCACATGGAGTTCCTCCGGTGCCGTATAGATCCGGAAGAACTCGCCGTCCTCGGTATCAAGGTCTTCGGCTCCGGCTTCCAGTACCTGCTCCAGCAGGGTGTCCTCATCGAGCTTGTCGGTGCGGGCCACGAGGAGGAGACCTCTTCGGGTGAAGAGCCAGGAGACGCAGCCGTTCTCACCCAGGTTTCCGCCGCTTTTGGCAAAGATGTGGCGGACCTCCGGCGTGGTTCGATTGCGGTTGTCGGTGAGAGTCTGCAGCAACACCGCTGCGCCTCCCGGGCCGTAGCCCTCGTACTGGACCTCCTCGTAGATCACCCCGGGGATCTCTCCGGTACCGCGTTGGATGGCCCGTTTGATGTTGTCAGCCGGCATATTCGAGACCTTGGCGGTCGCGACCGCGGCTCGAAGCCGGGGGTTGCCTTCGATGTCGCCGCCGCCTCCCCGTGCCGAGACGGTGATCTCTCGAATGAGTTTGGTGAAGAGCTTGCCGCGCTTGGCGTCGGCCCGCCCCTTTTTGTGTTTGATGGTGCTCCACTTGTTGTGGCCGGACATTGATCCTCCTGATTTCGCCCCTGTTCAGGGGGGCCAAGCCCGGATATTATAACCGTCTTGCACCTTAAGTAGGAGTACAGCCGCGGTTGACTTTGGGTACCGGTCGCAGATAATGAGAACAGGCCCTTAGAACCGGGGAGCATTCAGGGACGATTCAATGAGCGCAAACATTCTACTCATCGAGTTCGAGCGGAGTACCGTCGACGGTGTCAGAAACGCCATTGCCGGAGGCGGTCACCGCCTCGAGGTTGCCGGTGATCTGAATGCCGCGGTGGAAGCTTGTGCCCATTTCGAACCCAAGATCGTCATCATCACCTCACAGCTGCCGCAGATTCCGGTGGGGGATGCCATTACCCAACTTCGAGGACGGGCCGGTCTGCGGGTCACCCCGTTTCTGATTCTGATGCCGGGATATCAGGGTGATGACCCCGAGGCCGATGCCCAAGAGCACGGCGCTCAGGACATCGTATCGCTCCCATTCGTGGCCGAAGAGATCCAACAAAAGATCGACGCGCTGATTCAGGCGTCGGCTGCGATTCTTACGACCCAGGCGGTGCCGCAGGAGACTCTGGATGCCCTGCGCCGGGGAAAAGCCGAGGACAACGGTCGGTCGTTCAGCTCGGACGACCTTTTCGCCGACATCCTCTCGGATGTCGAGAGCGATGGCGCGGCCGAGGCGAAGACCACCGAGGCTTCTCAAAAGGCGCTGGACTCCAAGGTCGATAGTGCGTTTGCGGACATGCTCGGGGACGCCGGCGAAAGCCGTGAGCAACCAAGGTCGAAGCCGAGGTCCGATGTTGACGCCATGCTATCCGAGACCCTGGCCGGGCTCGAACTATCACCGTCGACGATGGCCAAGAAGAAGGCTCCGAAAGAGGCGATCGAGGAGACCAGCACCGCCGGCGAACCGGCCCCGTCTCCAGAGCCCGCCCCCGAGGTCGAGGCTCCGAAAGACGATTCCGCCGCCGAACCCGCGGCGGAGAAGAAACCGCCGGTCGAGCGAACATCGCCGGTTCCCTCGGGAACGACCTTTGGACAGTACGTCCTCGAAGAGCACATCGCGACCGGGGGGATGGCCCAGGTCTACAAAGCCCGTATGCTCGGCCTCGAGGGATTCCAGAAGACCGTTGCCATCAAGAGAATCCTGCCCCACCTGACGAACAACGACGAGTTCGTCAGCATGTTCGTCGATGAGGCCAAATTGGCGGCCCAGCTCAACCACCCGAACATCATTCACATCTACGATCTCGGTAAGATCGACAGTTCCCATTTCATCGCCATGGAGTACATCGAGGGGCGCGATCTTCGGTCACTCCTCGACCAATGCCGTCAACGCGATGTTCGGTTGCCGGTTCCCCTCGCGCTGTATATCGCGAACCTTCTCGCGAGCGCTCTCGACTACGCGCACAAGAAGCGCGACTTCGACAATCGTGACTTGGGATTGGTCCACCGGGACGTCTCGCCTCAGAATGTGCTCATCTCCTCCGACGGGGAGATCAAGCTCTGCGACTTCGGGATCGCCAAGGCGGCCTCCAAGGCGTCGCACACCCGAGCCGGCGCACTCAAGGGCAAACTGCAGTACATGTCTCCCGAGCAGGCTTGGGGAAAGGACATCGATCACCGATCGGATGTCTTCTCCCTCGGGGTCGTGCTCTATGAGATGTTGACGACGCACAAGGTCTTTGCCGGCGAATCCGAGCTGTCGATTCTCGAGCAGGTCCGCAACCCGATTGTTGAGGCCCCTTCGAGCAAGGTGCCGGCGATTCCGGCCGAGGTTGACCGGATCGTCTTGAAGGCGCTCACCCCGGAGCGAACCGATCGCTATCAATCCGCGCTGGATCTCCAGCGCGAGTTCGAGATCCTTCTCAAGGGTCACGGATGGGAACCGGATACCGCGGCCCTGGTTCGCTTCATCGGTGAACTCGAATCGGGCGTCGAGATCACGGACTATCCCGCCACTATTTCGGCGGGGGCCGTGGTCGGACCGCCGGCCGAGCCGCCGACAGCTCCACCGGAAAAGCAATCGGGGCCGGCTCCGGATGAGAGCATCAAACCACCGGTCTTGGCCGAGACCGTTGCCCAGATCGAGGATGCCGACACCCCGCCTGAGGGCGGTGCCGGCAAATGGCTGTGGATCGCGATTGCGACGGTTGTGGTCGCACTCATCGCGGGATGGTGGTTCTTCATGGGTCCGGGCTCCGGCGGGGGTGACTCCACCGCAGCGCCGACGCCTGTTCCGCCCGCGGCCACCGTAGAGAAGACGCCCACCGCGACCGATGGGCTGATGGACGAAGCGGAACTCTTGGAACGTGCCCGCGAGGTAGCGGCGGCCGAGATGGCCAAACAGGAGCAGGAACTCAGAGACCGGCTCGAGAAGGAGTTCCCGACACCGACGCCGCTGCCGCCGACCGAGACCCCAACCGAGACCCCAACCGAGACCCCAACCCCGAGCCCGACGGCGACCAAGAGACCACCGACACCTACGAGGGTGCCGCCGACGGCGACGCCGATCCCGAACACCCCGACACCGGTTGTCAACGAGGGGGACATCGTCGATGCGGGACCTGGAGTCACCGCCCCGGTATTGCTCAACCGGGTGAATCCCGTCTATCCGCCGATTGCTCAGCGCGCGGGGATCAGCGGTGAGGTGACGGCACAGCTCCTCATCGGAATCGACGGTCGAGTCGAAGAGGTTCAAGATATAGTGGCGTCCAAGACGGGTGTCGGGTTCGAGCGCGCGACCGAAGACGCTGTTCGTCAGTGGCGCTATCGTCCCGCAACCAAGAACGGCGTCACGGTTCGGGTGTGGGTTCGAATCAAGGTAAATCTCACGTTGAACTAACTGTGGAGGAAGAGATGGCTGCAACTCTGACCGATGACCAACGGAGCTTCTACGAGGATGCGCGCTCGCGCACCAAGACCGAGATCGAGGATTTCGAAGGCCAGATCCAGGTCGAACTCGACAAGGTCAAAGACCGGATTCAGGGGCTCAAGCAAGGTGCGGATGCGGCCCGCCAGATGTATTCTGCGGCCTGTCTCATGCTCGGCGAGCCCAACGAACTCGATGAGGAAGAGAGCGAGGACTAGGACCTCGAGCCTTTTCTCGACAGCGCAACCCCGGCAGACCCCGGGGTTTCGCTGACTGAGAGGGCCGGTTCAATCCCTCGAGCGTAAACGACGTCCGGAACCCATGCGGACGCACAAACCAATCGGGTAGAAGCGGAGGGCGGCAGAATTGATGGCGCAGACCGAGGGCGTGCCCAAAGGGCTGTGGATCAAGTGCAATGCGTGTCGCGAGATCCTGTATCACCGGGAGGTCTCGGGCAATCTGGATGTGTGTCCGCGATGCGGCTACCACTTTCGGATCAGCGCCTCGCGGCGGCTCGATCTTCTCTTCGACAACCAACGCTACAAAAAGTTCTTTGGTCGGGTTCAATCGGCTGATCCACTCGATTTTGTCGATTCGAAGCCCTATCGCGACCGGCTCGAGGTCTACAACCGGAAGTTTGCCGGGTCCGACGGCGTCGTGGTGGCCCAGGGTGAGATCGAGAAGCAGTGCACGGTGGTGGCCGCCATGGAATTCGGTTTCATGGGTGGGTCCATGGGTTCGGCCGTGGGTGAGAAAATCACCCGCGCCATCGAACGCTGTTTGGATCGGAAACTCCCGTTGATCGTGGTCTCGGCCTCGGGTGGCGCTCGGATGCAAGAGGGCATCCTGTCACTGATGCAGATGGCCAAGATCGCCGCCGGATTGGCTCGGATGCGCGACAAGCATCTCGGCTATATCTCGATTCTGACCGATCCAACCACCGGAGGCGTCACCGCCTCCTATGCCATGCTCGGTGATGTCAATATCGCCGAACCGGGAGCACTCATCGGTTTTGCGGGTCCGCGAGTCATCGAGCAGACGATTCGGCAGAAACTCCCAGAGGGCTTTCAGCGATCGGAGTTCCTGCTCGAGCACGGCATGCTCGATCTCGTGGTGCCGCGTCAGGAGCTCAAGACGACCGTCGCCCGATGCCTGAAGTTCTTCCGCTGAGGCTGAGAAACCGTCGGTCCGGGCGGATCCGCCCCAAGCTAGGACCCATCCGCGACGCCCTGGCTCGTCTCGGCGATCCTCAGACCGCCAGCCCGTCCATCCTCATCGTCGGAACCAACGGCAAGGGTTCCACGGCCGCCATCCTCGAGGCGGTCCTGGAATCACACGGCGTGTCGACCGGTCTCACCACGTCACCCCATCTGGTTTCGGTCGAGGAGCGGATTCGGATCCAAGGTCGGTCCATCGATCGGGCCAGCCTCGAGCGTCATCTCGAGTCATTGGCCAACGACGACGATCTGACCTTTTTCGAGACCATCACCGCCGCCGCATTTCTCGCCTTTGCTGAAGCCGAGGTCGAGATCGCCGTGCTTGAGGCCGGAATGGGTGGAAGCTGGGATGCGACCCGGGTGGCTGCAAGCGCCATCGCGGGTATCACCAACGTCGGATCGGATCACGCCGCGTGGCTCGGTGCGGATGTCCTCGATCGTGCTCGCGACAAGGGAGCTCCGCTGCGGTCGGCCCGCCGGGCGGTGATGGGATCAGGGCTCGCACCCGAGCTGCATTGGGCTCTGGGTTCGCCACACGCCGTGCCCGCGCGCGAGCTCATGGAGGTGACCGTTCTCGACGACGACCGTCTCCTCATTGCCTGGGATGACATCACCGTCGAGGCTCCAGCCCCGCTCCCCGGCGGACACCAGATCGCGAATGTCCAGCTCGCGCTGGCTCTCGCGCGCTGCGCCGAAGCCGAGGGCCTCCTCGCCCGGCTCGAGCCCGAGGCGGTCGTTTCCGGCCTCGCCCGTGTCCGCTGGTCCGGAAGACTCTCCGAACACACCCTCGGCGGGCGGAAGATCCTCGTAGATGCTGCCCACAATTTCGAGGGCGCCGAGGCCCTGGCAGCCTATCTCTCCCGCCGTCATGAACGGTACAACCTCTTGTTTTCGTGTCTTAACGACAAGGACGTAGATGCCATGGCCGGCGTACTCGAACCCGTGGTGGGCTCGATCGCGGTCTGCCAACTCGAAGATGAACGGGCGATGGCGGTGGATCGGATTGCGGCGGCTTTTTCGAATACACTTCTTTCGTCGGATCCCATGGCGGCCCTGGACAGCCTGCCGGACCCGGTGGTGGCGGCCGGGAGTCTTCGTCTGGTGGGGGCGCTCCTCGAGCTCGCCGAGGGGGGAGTCGGATCATGAACGGCACCGTCAGTCGCGATCGGGTCTTCTTAGAGGACCAGGAGGTAAAACACCTCGCTCCATGGGCGGTTCTTTCAACCGAAGCCGTTCGCCGACGAATCGGTGGGGGGGAAGAGGAGAGCTCTCGGCTCGCGTTTCAGCGCGACCGCGACCGGATCCTCCATGCTCGGGCGTTCCGCAGACTCAAACACAAGACCCAGGTCTTTGTCCCTCACACGGCGGATCATCCGCGGACCCGGCTCACCCACACCCTCGAGGTGGCGCAGCTCGGGCGAACCATCGCGAGGGCGCTCGGACTCAACGAAGATCTGGTCGAGGCCGTCGCCCTCGGCCACGACATCGGCCATACCGCCTTTGGCCACACCGGCGAGACCGCCCTCAACGAGATTCTCCTCGGCCGCAATCCCGAGGTCGAGCTCCCCCAAGAAGTGGTGACCCGGGCCGGCTCCTTCAAGCACAACTACCAGTCCCTCCGAGTGGTGGATCTGCTCGAGTGGCGCTATGAGTTTCCCGGGCTCAACCTCACCGATCAGGTTCGCGAGGGGATCCTCAAGCACACCCGGTGGAGGGTGGACTTCGACTTCCCGCTGCCCGAACTGGAAGGGCTTGCGCTCGACCGGCCATGTCACCTCGAAGGACAGGCGGTGGCGGTGGCCGATGAGATCGCCCAACAGACCCACGATCTCGAAGACGGCCTGCGGGCGGGATCGGTGAGTCTCGAGTCGGTCGAAGAGCTCGAGATTTCGAAGAGGATCATCGCTCAACTCGGCGATGCCTACCGGTCGGAAAAACGACGGTGGCTTCGTCAGAACACGCTCATTCGAGAGCTCATAGGTTTGTTCGTTACCGATGTCATCGACGCATCCGGGGAGCGGATCCGGACCTTTGTCGATCGCCACGGGATCGACGATCACGACTCATTTGTCGTCCATGCGCGTGACGTCTCCCAGACCACAGTCTGGTTTTCGCCTGAGACGCAGAAGCTCTTCGAAGAGCTCAAAACCTTTATCTACCAATTCATCATCAACCACATCGATGTCAATCGTCAGGATTGGCGGGCGCGCAAGGTCGTGACCGCCCTCTATCGGGCCTTCTGGACCAATCCTCTGATCCTGCCGAGCTACGTGTTGTTGCGGGCCCGCGCCGAGCTCGAGTTTCCCTATCTGCGCGATGTACCGCTGGCACTTGTTGCGGATGAGGTTGCCGGTCGGTACCATGCCTCGGCGGGCTTCGCCCGGTTGATCGCAGACCACATCGCCGGTATGAGCGATCGGTTCGCCCTCGAGGAATTCAATTCCCTCGAAGCGCCATCGCTCGGTCAGAGATTCGGAGGAAAGAACCGATGATTGCTATAGCCTCGGATCACGCGGGACTCGGCCTGAAGGCCGATATCTGCCAACTCCTACGGAGTCTCGGCGCCGAGGTCGAGGACCTCGGTCCCCAGGATACGAAATCGGTGGACTATCCCGATTACGCACACCTCCTGTCCCAGGCTGTGTCCGACGGTCGGATCGAGCGTGGAATCCTCATCTGCGGATCCGGCATCGGGATGTCCATGGCCGCCAATCGTCACCCGGGGGTTCGGGCGGCCCTCTGCCACGACGCCTACACCGCCGAGATGGCGCGGCGTCACAACGACGCCAATGTCTTGTGCATCGGCGAGAGGACCACCGGCCCGGGCGTCGCTGAACAGATCGTACGGGTCTTTTTCGATACGGACTTCGAAGGTGGTCGGCACCAACGACGGGTCGCGAAAATCGAGCTGGAGAAATCATGAATCAGGATCTCAAGGGGCGGTTCTTCGATATTCACAATCAACTCATCGAGGCCGAGGATCCCGAGATCGCCGGCGCCATCGAAGCCGAACGCCGGCGCCAAAATGAAGGACTCGAGCTCATTGCGTCGGAGAACTTCGTCAGCCCGGCGGTGATGGCGGCCATGGGTTCGGTCATGACCAACAAATATGCTGAGGGCTACCCCGGTAAACGCTACTACGGTGGTTGCAAGTATGTCGATGTCGGCGAGGATCTCGCTCGCCGGCGGGCCTGCAGGCTCTTCGGCGCCGAACACGCCAACGTCCAGCCCCACTCGGGCGCCCAGGCCAATATGTCGGTCTATCTCGCGGTGCTCTCCCCCGGCGACACCATGCTCGGCATGGATCTCACCCATGGCGGCCACCTCACCCACGGCCACCCGCTCAATCAGTCCGGCAAACAGTACGAGGTCGTGGCCTACGGGGTCCACAAGGAAACCGAGATCATTGACTACGACCGCCTCCGCGAGCTCGCGGTCGAACACAAGCCCAAGCTCATTGTCTGCGGCGCCTCGGCCTATCCGCGGATCATTGATTTCGCCCGGCTTCGCGCCATCGCCGATGAGGCCGGGTCGCTGCTCATGGCCGACATCGCGCACATCGCCGGTCTGGTGGCCTCGGGACTTCACCCGTCGCCGGTGCCCCACTGCCATTTCGTGACTTCGACCACCCACAAGACCCTCCGCGGCCCCCGCGGTGGGCTCATCCTGTGTGGCGAGGAATGGGCCGAGGCCATCGACAAGGCGGTCTTTCCCGGGATCCAGGGTGGGCCGCTCATGCACACGATTGCGGCCAAAGCGGTGGCCTTCGCCGAGGCGCTCGAGCCCGAGTGGAAGGACTACCAGAGACAGGTCGTCGCCAACTCGGCTGCGCTGTGTGCCGCCGTCGCCGAGAAAGGTTGGCGGATCGTCTCCGGCGGCACCGACAACCACCTCTTCCTCATCGATCTCGGCACCGATTTCATCTCGGGTAAGAAGGCCGAGCGTTGGCTGGGCCTGGCCGATATCACGGTCAACAAGAACACCGTGCCCTTCGACACGAGAAAGCCCTATATCGCATCGGGTCTGCGCATCGGCACCCCGGCGATGACAAGCCGCGGGATGGGTGTCGAAGAGATGAAGATCATCGCCGAGCTGATCCACCGCGTGCTCTCAGCCGACGAGGACAAAGAGGACGAGGCGAAGTACGCCGCGTTTTTAGCTGAGATGGAGGCCGTCAAGGCCGAGGTTCACAAGCTGACCGCTAAGTTCCCGCTGTACTAGGGGAGGCAAACCGACCCACCTGTGCGGCCGGCCCTGCCGGCCGCTTGTGTTTTCAATCCTCAGCGCCGGCGAAAACAAGCTTTCGCCGGCGCTGAGAATCGAAAACACGCCGTGCTTACAGCACGACGGTGGGTCTCCCTGGTTGCGGCCGTCTCGTTCACACAGAGTCCCACCCCC
>CBESWV010000005.1:0-42531 GCA_965533305.1 uncultured bacterium | reverse complement strand
GGAGATCGTCATGAGCCACCGGTGCTTCAACAGCGGTGGAAATCTGGAATTTCGCCGCGAGACGAGAAGATACGGACGGGGCATTGATGTCGTCCTCGTAGGGATTGAAGTACGACACTGCGACGATTGTGGCGAGGAAGAGGTGGTTATCCCACTAATCAAGGAGCTGCACAATGCGATCGCACGAGATCTGGTCGACCGCCCGGGTCTGCTTTCGCCTGGTGAGATCCGTTTTCTTCGAACCCACATGGGATTCTCGAGCAAGGATTTTGCGAAGCACATGGGAGTCACGCCGGAAACAGTGTCCCGGTGGGAGAACTCCCGGAACCCGATGAAGATCCGGAAAACGGCCGATCGTCTGATTCGGTTCTCTGTTCAAAGTGGGATGAAGTTTCAGGACTACCAACCGCCCGCCTTCGACGGAGACACCAAAGACGCAATCAAGACACCGCGCTTCGGCTTGAGCAAAGACTCATGGGAACCTGTCGCAACCGCGCAATAGGTTCAACGACCCACCGGAGAATGCATCGGCGGCAGGAGAAACAAAGTTTGTGGGCCAACCGCTCGCCAGGACGCTTGGCGCGTCCGACGCGCCACCGCGATTCGTCCGACGAATCGCCTCCCCGCTACAAGCTCCCCTTGATCTCGGGCAGCCCGCCGACACCCTTGAGCTCGATGACGATCCGGAAGTCGCGGGTCGGATAGAGCCCGATCTTGAGATCGCGGTACTCGGCAGAGACGGCCCAGCAACCACCCTTCCAACCGACCTGATAGCGCTGCTGCTGGATTTCCTTCTGCTGGACATCGTAGGCGATGTGAAACGCGGCGGTGACCGGAAAACCCGGCTTCATGAAGTTGACCAGGGTTCGGACCTGGGACGAAACCCGTTCGCCGGAGAATTTGTCAAACCCCGCGTACCAGGTCAGGCTGAGCGACCCGAGTCCGTTGCGGCCCGTCCCGGTCAAGGAGGTGGAGACGATGTTCCGGTTGAGCCAATCGTAGCTCGTACGCACATCGAGACCGGTGCCGGGACTCGGAGTCACGCGCAGGGAAGCCGTCATCGGCCCCCAACCGCTTGTGGTCCCACCGGCTCCGAAAGTGAGGGGCCTCGAGAACGACAGATCCTGGAAGAGTTCGAAGGAACCGATTTCGACGGAACTCAAACTCTTTTCCGAGCGACCGAAGAGCCGGTTCGCCACCGACAGCCTGACCCGGTTGTCCAGGGGGGTGCTGTCGACCTCGTCGGCGATGGGGATCTGGAGTTCGTTGGCAAGTCCGAGGCCCTCGAGATAGGCGTACTCGATTCGCGGCTCGACGAGATGTTTGAATTTCGAAAAGCCCCACCGGCCCTTGTTGAAGACCCGCGAAATGGACGGTCCGCCGATATCGACCCCGGCGGCGACAAAGGCGCGATCGATGGGTTCGTCGTCGAAGACGGTGATGGTCGACAGTCCGCCCGGGTCACTGGGATCGGGCACCTTGGCGTAGCGGGAGGTGTAGTAGGTGTAGCGGCCACCCACCCGCGGGGTCACGGTGAGCCACGGCGGCCCCGGTAAGGTGTAGTTGAGGGTCGGGAAGACATCGCCGCGCCAGTAGGTGCCTACCAGATCGTTTCCCTTGTCGATATCGAAGAGGTTGATCGATGAGACCAGATTCCAGTAGACATCACTGTTGAACAAACGGGTGGAACGAACCCTCAGTTCGGCCTCGGGCAACCGCGCGAGGGTGGTGTCGACGTTGGTCAGAAAGGTGGTCCGGTGGTCCAAACTGAGGTTGAGGGAGTATGGGCCCCAGCTCTGGGTGAGAAAGAGATACGAATAGACGTCGCGCCTCGTGTTGGCCTCGAAGGTCCGGTCGAAGTCCTGGAAGAAATCAGGATCCGAGAGATTCTCGATCTGTGCCTGGAGACGGAAACCAAAGACGTCGGCCTGATCGTAATAACCGTTGACCCGCCACTGCCACTCGGCGTTCGCCTGGTCGTAGATGGCGTAGAGGTCGAGCAACCCGGCACCGTCCTGAAACGGCGCCCACCGGAGTTCGTTGCCGATTCCATAGAAACCCTCGGAGAAATACTCGAAAACGAAGGTCGTGTCCCAACTGCGGCCGAGGGGGAAGTAGACCGGCAGGCCGATATAGGCGCCGAGGCGGTCGGAATAACCGAAGCCCGGCATCAGAAGACCCGGAGACCGTTCCTTCTTGATGGGCCAGACCATATAGGGGAGATAGAAGACCGGAACGCCCTGGATCTTGACGGTCGAGCTGGTGAACTTGCCATAGCCCTCGACCTCGAGCAACGCTTTTTTGAGGTGGAAACTCCATGGCGGGTGTTTTGTATCGTCTTCACAGGTCGTAAAGACGGCCTTGTCGACCCGGTAACGGGTTTCATCGAGCTTCTCGATGGACCGGCCGGAAAAGGTGTACATAGGCGAGACGTATCCCGTGGCGTTGAGAAAAAGACCGGTCTTTGAGCGCAGGTTGTAGTGCAATTCGTCGGCGGTGAAGCGGCTCGGTCCCTGATCGACGATGACGTTGCCCCGAGCCACGAGATCCATGGTCGACCCGTTGTAAAGCACCTCATCGCAGGCGAGAGCGACATCCTGGTAGTAGATCTTGACGTTGCCGGTCCACAGACAGAGCTCTTCCTCTTCCTGGCAGTCCTGTTGATCCGCCGTCATCCGGAGGGCGCCGTCCTGAGCCGGTTTGGACTCGGTCGCGGGTTCCTGCGCCCAACCGCCGACCGCGGTCATGGCCGCCACGACCAAGACGGCGAACATGCGTTTCATGACGTCCCGCATCCTGAAGGGTGGCCCACGCGGGAACCCCACCGGAAGTTCGGTTCGGTCAAGAACCCAATCATCGCTTGGATGTTCACGCACTCCTCTCCGGTCGTGACCGGCCCGCACTCTCTCCTCGGATGTCCGCGGATCGTGTGAGCAGGACACGAGACTCAGGTCATTGTAATCGGTGCCCGTACAATGGACCTATGCGCTTCCTCGGAATCGATCCCGGCGGCAAACGCCTCGGTCTCGCATTGGGTGATGATCTTACCGGTTTTGCGACCCCGTTGGAGGTCGTCAGTTACCAGGGCTCGGTCCACGCGGCGAGCCTGATCGTCGAGGCCATGGACGAATATGGCGCCGAGATCGCGGTCATCGGTCTCCCGACCGCCGCCGATGGTTCTCAAACACCGGCCTGCGCGAGATCCCTCGCGTTGGCTCAGGCGCTTGCTGAACTCGGAGTGGAAACGGCTTTGCAGGCGGAGTTCTTAACCACCAACGAAGCGCGACGGCGGGCGAAATCGGCAAACCGTCGAACCGGTCTGCCGGTCGACGACATCGCAGCCCAGGTGATTCTCGAGGAGTATCTCGCGGGTCGGTCCCTCAAGGACACATCTCGATGAAACTCCGAACCGTTGCCGTGCTCTTCGTCGTGTCGGTCATCTCCGGTCTCGCCGCGGTCGGCGGATCGGCCTTCTGGCTCTGGACGCAGCTCTATCAATACCGCAGCCCAAGCGTCGTCGAACTCGCGATCCCCGAGGGCCTTTCGGGCCGCGAGGTGCTGAACATCCTCAACAACCACGATCTTCTTCCCTCGACCCTCGCCGGCCGGCTCTATCTACGATTCGCGGCTGAAGGCCGCTCGATTCGCTTCGGCCGTTATCGAATCGTCGCCGCGAGCCGGCCGGTGGATGTCCTCAATCGTCTTCTCGACGGCCGGGTCGAGATGATCTCGGTGACGGTGGTGGAGGGATCGGATCTCGAGACCGTGGCGACCCAGATGGCCGCAGCCGGTATCGGCAGCCCGGCCGAGTGGCTCGAGATCGGGCAACGGGTCGACTGGATCGAGGATCTCGCTCCTGAAGCACCATCGCTCGAGGGATTTCTTTTTCCGGACACCTATCAGTTTGCCCAGGGGATCGGGGTCGAGGCAGCCGCCCGCCATCTGGTGGATCGGTTTCGCGCGGTTTGGACGGATGAAGTCTCGCGGGGACCGGAGCTCTGGGGCACGGTCTTCGATGTGGTGATCCTCGGTTCGTTGGTTGAAGCCGAGACCGCCCTGGCCCCGGAACGCGACCGCGTCGCCGGGGTCTATCTCAACCGACTGGGCCGCGGCATGCTCCTCCAGTGTGATCCCACGGTGGTCTTCGCTCTCAAGCGCCGGGACGAGTGGACGGGCCGCCTGCTTCGGATCCATTGGGGCGTGGACGACCCGTACAACACCTATCGCTACCCCGGTCTGCCGCCGGGGCCCATCAATTCCCCGGGCCGGGAGGCCATCCGAGCCGCCATCTCACCCGACGAACACAACTACCTCTACTTTGTGGCGTCGCCGGACGGCGGCCACGCTTTCTCGCGCACACTTACCGAGCACAACCGGGCGGTGGCGCGGTGGCAGCGCTCCCGCCGTTGACCCAAGACCGATCCCCGGTGTAGGGTGGAGGATGGAGGGCAAATGGCTGAACCCTACGACGTTTTCGGCGCCTGCATTTTGCTCAAAGAGGTCTTCGAGGACGATCTCGGTCATCTGTTCAGAGCTGGAACCATCAAGGACGAGGCCCTTGGTCTTTCGATTTGGCTTCGGGTTCTGGATGGACCCGGTCTTCCCTCGCAGGCAATCATGGGGTCGTTCGAGGAGGCTCGGGAGATCGCCGATGCCATCCACGGGGCCCAGCTTCCGGCGCATCCGCTCTTTCTTGACGCTGACGGCGTGCCGGGCCTTGGTTGCGACTACGTTCTGGGACAACCGCTGAACCAAGTGTTGGCGCGCGCCCGCGATGAGGCCTTTCCTCTCCAACCGGACAACGCCCTCTTGATCGTCGAAAAGCTCGCCCTCGCTCTCACCGCCGGAGCGTCGATTTCACTCTCTGGAAAACCCCTGGTGCATGGTTTTCTTCACCCGGGCCTGATCTACCTGAGTAACGACGGAGAGGGTCTGGTCACGGGCTTTGGTGTCGGACCGACCTTCCTGAATGCTCTTGAGGATCCGAATGTGGCCCCCGGCGCGCGCGCCTATCTGGCGCCTGAGGCACTTGCGGACCGCTCGCCAACACAGCGGGCCGATGTCTATTCTCTCGGCGCGATTCTCTTTCATCTGCTGACCGGGACCGCACTGCCGATAAATCCGGATGAGCGTGCCGCCGCGCTCACAGCGGCGCACGTGGCCTGGGACGGAGAGGGTCTGGCGGAGGATATCCGCGCCATCCTGAACCGTGCTCTCGCACCGGCGCCCACGGATCGCTTCGCTTCCGCCGGTGAATTCAAGACCGAACTCGATCGACTGATCTATGGCGGCGCGTACTCGCCCACCACCTTCAATCTCGCCCTCTTTATGGACCGCCTCTTCAGAGCAGAGATCGAGGAAGACGAGCCGGCCCTCAAACACGAGTCGGAGATCGATGTCCGACCGTACATCAGGATTGAGGTCGAGGAACCCGTGGTGTCACTCGAGCCCGACGACGCCGGCTCCGGTGACATGACGTACGCTCCTGAAGCGGTTCCTCCAACCGGCGACGGCGGCAACAAGAAGCTCCTTTGGGGGGTCCTCGGCGGCGCGGCGGTCATCGCCGTTGCTGTTGGTGTTTTCTGGCTTGGCCGTGGAACCGGACCGCAACAACCACCGCCCGAGCCGACGCCGACAGCTGCCGAGATTGCCGCCAGCAGGCAGGCACAGGACGATCGGCTCCGGGAACTGACGCAGGCGATGGTCGCGGAAATGATGGCCGAGCGCGAAGAGGAGATCCGACAGGAGCTCACCGCCCGTCAAACAAGGATCATCGAACTTCAGCAGCGCCTGCAGCGGAGTGAACGCCGGGCTACTAAGGGTACGGCGGCGGCGGCGAGCGAGGCCGAAACCCAGAAAAAGCTCGTGGCGGAGATCGCAGAGCAGGAGAGGGCGCAGCGCGAACAAGAAGACGCGCTCGAAGCCGAACGCCAGGAGGCGATGAACGAAGCGGCCCCACAGGCGTCAGCTGAAAACGTCGCGATCGGTGGCAGCGCCGTGACCGCCGGCGATACCGACCCCGCCGAAGAGGGCGCCCAAGATGTTCAGACCGCCGAAAACGCGGCGGCCCTTCCACCACCAATTCCCACCGTAGCGCCGGCTCTGCCGACCGCCGCACCTAGCAGGGTTTTGGTCAAGTACGGAGACTTTGTCAAACCCGAGGATGTGGACACCGTCCCGGTTGTGGTGAAGAGTCAATCCCTGGACTGGCCGAGAAACGCACGACGCTCGAAGGGAAAAGGTGTGGTTGTCCTCCAGTTGATGGTGGGCCCGAGCGGTGCGGTCGATGAGGTCGTGATCCTGCGCGCGGACCATACCGGCTGGGGCATTCCGGAGTCCGCCGTCGAAGCCGCATCAGGCTATCGCTACAAACCAGGAACCAAGGACGGGGTGGCCATCGCGACCCATGCGTTCATCACCTGGCGTTACGATTTCACCCAGGAGTGACAACGTCTCTCGGAAAATGATCGAGGCCGGGCTTGATGCCCGGCCTCGTCAATCAAAACTTACATCTCACCCGCAACGCACCCCGTCAGAACCTTCTGGGGCGGTGGCCCGAGCCGGCCGCGAGCTTACTTCTCGACGCGCTCGCGAAGGGTCTTGCCAGGCTTGAAGTGAACGTACTTCTTCGCCTTGATGGTGATGGTGTCACCGGTGGCCGGGTTGCGGCCCTGGCGCTCACCACGGCTCTTGGTGGCAAAGGTCCCAAAGCCGGGAATCGTCACCTTCTCGCCCGCGTCGAGGGCGGTGGCGATGATCCCTTTTCGGGGCTGGGCCGAGAACATCACATCGACGATATCCGCAGCTTTGCCTTGGCTCAGGCCGGTTTTCTTCGCAAGCTTCAGTGCCATTTCGGTCTTGTTCATATAATCCTCCGAGAGCAAATGTAGACCTATAGTGGATGCGAAAAACGTAACTGTCAAGGGCAAATTGAGGGTACGACACGATCTGGAATCCCTTGCCTTCGGTCTCAGACCGCGATAGCGTGAGTCCAGGAGGGTGAGTATGGATCTCAGAATCGGTGGCAAACGCGCGCTCGTGACAGGTTCATCCCGTGGCATCGGCCGGGCTATTGCGCTCTCCTTGGCGGATCTCAAAGTCGATGTTGCCATCAACTTTCTTCGTGGCCGAGAACGCGCCGAAGCAACCGCGAGGGAGATCGAGGAACGCGGAGTTCGTTGTCTCCTTGTCAAGGGCAACGTGGCCAATCCGGAGCACGTCGAACGGATCTTCTCCACCATCGATTCCGAATGGGGCGGTCTCGAAATGGTCATTTCCAACGCCGCGTCCGGAGTGTTGAAATCTGCTAAAGAACTGACATTACACCACTTCGACTGGGCCATGCACATCAATGCCGCGGCGATGCTGCCCCTCGTCCAGAACTTCATCAAGCTCGACTCCAAGGGTGAGAAGACCATGGTCGCGGTGTCGTCGCTCGGCGCGGTCCGCGCCATTCCGAACTACACCGCGGTCGGCGCGTCCAAGGCCGCCCTTGAGTCCATGGTGCGCCACCTCGCCGCCGAACTCGCACCCGAGGGGATCCGGATCAACGCAGTGTCGGCGGGAACCGTCGACACCGATGCACTGCTCCATTTCCCCAACCGTGCGGACCTGCTCGAGGCCGCCCGTCAAAGGACCCCGGCCGGGCGCCTGCTGAGTCCCCAGGATGTTGCCAATACGGTGATTTATCTCTGCACAGAGTATTCCTCGATGATCCACGGTCAGACCCTGATCGTCGACGGAGGCTACTCGATCCTGGCATAAGTGACCCCGGTCACTCCAACAACGGCTTCAAATACCGACCGGTGTGCGACGCCTCGCACGCGGCGACCCGCTCCGGTGTTCCCTCGACGACGACCTCGCCGCCGCCGTCTCCGCCCTCGGGTCCGAGATCGACGATCCAATCGGCGGTCTTGATGACATCGAGGTTGTGCTCGATGACGATGATCGTGTTGCCCCGATCGACCAGCGCGTGGAGCACCGCAAGAAGTCTTCTCACATCATCGAAGTGGAGCCCGGTGGTGGGTTCATCGAGGAGGTAGAGGGTCTTTCCGGTTGCGCGTTTGGCGAGCTCTCGAGAGAGCTTGATCCGCTGGGCCTCGCCACCCGACAGCGTCGTGGCCGGTTGGCCGAGGTGGAGGTAGTCGAGACCGACGGAAACCAGGGTGTCGAGCACTCGGATGATCTTGGGCACCGAGGCGAAGAGCTCAGCGGCCTGGCGAACGGTCAGATCGAGGACCTGAGCGATGTCGAGGCCCTTGTAGTGAACCTCGAGGGTTTCGCGGTTGTAGCGCCGGCCCTCGCAGACATCGCAGGTGACAAAGACATCGGGCAGAAAGTGCATCTCGATGCGAATCTGACCCGCGCCCTGGCAGGCCTCGCAGCGGCCTCCTTTGACGTTGAACGAGAAACGTCCCGGTTTGTAGCCCCGCGCCCGGGCGTCGGTGGTCGCTGCAAAGAGGGTCCGGATGGGGTCGAAGACCTTGGTGTAGGTGGCGGGGTTGGAGCGCGGTGTACGGCCGATGGGTGACTGATCGATGGCGATCACCTTGTCGAGATGCTCGTAACCGCTCACCCCTCGGTGCCGACCCGGTCGAGTCAGGGAACCGAGGATCTGTCGTGACACTGCTTTGTGCAGAACCTCGTTGACCAGGGTTGATTTGCCCGATCCGGAAACCCCGGTCACACAGATGAACCGACCGAGGGGAAAGTGGACGTCGATGTCCTTGAGATTGTGCTCCTCGGCACCGAGGACCACGAGGCGATCACCGTTGCCGTTGGCCCGAACCTGGGGCACCGCAATGCGCTGGCGCCCACTCAGGTAGGCACCGGTCAGCGAGGCCTCGGACTCGATGATGGCGTCGGGAGGCCCCGCGGCGACGATCTTACCCCCGAGTCGGCCGGCGCCGGGTCCGAGATCGATCACCCAGTCGGCATCGCGGATAGTCTCCTCGTCGTGCTCCACAACGACCACGGTGTTGCCGAGATCCCGCATCCCCTTGAGAGTGTTGAGCAGTCGTCGATTGTCGCGTTGGTGGAGACCAATGGACGGTTCGTCGAGGACATAGAGCACGCCCATGAGCTTCGACCCGACCTGGGTGGCCAGCCGGATACGCTGGCTCTCTCCCCCGGACAGGCTCCCCGCCATGCGGTCGAGGGTCAGATAGTCGAGCCCCACCGACACCAGGAATCCGAGGCGGTCGCGCACCTCGCGAAGCACCTTGGTGGCGATCTGGGCATCGCGATCGCTGAGGGAGAGGCCGTCGAACCACTCCATGGCCGTGCGCACCGAGAGCGCCGAGATCTCGGCCAGGCTGGCCCCGGCCACTTTGACCGCGAGACTTTCGGGCCGCAACCGGGCGCCGTGGCAGGTGTGGCAGGACGCAAACGACATAAAGCGCTCGAGTTCGCGTCGGATCTGCTCGGACGAGGTCTCTTTGTAACGCCGTTCAAGGCGCGGAACGACGCCCTCGAAGCGATCACGAAAACGATAGGCGCCCTTGCGCCCTTCCCAGACAAAATCGTGTTCCTCCGACGATCCGAACATGATCAGTTCGCGGATCGGCTCCGGCAAATCCCGCCACTTGGTGTGGAGATCGAAGCCGAGATGGGTCCCGAGTTGTTCGAGTTGTCGACCGACCCATGATCCCGGCCCCTGACCGACCGTGGCGAGACACCCCGCGGAGAGGGCCCGGTCGGGATCGAGAACGAGCTTCTCGGGGTCGACCTCACGCAGGAAACCGAGCCCCGAGCATGCCGGACAGGCCCCCTGCGGCGAGTTGAAGCTGAAGAGCCGCGGTGAAACCTCACTCAGGGAGTAGCCGCAGCTCGGACACGAATGGCGTGACGACAGAACAAGATCTTCACCGCCGGTGAGCGCCACCCGAACCAGTCCCTCACCGACCCTGAGGGCGGTTTCGAGGGAATCGGCGAGACGAGAAGCCACCCCGTCGCGAACCGACAATCGATCGACCACCACCTCGACGGTGTGCCGGCGATTCTTGTCCAGTTCGGGAGGTGAGGCCGCATCGATGAGCTCGCCGTCGACCCGGGCGCGGACAAAACCCTCGCGGACCATCTGGCTGAAGAGCTTGCGGTGCTCGCCCTTGCGCTCGTCGACGAGCGGTGCGAGCAGCATGAACCGGTTGCCCTCACCGAGGCCCAGGAGTTGGTCGACCATCTGCTCCACGGTCTGCGGTTCAATGGGGATCTCACAATCGGGACAGAACGGCACCCCGATGGAGGCCCACAGGAGCCGCAGATAGTCGTTGATCTCGGTCACTGTGCCCACCGTCGAGCGCGGGTTGCGCGAGGTGGTCTTCTGTTCGATGGAGATTGCCGGCGAGAGTCCCTCGATGGTGTCGACGTCCGGTTTCTCCATCTGATCGAGGAACTGGCGCGCATAGGCCGACAGCGACTCGACATATCGCCGCTGCCCTTCGGCAAAAAGCGTGTCGAACGCGAGCGACGATTTGCCCGATCCCGAGACGCCGGTGATCACCACCAGCCGATCGCGCGGAATCGTGACGTTGACGTTGGCGAGGTTGTGCTCTCGGGCGCCTCGGATCACGATGTCGTCGCGCATCAGGCGCCCGTCGCAGTTCGGTCACGGAGTTGTCTGGCCATTGCCTACCCTCATTTGCTCGTCGGACACCCATGAGAACACACACCGGGCCGTTCCCGTTCCCATTGCCGGCGCGCGTCGCGCCGGGTGGTCGGCACGGTTCTCGTTCTGGAGATCTCGGCCGAGGAGCCGGTCGGAAAACAAACGCACGATCCGAGAGTCGGTTGTTCCGGATCAGGGCGCCGTCTCCGACGGGCGCTTATTTTATGTCTGGATTATACCATTTCATCGGCGCTCGGGCGTGCTGGTATGGATCAAACGACACCCGAAAGGCGCCGCCGATTCTATCCACTACACGCTCCTAGATCCGATCTTTGACCGCCTGTTCGGCTTCGCGGTCCAGGGTCCGCTGCCGCAGCGTTTCGCGCTTGTCGTGAAGCTGCTTGCCCCGGGCCAGCGCGAGCTCGATCTTGATCCAGTTGCCGATGAGAACCACCGCCGTCGGGATCACTGCCAACCCCTTTTCATGGACCTTGGAGGCGAGGCGCTCGATCTGGCGTTTGTGCATCAGCAACCGCCGCGGACGGCGGGCTTCGTGGCTCGCATACCCACCGTGCTCATACGGACCGATATGACAACCCATGAGGATCGCCTCACCATGGGTGAAATGAACGTGGGCATCGGTGAGGTTAACCCGGCCGTCCCTGATCGCCTTGACCTCTGTGCCGCGCAACTCGACCCCCGCGATCTCGTGCTCGAGAAAGTGGTAGAGGTGACGGGCGCGGCGATTCTGAGCGATCACCCGGCGCTGATCATTCCGATCATTCACATTCCGATCAGTCATACGACAACCTTGGTGATGGCCTCGACCACCGCCGGATCGAACTGATGGCCCGCCGCTCGCTCCAGGATCGCCAAGGCACGTTCCTGGCTCACCGCCGGTCGGTAGCTGTTGGCCGCAGTGAAGAGATCGAAGACCTCGGCCACGTGGACGATGCGCGCGAGCACCGGAATCGCGGTGTTCGCCAACCGGTCCGGGTAACCGTTTCCGTCCCACCGTTCATGGTGGTGGCGAACCGCGTCGGCGATCTCGTCAAAGCCTTCAACTCGAACGATGCGATCTCCGACCTCGACGTGCATTCGATAGGTTCGACGATCCTCGGGGCCCGGCGTCGGATGCATATAGAGCCGATCGTAGTCGAGTTCCCGCATTCCGACATCGTGAAGCAGACCCGCCAGAGCCGCCAGCTCCGTGGTCGACTCGTCGAATTCGAGCGCGCGGGCCATGGACCAGCACAGACGCGACACACCGAGAGAGTGTGCGACGAGTTCAGGATAGCGGCGGTCGCCTGGTTGCAACAGCCGTCGGGCGAGCCCGCGCCGGGCAATGCGAAGACAGAACCGCTCTCGAGCCTCGGCGACACGGATTTCGAGACGCTCGACGGCCTCTCTGGCCACCGCCGGCTCGGCGTCGGCGATGACCGATGCCACGAGAGAACTGCCGGCCACACGAAGTAGGACCGAAGACCCGATCACGGGACTCCGGAAGGAACCCGCTGTTCCCGCCACGCGGTGGATCTCGGTCTTCCACGTCTTGCGCGGCGGTACCGGAACCGACTCCTCATTCATCGCGTCCACCTGGTGTTTGATGAGTGGGTCGAGTTCGATGGCGGGGGATCCGGCCCGCTGGTGAACCAGGGTGGCACCGGCGGTATGACTTGCGATACTCAGTGCGATCGCCAGCACGCGCGGATCGGCGAGCCCGTCGACCGCGGCAGTGTTGATTTCGTCAAACCCCGGCTCATCGAGGAGAGCCTCTGGTTCATCACTCGAATCGGTCGGATCCTCGACCCTCTTCGGCGCCGCGACAACGGGCTCCTCGACCCTGGGCTCACCGGCATCCCGATTCTCATTCACGTTCTCGACCAACCGAGTCAGACCGACCGCGATCGAGCGAGAGAGATCGAGATCGCCGGCGTCAAAGGGCCGTTGGCCCCCTTTGTCCCGAACATCGACAAAGCCGATCTGGTCGGCACCGCCGATGACCGGGACCAGCATCAGCCGGGTGGTTCCCGAATCGGCGAGATAGCCCGCGAGCTCACCGACCTCGCTGGGATCGTTGTAGAACCGGGGATCATGACCAAAGGCCCGCACCATTCGCACGAGCGGGTGATCATCGGCAAACGACTCCGACAACCGGTCACGACGGCCAAAGCCGTACTGTGTCGCGAGAGACCAGCCCCCACCCGAGGACTTCAGGTACAGGGCGGCCTTGGTGGCATGGACATCTCCCATAAAACGATACAGGACCTCTTTGAAGGCCCGTTCCGTATCCGGTGTCCAGGATGGATGCTGCGCCGTCATGACCTCTCCTCGGTCGGTTTCCAATTCTCTACTCTAGTGCACTCCGCCGCAATCAGAATAAAATGGAACTCTTTTTGCCCACCTTCAAGGCAGGCGCTTCGCTTTCTCTCCACATTAGCGCAGAACCCGGTGCTTCATACATGTGGAGCCCTGCCGATTCCTCCCGATGGTAGAATCGGCCGGTCATGCCTTTTGTACTCGCCCTCCTGCTCGCAACCGGAATCGCCCTGCCCGACCCTGTGGCCCTTGAAGTGACCCGGGATCCAGCGACGGTCGAGATCCGCTTTCAGCTGGTGGAATCGCTACCAGAGGAGATCTCGGACGCCCTCACATCGGGTGCCGAGGTTCGTCTGACCTATCCGCTTCGGGTCAGGGCCAAACGACGGGGATGGTGGGATCGCCGGCTCTGGAACGGTGAGTTGGTCAGTATTTCAGCCTTCGATGCTGTCACCGGTCGTTTCCGGTGTCAGGTCATCCTCAACGGCATCATCACCGCGTCCCACGAGGCCGAGTCGACCGAAGAAGCCCTGCTGTGGTTGACCAGCCCTCCGCCGGTCCGGGTCGAGCTGCCGCCCGAACGCCGACGGGCCAATCTCAGGATTCGGGTCCGGGCGGTGTTCTCGTCCGGCACCACCTGGCTCATCTTTCCGACGATTGACGCGACTCCCTGGAGCGAGATCATCCTGGAACCACTTCCCGAGCCCGAGGGCGCAGAGTAGACCATGGGCCGCCTGGTCCGCGCCTGGAATCGCCATCGCCGCGAGAACCGGTTTCTACTCGGCGCCTTCCTGTTCTTGATGACCCTGACCACCGGGGCCTTCTATCTGCTCCAGCGTGCCCAGAGCGTCTCCCCCGACGAGCTCACCAACCGGCTGCTTCTCTTCATTCTCTGGTACCTCGATATTTCGCTGATCCTCATCCTGTCATTCGTCATCGTTCGAAACGTCGTCCGACTCGTGGCGGAGTGGCGAAGCGGGATCCTCGGCGGTCGATTTCGCACCAAACTGGTGCTGACCTATGTCGGCCTGACTTTCGTGCCCGTTATTTTTATTTTTCTCATCGCCACCAATCTTTTGCAGAGCTCCATTGATCGCTGGTTTTCATCCCCCGTCGAGGAGATTCTCCTGGTCGGATCCGAGGTCACAATTGAGATCCGGAAGGGGGTCGAGGACCGACTCCTGGAGCAGGTCGCCGTCGCCAGCGGCGAGCTGCAGTCGAACCCGGATTTGCAAAGCCTCACTCGTCTTCGAACCCTGCTCAGCGTCGATCTGGTCGCGATCTACGACGGCCCGGATCTGGTCCAGGCGGTGACCGATCCTCGACGTCTCCCGGCCGCGCTGCCCCCTCTCAATCTCGATGACCTTCCGGCTTCCGGTGTCCGCGCCACCCGCTGGAGGAGCGTACTGCTGGTGCGGGCCTGGCGTCCCATGGATGACGGATTTTCGACCGTCGTCGTCGGCACCACACTGCCCCGTCAGTTGCTCCAGCACCTCGACCGCGCCAACGCCGCCCACGTTGAGTTTCAGGAGATGAAGCTGGCCCGCGGGATGGTGACCTCGACGACCATCCTTGTCTTCCTCGCCATCACTCTCCTTCTCCTCTTCGGCACCGTCTGGACCGGGCTCTTCCTCTCACGCCGCTTCACCGAGCCATTGCTCGCGGTGGCGGACGCGACCCGCCGGGTCGCCGGTGGTGATGAACTCTCCGAGGTCACCATTCCGGCGACGGACGAGATGGCGGTCCTGGTCGACTCATTCAACGCCATGGTCCGAAGAGTCCGGGCCACCGAGGCCGATATCCGCGCATCGGCCGCCGAAATGGCAACCCTCCTGGCGACCATCCCGACCGGCGTCCTAACCGTGGATGCCGGCGGGCGCACCTTTCGGCCCAACCCGGCCGCGGCGACAATGCTGGGTCATCCCGACTGGGCAGGTGAATGGCTCGAGCTCGATGAACTCTCCGAACCCGGACTCGAGCAACTCTCCACACGTCTCACCGGCCGTCCGATCCGGGAAACACGGTTCGAAGCCGATCTCGAGACCGGTGGGGCGATTCTCCACGTCGAGATCACCATTACCACGCTGGCCGGTGGTGGGAACGTCGTGGCGATGGACGATCTCACCCAATTGGCCCGCGCCCAACGCCAGGCTGCATGGAGTGAGGTCGCCCAGAGAATCGCGCATGAAATCAAGAACCCGCTGACCCCGATCCAGCTCGCCGCGGAACGGATTCACCGCCACGCCGGAAAACTGGATCCAGAGCTCAGCGAGGTGGTTTCGTCGGGCTGCGACGCCATCGTCACCCAGGTGTCCGGGCTCAAACAGCTGGTGGATTCGTTTCGAGAGTACGCACGGATGCCGACGGTTCAGCCACGTCCCGCTTCGGTCAACCGTATCCTTCGCGAAGTCTGTTCGCTGTATGACGGTGTCCGTGAGGGCTTGGACATCGAACTCGAGCTCCCCGACGAGGAACTGGTCGGGATGCTCGATCCGGTTCAGCTCAATCAGGCCCTGGTCAATCTTCTCGACAATTCCATCGCGGCCATTCCTGGCCCGGGAACCATCGGGGTTGCGGCGTGTTCCGAGGAACTCGATCTCATCGTCAAAGTGGCCGATACCGGCGTGGGTCTGCCGACCGAAGATACCGAAGTGCTGCTGCAACCCTTCTACACGACCAAGGGTCGGGGATCCGGAATCGGTCTCGCCGTCGTCCACCGGATCGTCACCGAACACGGCGGAACGCTCAAGATCGCCAATCGGCCGGAGGGTGGCGCCATCATCACCATCATCCTGCCGGGAGCCCTCATCGGTGAATATATCGAGCCCTTGAAGTGATAGAGATCGCAGGGACTTCGTTGACCGTCGGATGACCCCCTTGATACCATCGTTACGATATGTCATATCCAGGCAACTCAGGGCTCTCTGTACAAGCGCAAGAACGGGTCATGACGGCCTTCAAACAAGTGCTCACCAACCTCCAGGCGGGGCAGCGCGAGGAGGCAATGATCGGCCTCGAGTTCGTTCTTCGACTCGATCCGAAATTCGCACCCGCCGCCAGCCTGAAACGTCAGCTCGCAGCGAATTCGAATGAGATCGATCTCGGCGACATCATCGCCCAGCTCCAGGCACCGACCACCGAGGCCATCAACGGCCTGCTCATCGAAGCGGTGGACGACTTCAACTCGAGAGAATTTCTCGGTGCGAAAGAAAAGGTCGAGAAGGTCCTCATCGATCTTCCCGGCCATCAGGAGGCGCGTGACCTCAGAGACCAGATCGAAAAGGCTCTCAAAATCGAGGTTCAGGTCGGCCAGTTTCTGATCCAGGCCCGCGAGGCTCTCGCCAAGGGCGACCCCCAAGAGGCTGCCAATTTCGTCATGATGGCCCAGGCGCTTGATCCCCACCACACCGGAATCGCCTCGACTTTGAAGGAGATCGACGAGACCGGCGGTCTCGCGCTGTCCCAGGGATCCTCGGCCGAACCGTCCGACGCGCCACCGGACCCGTCAATGCCGCCATCCCGACCTGCCACAACGGGGGCGGAATCGGAGCCCATCTCCGTGGCGGACACCCTCGATCAGGATGCACCGGGCCCGCTGCCCGACGACGAAATCGGTTCTCCGCTCGAGGACGCGTTCGCCGTTGAATTCGACACCCAGGATCCTTTTGCCGATCTCATAGATTCGGAGCCGGATTCGGCGATACCGGAATCCGCACCGGCGTCCGCCTTCGGTGACGGCCATGGCGATGATGTGTCATTCCCTCCCATGGACGACACTGCCGATCTCTTCTCCGCTCCGCCTGAATCATCCGATGCGGGAGACCCGGGGGACGCCTTGGCCGGCGCCGCCCCCGCCGGAGACGACTCAGGTGTCGCCGATATGAAAGACGCCGATGAGGATTCCATTGCGTCATCCATTCAGGACCTCATCACACGGGGGCAGGAGGCGTACGACCAAAGAGACCAACCGCTGGCGATTTCCCTCTGGTCGCGGGTATTTCTTCTCAAACCGACCCACCCCGAAGCCGGGCACTTGATCCAACGGGCGAAAAAGTCTCTCTCCGAGACCGAAACCAAGATCGAATCACTGTTCAGCACGGCTCGAGACGCCTTTGATGAAGGCGAACACGACGCCGCCCGATTGCTCATCACCAAGGCCCTCTCGCTGCGTCCAAACCACCTCGAAGTCAATCTCCTCAAGGAGCAACTGGATCGCGAACAGGGTGTTGAATCGTCTCAACCTCCGGCCGCGGAGCCACCCAGGCGAAGGGACGAAGATCTGCCGGCGGCGGCACCCGAGCTTCCGGAGCTCGATGACGACCTCTTTGGTGATCTGCCGCCGGATGGGGGCACCGATATCGCCGCCGAGGATCTCGACGACGATCTCTTCGGTGAGTCCGACGATGATTTCGATGGTTTTGAAGAGCTCACGCTCGTCGATCGCCTTCGCAGCAAGATCTCCATACGGCTGCTGGCCATCGCCGGGGTGGCGTTGGTCGTCATTCTGGCCGGGGTCTGGCTAGGCGGAATGTTCCTCACAGCCGAGCCCGAGGAGGTGGACAATTCGGCGGCTGTCAACGAGGTCATGTTGTCGGCCGATCGTCTCTACAAGGAACACAAGGTCGAAGAGGCTCTTCATCTGCTCCGCGAGTTTCCGGCTGCGGGCCTTTCCCAACAGCGGATCGATATGCGGATCGCCAAATACGAAGTGAGCCTCGCTCCACCGACCCCTACCCCTGTCCCCGAGGACGCATCCCGCGCCCAGGCGTTGTCCGATCAGGGTCTTTGGTGGTCGGCCTATATGGCCACGACCGACGGGCTTGCGGCCTACCCCGACGACCCCGGGTTGATGGAGATCCAACAATCGATCATCGAGACCGAACCCGAAGCGCCGATTCTCCACAACGCGCTGAAGACCCGCGACTATCGAACCGCGGTCAGCATCAGTGAAGATCTTCTCCTCCAGTACCCCGGACAGGGAGACCTGGTGGTGGTCCTCGAGCGCAGCCTATTCAACTCGGCCCTCGCCGAATCACGAGCGTACAACCTCACCGGAGCCGAGAATCACCTCACGCGGCTTCTCGAGCTCAAGCCCGAAGACGAGGAAGCCCTTCGCTTCATCGAGTTCGTCCAGAAATACAAGGTCCGAGCAGCCGACATGCGCCTCGAGATCTTTATCCGAAGCTTGAACGAACGATAAAGATGAGATCCAACGAGATCCCGCCCGAGGAGTCTGAGATCCCGAAGAACTGGGACATCCTCCAGGAATCCACGTTTGAAGAGGACGATTCGGGTGGCGTGCCGCCAACCACCGACTCGGACAGGGCGCCCCCGACCATCAACCTGCTGGCCTCATCCTGGGCCGACGCCGTCGCTTCGCTCATTGTCTGTACCACTGCGCTCCTCGGCCTCAACGCCGCCGGCCACAACCCATCGCTGACGGCCCTTCCCTGGGCACTTGCGTTGGGAGCCACCTGGTGGCTCGCTGCAGCCGCAGCCTTGATCTTGATCCGGCAGGCAACGCCCGGGATGTTGCTCGCCGGCGTCGTGTTCAGCGATCGCGTCGCCCCGGTGCGGGTGGTGGTGGTGATCGTGGCGGCGGTGGTGACCGCGTTGTTGATGGGTCTGCCAAACCTTCTCGGTCCCCGGCGCTCGCCGCTGGCCCTCGCTGCGGCCTCCAGGCTCGAATCCGTTCCGGCGACCTGAGTGGCCCCGAGATCGGTTGCTCACGTCGTGTGTCAACCATCGGCTAACAGACAGAACAACCCATCGTCACGGGAGCGTTGACATGCGCTTGAGCGTGGTCATTCCATCGTACAACGAAGCCCAACGGCTGCCGTCGACTCTGGTCGAGATCGTCGGCTTTCTCGCGGGTCATCCCCGGTGGCTCCCGGCCGAGATCCTCGTGGTGGATGACGGGTCGAACGATGGCACCGCCAAGGTCGCGAAAAACGCTGCCCTCGCCGATGGAATCACCCTCCACTGTCTGGTTCATGACCGCAACAAGGGCAAGGGCGCCGCTGTCAGAACCGGTTTCGCTGCTGCCCGGGGCGAAGCCATCCTGCTCTGCGACGCCGACATGGCCACCCCGATCGAGGAAATCGAGGCGCTGAACGAGTCCTTCATCGGCGGGGTCGCCATCGGATCCCGGGCCATCGACCGAAGCCTCATCGAGCAGCCGCAACCGAGATACCGCGACCTCATGGGTCGGACCTTCAATCTGGCGGTGCAGTTGCTTGCGGTCCCGGGGTTGGGCGACACCCAATGCGGGTTCAAGCTCTTTGACGGCGATCTCGGGCGAAGCCTGGCGGCGGCGCAGAGGATCAACGGCTTCGCCTTCGATGTCGAACTCCTCTTCCTGGCTCGAGCCTGGGGCAGCCGGATCAGCGAGGTTCCGGTGCGCTGGCGACACGTCGAGGAATCTCGGGTCCAGCCGTTGACCCACTCCGCCGACATGTTCGCCGACCTCCTGCGAATCGGCTGGTGGCGGCTCACCTCTCAGACCGGTGGGAGCCAGGGACCCGAACGATGACCGAAGAGCCTTCCCTTCGGCCATCATGGTTGGAGGAGTCGTTTCTCGAACACCTCGAGTTCGAACGCAATCTCTCGCCCGCCACCCTCAAGGCCTATCGCCGTGAACTTGCACGTTTTGTCGATCGTGCGGAGTCGCTCCACCGGGGCCCGGCGGAAGTGAAGACCTCCGACATCAGGGACTGGGTCGCCCATCTGTGGCAGCGGCGGCTCCAACCCCGATCGCTCGAGCGCGCCCTGTCCAGCATCCGGACGTACTTTAGCTTTCTCGTTGCTGAAGGGATCGTCGATGCTAACCCGGCCATCGCGGTCCCCCTACCACGAAAAGAGCACAATCAGCCGGATGTGGTCGATCGATACGCCATCGAAGACCTCCTCGAGAACTTTCCCGAGACCCCCGCCGGCCGGCGCGACCTCGCTCTCATCGAGCTTCTCTATGGCGCCGGTCTGCGGGTCGGCGAACTCGTTGCGCTGGATATGGATGATCTCTCGTTGACGGATCGTCTGTTGCGAGTCAGCGGCAAGGGGCGCAAGGAACGGATCGTCCCTTTCGGCCGGCGTGCGGCCGACGCCGTTCGCGCGTACCTGCCCCATCGCTCCGGATGGCGGAAACAACCCGGTGATGGAGACGAGCCTCTCTTCGTCAACCAACGCGGCGGCCGTCTCTCCGACCGCTCGGTGCGGCGCTTTCTCGACGAGGCCGTACGACGCACGGCGGATCTCCACCGACTTCATCCGCACGCACTGCGGCATGCCTTCGCCACCCATCTCCTCGAGGCGGGAATGGACCTGCGGGCGATCCAGGAGCTCCTCGGACACAGCTCGCTGGCAACAACTCAGATCTACGCCGGGGTCGATCTGGCCCATCTCATGTCGGTCTACCGCAAGAGTCATCCACGGGCGGGGTCGGGGGAGGATTGAGGTATTAGGTCGAAAGCATATCCGACTCACGACTTACGAATCACGACTTTCGACCTGCGACCTCCGAACCACGGATCACGCTATTGCTGCACCCGGGGGAGCGGTTCGGCGACCAGCACCCTGCTGTGATGCCGTTGTCCCCGGATGATCCACCGGCGCCCTGCATGATCAAAACACGAGCCGGCGTGGACCGGATGTGTCGCGGCGAGCAGGACCACCTCGGCCCGGCCGCCGGCATCGGCGATCACTATGGTTTTACGACGATCCGGATTCGGCAGCCACGCTCCGGGGCTCAGCGTCTGTTTGATGTTTCGCATGCTTCATCCTCCCGTCGTCCGTCTGTCAAAGATATAGACGATCGAGAAGGCGAAAAAGTTCAATTTCCGGGGGTGACCCGGATCACACCAGTGTGGCTCTCCATGCGGCGATCGCCTCCAGGGCCCCTTCGGCCTGGGCCATCCGACGTTCGCTCTTCTTCCGAATAGCTCGCAATTCGGGTGGGCAGGCGATGAGACCCCAAGTGATGTTGGCAGGCTGGAAACCCTTCGGGGCCCGCCCGGTCAGGTGACGGACAAGGCCGCCGAAAGCGGTCACCGGCGGCGGCGCCTCGACATCGCGACCGGCGATCTCGGCGATCAGGGTCAGGGCGGTCATGAGACCAGTGGCGGCAGACTCGACATAGCCCTCCACACCGGTCATCTGACCCGCCAACCGGAGGGAGGGGTGCTTGACGAGGCGGAGCAGGGGATCGAGATGGGCCGGTGCGTTGATAAAGGTATTGCGATGGATCATCCCGAGCCGGACAAAGCGGGCGTCCTCCAATCCGGGCAGCGTTTGAAAGATCCTCTTCTGCTCGGCGTGGGTGAGCTTGGTTTGGAAGCCCACCATGTTCCAACATTCGGCGGCGAGGTCGTCCTGCCTGAGTTGAACCACCGCCCAGGGTTGCCGTCCGGTGGCGGGATCCACCAACCCCACCGGTTTCATGGGTCCATAGCGAAGGGTGTCGAGCCCCCGTTCGGCCATGACCTCGACGGGGAGACAGCCTTCGAAGTAGCGATAATCCTGGACCTCGAACTCCTTAAAGGCGACCTTCTCAGCCGCGAGCAGTTCAGCAATGAATGTCTCGTATCCCTCCCGGTCGAGGGGGATGTTGAGATAGTCATCGCCGCCCTTGCCATAGCGGGAGGCGCGAAAGACCTTCTCGCGGTTGATGGAATCCCGAGCCACAATGGGGGCGACGGCATCAAAAAAGGCGAGAGAACCCTCACCGAGGACTTGCTCGAGTTCGCGGTGAAGCGCGGGGCTTGTCAGGGGCCCGGTGGCGATGATCGCCGGTTCCCGGGGCAATTCGGTGACCTCTCGGCGCTCGATGGTGATCGACGGATGCCCCTCGATGGCCGCGGTCACCCCACCGGAAAAAAGCTCCCGATCCACCGCCAATGCTCCACCCGCCGGCACGGCCGATTCTCTCGCAACACGGATGATGAGTGAGTCGAGGACCTCCATCTCACGCTTGAGCAAGCCCACCGCGTTGCTGAGCACATCGCCCCGAAGCGAGTTCGAGCACACGAGTTCGGCGAGGCGGTTGGTGGTGTGGACCGGTGTCGGACGCGTGGGGCGCATTTCGACCAACCGCACATCCAGACCGGCTTGGGCGAGCTGCCACGCGGCTTCGCTTCCGGCGAGACCTCCTCCAACGACAAGAACTTCTTGATTCTTCACGAAACCGTCACCCTCCCGTGGTCAGCTCCCGCAACTCTCATCAAAAGCAGCAGCGTCGGTTGTCTATTCCTTCGGCAACGCCGGCCGTCTGAGCTGGAAGCTGCCATCACGCTGGCGCTCCACCTCGCCGCCGAGCTCGAGATCAAGCAGGGCGGTGTGGACCTCGGGCACGGAGAGCCCAGAACGCGTCACGAGTTCGTCGGTGGTGAGCCGTTCACCAGCCGAGAGGTGCGTCAACAGGGGGTGGGCGGCAGCCACCGGCCCTTCATCCGCCGGAAGATCGTGACCGATGGCGTCGAGCACATCCCCGGGCGTGAGCATGGGCCGCGCGCCGAGGCACAAAAGTGTGTTGGGACCCGTCGAAACCTCCGAGAGGATGCTCCCGGGCACCGCCAGGACCTCACGGCCCTCGTCAAGGGCGAGTCTCGCGGTGATCAGGGCGCCGGATCGGGCGGCGGCTTCAACGACGACGACGGCCTGAGCGAGCCCGGCGAGGATCCGGTTTCGCTCGGGAAAGTGGTGCGGCCGCGGCGAGGTCCCCGGAAGGTACTCGGTGATGAGCGCACCACAGGTGGTGATCGTGGCTGCGAGCTCCTTGTGTTCCGGCGGATAGACACGATCGGGTCCGGCGCCCCACACCGCCCAGGTCGGCCCTCCGGCGGCGATGGCGCCCTCGTGGGCTGCGACGTCAACACCCCGCGCCATTCCCGAGGCCACAACCACCCCAGCCCGGGCGAGCTCTTCTCCGAGCACCCGCGCGACCTGTCTTCCGTAGCTCGTCGCGCGTCGTGAGCCCACCACCGCCACCACCGGCGCCGAACGCAGCTCGCCGCGGACAAAGAGTCCGAGCGGTGGGTCCGACGAATGTTCGAGTGCATTCGGATAACCGGCATCACCGGGCACGAGCCAACGCCAGCCCTCCCGTTTGACCCAACCGAGGACCCTCGGAACCTCGTCATCGAGCAGACGAGCGACCTCGGTTTTGAGGGCGGCCGGGGCCTTCGCCCAGAGTCGTCCCTCCCTGCCCTCATCACCGGCGACGAGCCGTCGGGTCTTTCGCCCTCCTCCTGCCAGCAGGAGGGCAAGACGGAGACGGGGTTGGTGGCTGATCGTCGACATCACTTCATGGTACCGCCAACCGGCCGTCCATGTCAGTTTCCACAGCGCCGGCGGGCTCCAAACCGACCGGAACTGAGAAAACACCAGCAAGAACGATCCGATATGCCCGCCGGGGAAAGACTGCGAGATAAATTCTCCGGCGAGATCCTATCCTCTCTCAGGTATACTCACCGCATGGATTTCCGGGTATTGGGTAGCTTTGGCGGAGACAGCCCCGACTGCCGTATGACCTCGTTTCTCGTTGATGGTGAGGTTGTCGTCGATGCCGGTGCCATCACCCGCGCCCTGACCATCAGCGAGCAACAGAAGATCCGCCACGTGCTCATCAGCCACACCCACATGGATCACACCGCGACGCTGCCGTTTCTCATCGAGAATATCTTCGGCACCCATCCCGAGCCGGTGTCCATTTACTGTGCCAAACAGGTCATGGGCGCGGTTCGTCGCCACCTCTTCAACAACGACACATGGCCGGATTTCACCCGAATTCCAGATCATGTGGAGCCGTCGGTTCGTTTCCAGGAGATCGTGGCCGAAGAGCCGTTCACCATCACCGGGTTGCCCTCCGGCGATCTCGAGATCACGGCGATTCCGGTGGATCACATCGTTCCGACAACGGGATTCCTCATCAGCCAGGGCTCGTCGAACGTCATTTTCACCTCGGATACCGGACCCACCGAACGAATATGGCAGGTCGCCAACGAGACACCGAATCTCAAAGCCCTCATCACGGAGTGCTCATTTCCGAATCGGATGCAGGCGGTGGCCGACATCAGTCTCCACCTGACTCCGAAAACCCTCGCAGCGGAACTGAAGAAACTCAACCGCGAGATCCCGGTGCTCATCTACCATTTCAAGCCGCCTTATGTCGATGAGCTTCGCGCGGAGCTTGCCGCCACCGAGATGAACCGCGAGATCGCGGAGTTGGTCCAGGACCGGACCTACACCTTCTGACCGACCGATCGGACTCCCGTTAGCCCGCTTTTCTCATGGATTCGTCACGAGGGTGAAGAAAAGAGCGGGTCAGGTACCCAGACGCTCGACGATTCCGCTGATCCGCTGCTGGGTCTGAGTTGTGAACCAACAGTCGAGAAAGACCGCGTCTTCGGCGGTGTTCGGTTCGGACATTCGGCGCCAGCTCTCCCCGAGGAGAAACTGCTTGGTCGCGGCAAAGGCATGCTTCGGTTTGGCCGCGAGCCGGGCGAGTTCACGCTCGGTCTTGGCCAGCACCAGGTCCGGTTCGGCGATCCGGTGAACCACACCCTGCTCCCTCGCCCGGTCGGCATTGCACCCATCTCCACCCACCACGAGTTCCTCGACCACGTTTGCGGCAAGTCGTTCTCGCAGCATCACCAGGCTTGACGCCGGAACCGGCACCCCGAGGTTGAGTTCGGACAATCCAATCCTGGGCCGGCCGGTGGCCATGATTCTCAGATCGCAGCACAGAGCCAGGAGACAGCCCCCGGCGACCGCGTGGCCGTGGATCGCCGTCGCGGTTGGACCGGGATAGCTGAACAGATTGAAGATCAATCGGTTGAATCGATCGAGCGCCGCGGCGACTTCGTCGCGGTCGGCTCCCATGAGGTCCTTGAGGTCCCAGCCAGGACAGAAGAGTATCTCGTGCGACGATCTCAAAAGGACCGGTGGAGCCCCTCCTTCGCGGAGCTCTACGAGCGCATCGGTCAACTCATCCATGAGGGTTGCGTTGAGTGCGTTGGGCCCATCATTCATGACCAGGTTGTGGATCCCGTTGATTTCTTCTCGAAGCAGCTTCTCACCTGCCATGGCCTACCTCCTTGTCCACCAGGAGGCGGTGGATTCGATGGTCGTCGGTCAGCTCTGGATGGAAGGTGGCGGCGATGATGCCACCCTGCCGGACAAGAACCGGATCGCTGCCGAGCCGGCCCAGTACGCTCACATCGGGTCCGAGTCGGGTGATCCTCGGGGCTCGAATAAAGACACAATCGATCACCACCGGCTCACCGAGATTGTCGG
Source organism: uncultured bacterium (assembly GCA_965533305.1). Lineage (GTDB taxonomy): Bacteria > Acidobacteriota > Thermoanaerobaculia > Thermoanaerobaculales > Sulfomarinibacteraceae > JAHECW01. The sequence continues at coordinate 17,318 of CBESWV010000005.1, read as the reverse complement.
TGAGTTCGACGGCGGCGACCCGCGAGTGTACCTGGCGGCCATAGGCGTTCCGCTCGACCTCGACATCGAGCACAGCCAAACTCGGCTGCGACGGCCTGGTCGTGGTCGCGAGCAGGATCACCCCGGCGCAGGTGGCGAGAACCGGCAGACCGTTTCGCACCCGGAGCGCAATCTTCTCGGCCAGGTTGTCGGGTTCCATCAGCCGAAGCATGGCGGTAGACTCACCACCAGGAAGAACGAGCGCATCCACGGTTTCAAGCTCAGCCGCGGTGCGGACGAGAACGGTCTCGACGCCCAGGTTGTTCAACACCGCGGCATGGGCCGCCCAGTCTCCTTGCAGCGCCAGGACGCCGCAGCGCATCACCACCCTCGACGAGACAGCATTTCCTCAGAGGTGAGTTTGCCGACTTCGAGACCGGACATCGCCTCCTGAAGATCGCGCGAAATCTCCACGAGCTTGGCTGGATCCTGCCAGTGGGTCACCGCATCGACGATGGCTTTTGCTCGTGGCGCCGGGTCCTCGGATTTGAAGACACCCGATCCGACAAAGACCGCCTCGGCGCCGAGGGTCATGCACAGGGCGGCATCGGCCGGGGTGGCAATGCCACCGGCCGCGAAATTGGGCACCGGCAGCCGTCCGTGTTCGGCCACCCATGTGACGAGCTCGAACGGTGCGCCGAGGCTCTTCGCCTCGGCCATGAGTTCGTGTTCGTCAAGGATGCCGAGCATCTTGATTCCGCGATGAACCGCACGAAGATGGCGCACCGCCTCGACGATATCGCCCGATCCTGCCTCGCCCTTGGTCCGCATCATGGCGGCGCCCTCACCGATCCGCCGCAGCGCCTCACCGAGGTTTCGGCAACCACAGACAAAGGGCACTTTGAAACCATGTTTGTTGACGTGGTTCTCTTCATCGGCCGGGGTCAGGACTTCGCTTTCGTCGATGAAGTCCACCTCGAGGGCCTCGAGCATCCGCGCTTCGGTGATGTGACCGATGCGAATCTTGGCCATCACGGGGATCGAAACACACTTCTGAATCTCGGCAATCTTTTTAATCGACGCCATGCGGGCGACCCCGCCCTGGATACGAATGTCGGCGGGCACGCGCTCGAGGGCCATGACCGCGGTGGCGCCGGCATCCTCGGCAATCTTGGCCTGGTCGGCGGTGGTGACATCGAGGATCACTCCCCCCTTGAGCATCTCCGCCAATCCAACCTTGACACGAAATTGGTTCTCGGAACTTTCCATCATAACCTCCGGGGACGTACACGCAGCCGCGGCTATTGTACACAGCGGGACGTGTTTTGGGACGCGAAACTACTCATCGATCGGACGGCGCAACCGAAGGAGCGCCACCGCGTTGATCACAATATGGGCCACGGCCGCGGCCGGGTAACCCCATACTTCGAAGAGACCGCCGAGGAGAAGCCCGCTAATGAGGGCGAAAACGGGCCAGAACCAGAGTTTTCTTTCGGGCACGAGGTGTAGGACCGCAAACAGAACGGCCGCCGGCACAAGACCGATGACCGGTTGAAGCAACGCCCGCAACAGGGCCTCTTCGGCAAGCCCGGAGACCAACGCCACGGCTACGGCGTCGGTCGCCGTCCACCCCGAAACCACCCCCTGCTGCCAATGCTCGAGACGCTCGAGAGCCGGCACCTTGCGGAGCAGCCACAACAGGCCAACGCAGGCGATCCCGGCCGTAACACCGACCGCGAGAGAACCGAGAACCGTGGTTTTCGGCGCCAGCGCCTGGAGGAGACCCCGTTCACCAAAGGACAGACCGACGACCGCGATCAAGGCGAGGACGCCTTCCTGGTGAATCAGGGCCACCGCGCGGATCTTGGGTGGGTCAGTCACCGCCGCGAGACCCCCCGCGGCGCGATCAGCTCGCCGCGCCAGGATCTTGGGTGTCAGCGTCTTGGCTGTCTGGGTCCGCGGATTCCTCGTTGGCTTCGGTTTCGGCGGCGGCGGTGTCCGAGTCCTCTCCGGGCGTGTTCTCGGCGAGCTCGGTGCTCTCCGTATCGTCGTCGTCATTCTCGGCGCCGGCAACCGCCACCGAAACCACGCGATCACCCTCGTCGAGGCGGATCAGACGCACCCCCTGGGTGGCCCGGCCGATGCGGCGGATCTCGGCGATGTTCATCCGGATCAGGATCCCACCCTCGGTCACGATCAGAAGCTGTTCATCCTCTTGGACATGGTGCATCCCGATGACGTTGCCGTTCTTCTTGGTGAGCTTGATCAGAGCCACGCCATAGCCGCCCCGGCCCTGGAGCCGGAACTCGGAAACCGCCGTCCGCTTGCCGAACCCGAGATCGGTCACAACCAGAATATCGTGGTCGTCCTCCGGGTTGACGATGGCCATCTCTTCAACAAAATCTTTTTTGCGGAGGTTGATCCCGCGCACACCGGCGGTGACCCGACCCATGGAGCGGGCGTCGCTCTCCGGAAAACGGATCCCCATCCCCTGGTGGGTGCCCATAAAGACCTGGCTGGCGCCATCGGTGAGCTGCACCGATAAGAGATTATCGCCCTCGTTGATGACCACGGCACGCAGGCCGTTGGCTCTGATATTGGCGTAGTCTTTGAGCGATGTTCGTTTCACCCGTCCCATCCGGGTTGCGAAGAAGAGGAACGAATCCGGGTGCTCGGCAAAATCCCTGATCGCGAGCAACGCCGCGACCCGCTCACCGCTGTCGAGTTGGAGCAGGTTGACGAGGGCCCGTCCCCTGGCCGCCGGACCGATGTCGGGCAACTCGTGGACCTTGCGGACAAAGACCCGGCCCGTCGAGGTAAAGAAGAGCATGGTCGCGTGGGTCGACGCGACAAAGAGCTTCCAGACCAGGTCTTCGGACTTGGTGGCCATCCCGCGACGACCGCGGCCTCCTCGATGCTGGGCGCGGTAGACCGACACCGCCGATCGTTTGATATAGCCGTCCCGGGAGACGGTGATGACCATGTCCTCTTCGGCGATGAGGTCCTCGATGGACAGATCACCGAGATCGGCAACGATCTCGGTCCGGCGTGCGTCGCCGTATTTCGCTCGGATCTCGGAGAGTTCATCAACGACGATGTCGGCGACCATCTCCTCTGAACCGAGGATCGCCTCGAGGTGCGCGATGGTCTTCTTGAGCTCGGCGTACTCCCCGACGATCTTGTCGCGCTCGAGACCGGTGAGCCGCTGCAGGCGCATGTCGAGAATCGCCTGGGCCTGAAGCGCGGAGAGACCGAAACTCTCCATGAGGCCGCTCTTCGCCGTCGCCGGATCCGCCGCCGCGCGGATGAGCTTGATGACCTCGTCGATGTGGTCGAGGGCGATGACGAGACCCTCGAGGATGTGGGCTCTCTCGAGGGCGCGGGCGAGATCGAATCTGGTGCGCCGAACCACCACTTCCTTGCGGTGCTCGATGAAGTGTTGGAGGAGCTCCCTGATATTGAAAATCTTGGGCTGCTTGTTAAGAACCCCGAGCAGGATGATCCCGAAGGTGGTCTGCATCTGGGTGAGTTTGTAGAGATTGTTGAGCACCACCTCGGGGATGGCGTCGCGTTTGAGCTCGACCTTCATCCGGATGCCGTCACGATCGGACTCGTCGCGGAGATCGGCGATGCCCTCGAGGCGCTTGGCCTGGACCAGATTGGCGATCTGCTCGACGAGGCGGGCCTTGTTGACCTGATAGGGCAGCTCGTTGACGATGATCGCCGCGCGCTTGCCCTTCTCGGCTTCTTCGATGATGGCGCGGGCTCGCATCTGGATGATGCCGCGGCCGGTGGTGTAGGCGTCGCGGATCCCTTTTCGGCCATGAATGAACCCGGCGGTGGGGAAGTCCGGACCCGGTACTATTTCTAGTAACTCGTCGATCTCGATCGTCGGATTCCTCACCACGGCGATGGTGGCATCGATGATCTCGGTGATGTTGTGCGGTGGGATATTGGTGGCCATTCCCACCGCAATCCCTGCCGAACCGTTGACCAGGAGGTTGGGGTACCGCGCCGGCAGGACCGTCGGCTCGTTCAGGGAACCATCGTAGTTGGGCGCCCAGTCGACGGTGTCCTTCGAGATGTCATCGCTGAGGAGTTCCTCGGCAAGCCGGGTGAGGCGGACCTCGGTGTAGCGCATGGCCGCAGCCGAGTCGCCGTCCACCGATCCAAAGTTGCCCTGGCCGTCAACCAGGGTGTAGCGCATGGAGAAATCCTGCGCCATCCGGACCGCGGTGTCGTAGATCGCCTGATCGCCATGGGGATGGTATTTACCCATGACATCACCGACGATGCGCGCCGATTTCCGATAGGCCTTCGAGGCGGTGCTTCCGCCCTCCAACATCCCATAGAGGATCCGCCGGTGAACCGGCTTGAGCCCATCTCGGACATCGGGCAGTGCGCGGCCGATGATCACCGACATGGCGTAGTCGAGATAGGAGCTGCGGAGTTCCTCTTCGATGGTGATCGGAATACGATCGCCTTCGGGTGCCTTGTGCTCGCTCATCTAAATATCCAGGTTGCGTGCTTCGAGGGCGTTGTCCTCGATAAAGCGGCGCCGCGGTTCGACCGCGTCGCCCATCAAAATTGTGAAGAGTTCATCAGCCTTTGCGGCATCTTCGATGTTGACCACGAGCAACCGCCGCACACTCGGGTCCATGGTGGTTTCCCAGAGCTGGGTCGGGTTCATCTCACCGAGACCCTTGTATCGCTGGATGTTGTAACCCTTCTTCGCGATTTCGTAGAGGTGGCTCACCAGAGCCGGCAGGGTTTCAACGGTGGTTCGCTCGCCGTTGCGTTCGAGATGATAGGGACCGACTCTCAGTGGAGCGATCCGGTCGAGCATTCGCTCGGCCCGCCTGAAGTGCCCACTCTTGGTGAGTGACCGACCGAGACGGCTGTCGCGGCTGACGCCGTTGGTTCCGACCCGACAGACAACCTCCGACGCCCCGCGCTCCTCATCGATCTCGACTCTCGTTTCTTCGTATCCCAAAGTGCGGAGTTCCGCGACCAACGCATCCGCATGGTCGGAGGATCCGGACTTCATGCCCCGGGACTCCACATCGAGCGCCGCGGCCACGAGCTCGGCCGGCCATCCTCGTCGTTCGAGGTTGCCGAGGGTCTCGGTCCAGTCTTCGGCGGCGAGTATCACCGCGCGAAGGTCTCGGCCTGAGAAGACTTCGCCGGTGGAACCGACATGCAGCTGAAACTCATCCTCGACGCGATCGAGGAGGAAGCTGGAGAGATCGGCGTCGTCCTTGAGATAGACCTCTTTCTTCTTCCGAGCCACCTTGTAGAGCGGCGGCTGCGCGATGAAGAGGTGGCCCCGTTCGACGAGCTCGCGCATCTGGCGATAAAAGAAGGTCAACAGCAGCGTCCGAATATGCGAACCGTCGACATCGGCATCGGTCATGATGATGATCTTGTGGTAGCGCACCTTGAGGGGATCGAACTCATCCTTGCCGATCCCCGTTCCGAGACACTGGATCAGCGCGCGGATCTCCTCTGAACCCAGCATTCGATCGAATCGTGCCTTTTCGACGTTGAGAATCTTGCCCCTGAGCGGGAGAATCGCCTGGAATCGACGATCGCGGCCCTGTTTGGCCGAGCCGCCGGCGGAATCACCCTCGACGATGAAGATTTCCGCAAGTTGTGGGTCCCGTTCGGAGCAATCCGCGAGCTTGCCCGGCAATGCCGATGTTTCGAGGGCCGATTTTCGCCGGGTGAGTTCGCGCGCACTGCGCGCCGCCTCGCGGGCCCTTGCGGCATCGAGACATTTCGAGATGACCCGTTTCGCCACTGCCGGGTTCTCCTCGAAAAAGGTCGAGAGCCGGCTGTTGATCGCCGACTCAACCCAACCCTTGGCATCGGCCGAGACCAGTTTGTCCTTGGTCTGAGAAGAAAACCGAGGATCGATGAGGCGCACCGCGATGACCGCGGTCAAACCTTCACGCACATCTTCACCGGAGAGGTTTTCCTTCATCCCCTTGAGGAGATTCTGGGACTGGGCATAGGAGTTGATCGTTCGGGTCAGCGCGGCTCGGAAGCCCGAAAGATGGGTTCCGCCGTCCCGATTGAAGATCGTGTTGGTGAACGCGAGGACGTTTTCCGAATAGCTGTCGTGCCACTGCAGCGCGACCTCGAGTTCTTCACCGTCGTCGGTCTTCTCATCGAGATAGATGGGATCTTCGTGGAGGACCGTCTTGGACCGGTTGAGATAGCGGGCGAATTCCGTCAGCCCGCCATCGAAGCGGAAATCCTCTTCCCGCTCGGTTCCCTCGTCTTCGAAGCTGATATTGAGGCCCGAGTTGAGGAAGGCCAATTCGCGGAGGTGGCGGACGAGGAGATCGGGGTGGTAATCGAGGACGGAGAAGACCTCGGGGTCCGGTTTGAAGTTGATGAGCGTGCCGGTTCGTTTGGTTTTTCCAATCGCCTTCAGGTCTCCCTGAGGCACACCGCGATGGTAGGTCTGCTCCCAGACCTTGCCTTCCCGGTAGATTTCCACCCTGAGCCATTCGGCCAGAAAATTGACCACGCTGACCCCGACGCCGTGCAGACCGCCCGACACCTTGTATGAGTTGCTGTCGAACTTCCCGCCGGCGTGAAGCTCGGTCATGATGACCTCGGCGGCCGAGCGACCGGATTCCTTGTGGGTATCAACCGGAATTCCACGCCCGTCATCCGTCACGGTGACGGTCTGATCGGCGTGGATGGTCACCGAGACTTGGGTGGCATGTCCCGCCTGGGCTTCATCGATGGAGTTGTCCACGACTTCCCAGACCATGTGATTGAGACCGGAAATATCATCGACATCGCCGATGTACATCCCCGGCCGCTTGCGAACCGCATCTCGGCCCTTGAGGACCTTGATGTTATCAGCTGTGTACGCTTCACTCATCCAATCGTTCTCCTACCGCCTCGATCAGTTTTCCCTGACGGACTTCGAGCCGTTTCGAACCGGCTCTCAACCTCTGCGACACTCCTCTGTTCGCGCTCGAAAAGAAAAGCTGTCGTTCACCTTCGAGATGCTCGATGAGACGATCGAGCACCACCGAATCCAACTCCGCATCAACATCATCGACAATGACGGGTAGGTGCTCACCTCGACCTTTTTCAACCTGCGTCAACGACGCGAGACGGAGCGCAGCAGCAACCACTTTGGACTGACCGGAACTGAGCATGTGCCGGACCGTTCTTCCATCCGCACGAAGCCCCAGATCATGTCGGTGGGGACCCTCGCTCGTGAAGCCCGTCCGCCGGTCTCGAACTCGCGTCTCATTATACCGTTTTTGGTAGTGTTCTTCCAGTTCTGATACCTTCTCGGCCTGTTCGATCCCGGCTTCGCCACGATAGCTGAGCTCGACTCGAGGAAAACCATCACTACGAAGCTCTGTGTAGATCGGTTCGAATGATTCAATGAGCCTCTCAGACATCCTGAGGCGGCGATGAACCACCGCAGCGGCAGCCCTCGCCAGCCGGTCTTCCCAAACCTCCATCTCACGATCATCAACAGCTGAGGTCAACGCTGCATTTCGTTGACGGAGCGTTCTCCGATAGTTCAGAACCTCATCAAAGAACTCATTCTCGAGAAGGAACGTAAATCGATCAAGAAAGGCGCGACGTGCGCTCGGTCCACCGGCGACGAGTTCACGATCGGAGCCACTCAGGGTGAAGACCGGAAAGATCTGAAGATACTGAGAGACCGAGGCCGTTGCCCCGGCGATTTCGAGCACGCGACGAACCGGCGGGCCCATCCTCAGGTGCTGGCTCAGACGCACCACCCCCGTGAGTGTCTCCACGCGGCCTTCGAGAAAGAACTCCACCTCTCCGTGGGTGACGACCTGTCGCATGGACGGCACCCGGAAGGAACGCAGATTTCCAAATACGGCGACGGCCTCGAGGAGGTTTGTCTTGCCCTGACCGTTGGCACCGGCGACGAGGTTGCTCGAGCCGCTCCACGAGATCGAATCCGACACGAGGTTGCGAAAACCCGCGGTCTTGATCTCTATGAGGCGCACCGGTCACCTGCGCTTGAGACGGAGTGGATTTAGATTCACCGAACTCGTGGGAGCTACAGCCTCATGGGCATGAGGACGTAGATGTACTCCTCGAGTCGCGGATCGTCGTCCACCGGGACCAACACACACTGGGTGTTTCCATCCTTGAGTTGGAGCTCCACCATCGGACACTCGAGGGTCTGCAAGACATCGATGACGTACTGGGCGTTGAGGGCGATTTCCATGCCATCACCCTGGTAGCTGACAGAGAGCGTTTCCTCTGCGCTGCCGCGATCGTAGCCGATGGACACCAGAGTGAGTTCGCCCGACGGATCAAAGCGAAAACGAACCCCTCGCGCTTTTTCGTGGGCCATCAAGCTCACCCGGCGCAGAGAAGCTAAAAACTCCTTGCGATCCACCCGAGCGCGCGATGGATTGTCACGCACGATGACCCGCTCATACTGCGGGAACCGAAGCTCAACGATCCGCGAGACCAGGGTCCGCTCACCCATGCGGAAGCCGAGGTGATTGTCGCTGGCCGAAACCTCGACGTTCTCGTCACCGAAACGGGCGAACTCCGCCAAGAGTTTTCGTGGGAAGAGTTGCTGCTCGAACGGGGGCTGACCATCGGGTGCGTTGGCGCGAACGACCGACAGGCGATGACCGTCGGTGGCGGCGATCTCGATTTCTCCGGGCAGGAGTTTCACCAGTGCACCATTGAGTTGAAACTTCGGATCGTCCTTGGTGATGGAAAACGCAACTCGATCGAGCATCAACTGGAAAAGATCCAGCGGCAGCGAATACTCCCCGTTGGGAGGGACATCCGGAATGGTGGGATACTCGGACGGATCAGCCACTGCCATTCGCGACTTGAACCGGCCGCTGGTGATTTCAACCGAGTCTCCATCAAGGCGAAGTGAAAACTCCTCCTCCGGGAGATTCCTCACGAGTCCCTGAAAAACCCGGCTTTCGAGCGTGATCCGCCCGCCACCGTGAACCACGGCGGGGCAATCGGTCATAATCGTCATGTCGAGGTCAGTCGCGACCATCCGAAGACGCGCGTCGGCGGTTTCAGCGAGGATGCTGGAAAGAATCGGAATCGTGGTTCGGTGCTCGACCACCCCCTGGAGGATAGAAAGCTCCTGAAGCACTAAATTTCGCTGCAGTTTCAGTTCCATCACAGGACCTTTCGACGAAGACTAAGTATCGAGCAGATGGAAATATAGCATAGTAGATCATCACCGTCGAGGCAGTGGAAAGTGCGGAAAACAGCGTCAAAATCAGGCAACAAAAGGGGCTAGCTAGCAGCTGGATCTGTGGATGAATTGTGGGAAGCTGTGGATTCCACAACCATTCCACAGAATTCCACAAAACCACGACCGTGATCTGTGGAAAACGCCACCAGCGATGACTCAGTTGAAGTGTTCGCGGAACGACGTCAGGGTCGAGTCGAAATCGGGGTTGGAGCGACGCATTTTTGAGATCGCGTCCACCGCGTACATCACGGTTGAGTGGTGTTTGGAGAAGATCCTTCCGATTTCGGGAAAACTCAGATCGAGGATCTCGCGGATGAGATACATCGCGACCTGGCGCGGCAGAGCAATGGACCGGCGGTTGGAGCGACCCTTGAGATCGGCAACCCGGATTCCATAGTGTTGCGCGACAAAGCGGATGATGTCCGAAGGTGTGGTTTCGCGCTCATCAGGGAGAAGTTCAAAGAGCGCCATACGGACAACATCGACGGTGATCTTCGCGTTCTTGAGTTGGGCGTAGGCAATGGTTCGGTTGAGGCAGCCTTCGAGTTCGCGAACGTTCTTCTGTACCTTTCGCGATATAAAAAGAACGGTGTCCTCGGGAAGTTCCCAGCCGATGGCTCGCGCTTTTTCCCTGAGGATTGCGCACCGGGTTTCGAGATCGGGTGGTTGAATATCGGCGATGAGGCCCTGGAGAAAACGGGACCGCAGTCGTTCTTCGAGACCCGGGATGTCCGCGGGCCGCGCGTCGGAGGTGAAGACCACCTGTTTTCCGGTCGACTGGAGGGTGTTGAAGGTATGGAAGAATTCCTCCTGGGTCCGCTCCTTACCGGCGATGAACTGAATGTCATCGAGGAGAAGGACATCGACGCCGCGGAAGGTCTGACGAAAGGCCTCCATCTGTTGGCGTCGGATACAGTTGATGAGCTCGTTGACGAACTGCTCGGTGGTCATGTAAGTGACCTTGCAGTTCGGGTTCGATGCCAGCACCCGGTGACCGATGGCGTGCAGGAGATGGGTCTTTCCAAGACCCGAACCGCCGTAGATATAGAGCGGGTTGTACGCCTCGCCTGGTCTTTCGGAAACGGCCTCGGCCGCGGCGGCGGCGAACTGGTTGGATGTTCCCTGGACAAAACTCTCGAAGACAAAACCGGAAACAAACGGGTGGCTGGAAATGGAGGGTCGAACCGGGTCCGCTGCGAGGGTCAGATCCTGACCCGAATCGATGCCGACGGTGAACTCGGATCCAAAACGGCTGCGGGCGACGGTTTCGATATCGCGCAGAAGATGATCGCGAACCCACTCGGCGACAATGGCGTTGTCGCACGCGAGAACAAGAGAGTTGTCGGAGAATTTTTTAATCCCGAGCGGTTTGATCCACGTACCGTACTCTTCAGCGCCCAACAGTTGTTGGAGGTGTGGTTGAAGCTCCTGCCAGCGGTCCATCGACTCAGGCTAGCATAAAATCGCTTAACCGGGTGAGTGACAGAGCCTTGACACCTGCGCGGACCTGAAGTAATGTAGCGCGCCCGCAGAATTTGGAGTGACGTGACGATGAAAAGGACATTTCAACCCAACAATCGCCGCCGGAAGAAGACCCATGGCTTTCGTTTGCGGATGCGTACCAAAAACGGACGCAGAGTGCTCGCCGCCCGTCGGCGCAAAGGCCGCAAGCGGCTTGCCGTCTAGCCGGCGTCGACGGTTTCCGCGCTCTGAGAGACTTCGACGACGTGCGGAATTCCAGCGAATCTACAGTCAGGGAATCCGGGTCGCTGGGCGGCACGTGGTCTTGTTTGCAATGCGAACCGATGGAAGTAGCCGACTTGGCGTCACTGCATCCCGTAAGATCGGCAATGCGGTCATCCGGGCGCGCGCCAAGCGGCGGCTGCGTGAACTGTATCGACTTCGACAATCAACAACCGTGACCGAAGCATTCGATCTCGTCGTCAATGCGCGGCGGAGCTGTGTTTTGGTGCCCTGGCAGATCCTCGAGCGCGATTTCGAAAGCTGCCTTGAACGGTTGGGTGAGAGGATGAACGCCGACAGGCGCTAGAAGAGCCGGCCGGTACGAGAATCCGGGAAGGTGTGGAGCGAGATGGAGAAACGACTGCTGCTGGCCTTCGTGCTGTCGGCGCTGATCTTTGCGGGCTGGTCGGTGATCTTTCCGCCCCCGGCACCACCGACAGCCCGGCCTCAGAGCGAGGTCGTCGTCGAAGAGAGGGTCAGCGAGGCCGGGGATCCCCCAGCGGAGCGGGTCGATTCGTCGCCGGCGGCCGAGGATGCTGCGGTTGACGAGAATCTCTCTCCCATCGTCGGTGAGGCCGAAACCACCATCAAGTTGGCCAACGATATGATGGAGGTTGAGCTCAGCAACCGCGGCGCGATGGTCACCTCCATGCGCCTGCTCCACTACGACGACGACGAGGGAGCGACCCTCGATCTCATCCAGTCGGTTCCCAACGACCAGCGCGCTCTGCCGCTTCAGCTCGTGACGGATGATGGCCCGGATACCCGCCTCTATCAGGTCGAGCGACTGCAGAATGGCGTGGTCATGAGCTGGTCCGATGGCGCGGGATCAGCGGTTTACAAGACCATCAACCTCAATCCCGGCTATGGGCTCGAGGTGAGTGTGCGGAGTTCGGGATCGCTGAGCAATGCGCCGATCAGCGCCGGCACCGGCTTGAGAAATCTCGGTGAACAGGAGCAGAACAGCCGTCTCGCGCTTTGGGGAGACGGCATCGTACTCGCCGACGGGGAGATCGAAAAGTACAAGAAGGCCAAGGTCAAAGCGCCGGTCAGCCTGAGACCCGGTGTTCTTGCGTATGCGGGTCTCGAAGACGCCTACTTCATCAGTCTTCTACGACCGCGGTCGCGGGTCGACGAGGTTCGGTTCGACCGCCTTGAATTCACCGATTTGAGTGATCCCAGTGAGGAACCGAAGCTCTATCAGGTGCTGCGGGTGCTTCTGGTCCCGAGTTCGGGAGTCTTCGAGGGCGAACTCCTGGGTGCGCCGAAGGACTACGATCTCTTACAGGGTATCGGCGGAGGCGTCGAGAAGACCCTCGACTTCGGGATCTTCGGCGTCATTTCGGTCTTTTTCCTCAAAGCGCTGTGGTGGATCTATGGTCTGGTGGGTAACTACGGCGTCGCGATCATCCTGCTGACGGTCGGGATTCGGATCGTGCTCTTCCCGTTGATGCACACTTCCACCGTCTCCATGCGAAAGATGGCCAAGGTCCAACCCAAAGTCAAAGAGATTCAGGCCAAGTACAAAAAGAAGAAGAACGACCCCCAGGCCCGCGCCAAAATGAGCCAGGAGACCATGGCGCTGTACAAGGAAGAGAGCGTGAACCCCATGGCCGGGTGTCTCCCGGTGCTGGTCCAGCTGCCGATTCTCTGGGCCCTCTACCAGCTCTTCCTCCATGCCATCGAACTTCGCCACGCCCCATTCATTCTCTGGATCACCGATCTTTCGGCCAAGGATCCTCTCTATGTGACACCGGTCCTCATGACCGCGACCATGTGGCTGCAACAGAAGCTGGCGCCCCAGGCCGGCGATCCGCAGCAGCAACGGATCATGCGGATGTTGCCCCTGGTCTTCGGCATCATGTTCCTGCAGTTTCCCTCAGGACTCGTGTTGTACTGGTTGACCAATAACGTGATTTCGATCCTGCAGCAAGAGATCACCCTTTTCATCATCGGTGAAAGGAAGTATTTCGGCGGGAGAGGCGGGAGGAAAGCCAAATGAAACACGCTCGTGAGTTTCGTGGTGAGACCCTCGACGCAGCGCTGAGCGAAGCATGCTCGGCGTTGAACGCGCGGTTCGGTGAGCTCCGGTACGAGGTCGGCACCTCGGATGACGAGGGCGTGGTGGTGGAAGCCGAACTCGACCCCGTGGCAGTGCTCGGACTCTTCCTGTCGGAGACCTTCAAGGCGGGCGACCTCGAGGTCACCTCGAGGCTCGTGGAGACCGAGGAGGCCCTCGAGGGAGAGCTTTCCGGCAACGACTGCGGGCTTTTGACCGCGGTGGGCGGCAAGGGTCTCGATTCGCTCCAGTACCTGTGCAATCGTGTTCTCAACCGGAGGCTGGAGCGCCACCTCCCGATTCACCTGGACAGTGAGGGATTCAAGGAGCGGCGTTCGTTGCAGCTCCAGGACAAGGCGGAGGAGGCAGCCGATGAAGCGCTCCGCACCCGATCACCGGTGGTGATGGGCCTGATGACGCCGGCGGCCCGACGCGAGATCCATCTCGCGCTGGCCGACGACCCCGGTGTCGAAACCGAGTCGGATGGAGAAGGCTTCCTCAAGCGGGTTGTCGTCCGCCCTCGCCGGCGGCGCTGACACCATCGTTGCCCTGTCGTCGCCCCCGGGGCGGGGTGGCCTGGCGGTGATCAGGGTCAGTGGGGGTGAGACTCGTAGGCTCGCCCAGGCGGTCTGTCCCGGCCTCGACGTAGACCGCGGGTGGCGGGCGTCGCTCGTCAAGGTTCTGGATCCGGCGGGTGGGTTGATCGACCGGGCGGTGGCGCTCCCCTACCCCGCACCGCGGTCCTACACCGGTGAGGACATGCTGGAACTCATGGTGCATGGCTCGAGCTGGGTGATCCGGACCACCATCGAAGCGTTCACCGCCGCGGGCGCCCGCCCGGCGGGCCCGGGCGAGTTCACTCGTCGCGCCGTCGCCAACGGCAAGCTTGATCTGGTGCAGGCCGAGGCGATCAACGAACTCACCCGGGCCGATACCGCCTGGCAGGCAAGGGTTGCGCGGGCCCAGATTGAGGGTCGACTGTCGCGCGAATTTGCCCAGCTCAAGGCCGACCTCACCGATCTCTTGGCGCGGCTCGAGGCGTCGTTGGATTTTGCGCATCACGAAATACCATACGATCGCGACGCGGGTCTTCAGCGCCGCGGCCGGTGTCTGAAGCAGGCGTCGGCGCTCCTCGCCACGGCGTCGGCGGGGCAACGGATCCGGGACGGCGTGCGGATCGTCATTCTCGGCCCGCCGAATTCGGGTAAATCGACACTCTTCAATCGCCTTGTCGGCACCGAGAAAGCCATTGTTTCTCCGCACCCCGGGACGACGCGGGATGTCGTGGAGGCGGAGCTCGAGGTTGCGGGCGTGCGGGTGATTCTGCAAGACACCGCCGGTCTGGGCATCACGTCTGATCCCGTTGAGCGGGAGGGAGTCCGCCGAGCCCGGGGAGCCGCCGCCGATGCCGATGCCGTAGTCGTGTTGTGGCCGGCTGGTCAACCCTACGATGCGGTGCCCGGCGCGAAGGAGCACCAACCGACCCTGAGAATTCGCTCGAAGTGGGACCTCGCCGGTGACGAGGCCGTGACGGCACCGTGGCTGGCGCTGTCCTGCTCAACCGGGGAAGGTTTGAAGGAGCTTCGTGAAGCCCTTGCCGAGGTCGTAACGGCCGATATCGCCGATCTCGGGGGCGAGGTGGCCATCGCGGGTCGCCATCGAATGGCGCTTGAGTCGGCGGTGAGCGAACTCGAATCGACGGATTTCGAGCTCCCGGAACTTGCCGCCGAAGGGGTTCGTGCGGCCTTGGATGCGGTTTGTGAACTCACCGGCGACGTCGTGACCGAGGATGTTCTCGACCGGGTCTTCGGTTCGTTCTGCATCGGGAAATAGCCATGGGAGGCAGCTTCGATGTCGTGGTGGTTGGAGCGGGACACGCCGGCTGTGAAGCGGCCGCCGCCGCGGCCCGAATGGGGGGATCGGTCGGTGTAGTGACAATGCACCGCCACACCATCGCTCAGATGCCCTGCAACCCGGCGATCGGCGGGATCGGCAAGGGCCACCTGGTGGCAGAGCTCGACGCACTGGGTGGGCTCCAGGGATGGGCGGCCGACCGCGCCGGGATCCAGTTCAAGATGCTGAACAGGTCTCGCGGACCGGCGGTGTGGGGCCCTCGCGCGCAGTGCGACAAGGAGCGGTACTCGGAGATCATGGCGCGGGTCCTGGCCGGTTTGCGGGGAGTGACCATTATCGAGGGCGAGGCGGTCGGGCTGGTGGCCGATGATGGCGGGGTGCGGGGTGTCCGGCTGGGAGATGGAACCCGCGTATTGGGGCGGACGACGATTCTGACCACCGGGACGTTTCTCGGTGGAGTGCTGCACAGCGACGGGGAACGAAAGCCGGGAGGGCGCTTTGGTGAGCGACCGAGCATCGGTCTCGGCGCCGAACTGGCAGGCCTCGGTCTGACCCTGCGGCGGTTCAAGACCGGGACGCCGCCGCGTCTCGCCCGGTCGAGTCTGGATTTTGATCAACTCGGGGTACAGGAGGGCGATGAGGCGCCGAGGCCTTTTTCCTGGCGGACACGGTCGGTTCATAACAGGGTCGTGTGTTGGGTGACGCGAACCTCCGAGCGGGTCCAGACCATCATCGAAGACAATATTCACCGGTCACCGCTCTTTTCGGGGGCCATCAATGGTGTGGGTCCTCGCTACTGCCCGTCGATCGAGGACAAGGTGGTTCGTTTCCCCCACCACCGCGAACACACGGTGTTTCTCGAGCCCGAGGGTCTTTCAAGCAACAGCGTCTATGTCAATGGGCTCTCGACCAGCCTTCCCCACGATGTCCAGGAGGCGGTGGTCCACGCCGTTCCCGGTCTGGAGAAGGCAGAGTTCCTCCGGTATGGGTATGCGGTGGAATACGACATGGTGGCACCCGGCCAGGTGGCGGCGGATCTCTCCTGCCGCGAGGTGCCGGGGCTTGTTCTCGCCGGGCAGGTGCTCGGGACCTCGGGTTATGAAGAAGCGGCAGCCCTCGGTTTCCTTGCGGGGGTGAACGCAGTTCTTTCCGGTCGCGGAGAACAGATCTTTCGTCCCACCCGCCAAGAAGCGTATCTCGGTGTGCTTGTGGACGATTTGGTGACGCGGGATCACGTCGAGCCATACCGAATGTTCACCTCCAGGGCCGAGCACCGGTTGGTGCTGGGGGTGGATTCCGCCCGCGAAAGGCTCATGGCGAAGGGTGTCGAGCTCGGTTTGGTACGACAAGAGATGTTCCACGTGGAACACACGAGATGGGCAGCGCGGGCCCGGGCGCGTCAGGCGCTTGAAGAAGGTCGTTTGAACCCGAATTCAGCCACCCGCGAAGTGGTACGTGGGATCACCGGCGTCGAGTTGACGGCGCCGACGACGTGGGCGGGTCTTTTGCGGCGGCAGGATGTTGATCTGGATCGTGCGGCTGCCCGGGTGCCGGGGCTTGCGGAGCTGAGTGATGAGGACCGACTCACCGTGGTTCACTCGCTTCGGTACCACGGATATCTCGCGCGGCACCAGCGGGAGATTGAACGGGTTCAGCGGTTGCGCGAGGTCGAGATCCCGCGAGGGCTTGAACCGGCGATGGTCCCCGGCCTGTCGAGAGAGATCATTGAACAACTCCAAAGGCACCGGCCCGCCACCCTTGCCGATGCCGAGGGGTTGCCGGGGATGACTCCCGCGGCGGTCGCCATTCTTGCCGGGCGCATTGCACGGAGGAGCAAGCGGCAATGAAGGATGCGGAATCGTTTCGAGATCTTTTGGTGAAACACCTGGATGGAGCCGCTCTCGAAAACATGGTGCGCTATGCCGAGCTTCTCGAGTCCTGGTCGGCGAGGCACAATCTCGTGCGTTTCTCCGATCGACGGGAACTGGTCGATCGGCACCTTCTCGACGCCCTCTCGGGTGAGCATCTTCTCCCCGGCGAAGGGGCCCTTCTCGATGTCGGGAGCGGGGCCGGCCTGCCCGGGGTGCCCTTGCTCATCGCCAGACCCGGGTGGCGGGGGGTGCTTTTGGAACCGAGGAAGAAGCGGTGGGCTTTCCTCAAGAGGGTCATTCGAGAGCTCAATCTCGATGCCATGGCGGTGGATCTGCGGTATGAGCAGCTGCCGGAGGAGGAGTGTTTTGACCTCATCTCGGCCCGGGCGGTGGGCGGCCACGGTGCGTTGCTCGGCTGGGCGCGATCGCATCTTGTCGAAGGGGGCGCGGTTGCGCTCTGGACCACGGTTGACGGTGAGCGGGAGGCTGCCGCGGAGCCGGGCTGGCGTGTGTTAAGCTGGCCGCTCGTCGGCCTCGATCGGGGCCGACTCGTGTCTCT
>CBESWV010000004.1:0-43982 GCA_965533305.1 uncultured bacterium | reverse complement strand
TCGGGTTGGTGGGCGGCGGCATCGAGGCTTCGGATAATGACCTCGCGGGTCCGTCTTGGATCGATGATCTCATCGACCCACAACCTGGCTGCGGCATAGCGTGGGTCGTTGGCCTCGTCGTAGCGCGCCTGAATCTCGGCCAACAGCTTCGCCCTCTCCTCGTCGGAGACGTCCTCCCCGCGGTTTTTGAGTTGAATCGCGAGGAGGGTCTTCGATGCCTGCTGGCCGCCCATGACCGAGATCGACGCCGATGGCCAGGCGTAATAGAAACGAGCCCCGTAGGCGCGGCCGCACAGGGCGTAGTTCCCGGCGCCGAACGAGTTGCCGACAAAGATGGTGATCTTCGGAACCACCGAGTTCGCGACCACGTTGACCAGCTTCGCACCATCTTTGATGATGCCTTCACGCTCGGATTTTGACCCCACCATGAAGCCGGTCACGTCCTGAAGAAAGACCAGCGGGATCCCCTTCTGGTTCATGAGCGCAACAAAGCGCGCCCCTTTGTCGGCGGTATCGGAGTAGATCACGCCGCCGATCTGCATCTCCCGTTCACTCGGTTCGAGGCCCCGCCGGCGATGCACAATCTGCCGGTTGTTGGCGACGATTCCGACCGCCCAGCCGCCGATCCGGCCGGTGCCGCAGATCATGGTCCGCCCATAGGTCGCCTTGTACTCGGTGAACTCGGAGCCGTCGAGGATCCGGCCGAGCAGATCGTGGGTGCTGTAGGGTCTCGACCGATCCGCCGGCATGAGTCCGAGGATCTCCTCGGGATCGGCCAGGGGCGGCCGCTCCTCGATCCGGTCGAAGGGCGCCATCACGGGCCGAGCCAGTTCGCCGATCCGCGCCCGGATGTGGGAGATGGCGGACAGGTCATCAGGGAACCGATCATCGACCACGCCGGAGATGTCGACCTGGACCTCGGCGCCACCGAGTTCCTGGTTGTCCATCTTCTCGCCGATGGCGGCGGTCACGAGGTGCGACCCGGCCAGGAAGATGGTCCCGGTGCCCTCGACGATGAGCGCCTCGTCGGACATGATCGGGAGGTAGGCGCCGCCGGCGACACACGAACCCATGATGGCCGAGATCTGATAGATGCCTTCGGCCGACAATCGCGCATTGTTGTAGAAGACCCGCCCGAAGTGGTCGCGGTCGGGGAAGATCTCATCCTGCATCGGCAGAAAGACGCCCGCGGAATCGACGAGGTAGATGATCGGCAGCCGGTTCTCCATGGAGAAGTCCTGCGCCCGGAGGATTTTCTTGCAGGTCAGGGGGAACCAGGCGCCCGCCTTGACCGTCGCATCGTTGGCGACGACGACGCATTCGCGACCGCTGACGGTTCCGAGCCCGGTGACCACGCCCGCCGCCGGCGCACCGCCCCACTCTTCATAGATGCCCCAGGCGGCAAAGCTCCCGAGTTCGAGGAAGTCAGTGCCGTCATCGATGAGTGCGTCCACCCGCTCCCGTGCGAGTAGTTTGCCCGCCTTACGCTGTTTCGCGGCGGCTTTCTCACCACCACCTGCGGCGATGGACCGCCGCTGCGCCTCGATGATCCGGAGCTCGTTGAGCCAGTGATCCCGGTTGGCCTCGTAGGTCACGTCATGGTTCGCCTGTCGATCCAAAACCTTGGGCATAAACACCTCGTTGAACGATCTGGAAACGCCATTGTAGACCCTTCTCTCTGTTACACTCCGCTGACTGTCGATGCTTCTGGAGGAACAGTGGCGAAAATCAAGGTGCGGCGGACAAATCGAGAAGAACTCCCGGGTCTCGCCGTGCTCCGGGATGCCGTCGCCGCCGAACTTGACGCCTTTCCGCGTCACAGCGGGATTCTCGATCTCGACATGGAACTCGACCCTGATCTGACCCACCTCATCACTCGGGATCCGGATGGTTTTCAGACCGCCGAGGACAAAAACGAGACCGTCGGTTTCGCTGCCGGCCACGTCCGTTCACGCCAATGCGTGATCTCCGAGATGTGGGTGCTGCCACAACACCGAGGCCGCGGCGCGGGCGACGCCCTCATCCAACGGATGCTGGTCTACGGCGAACGGTCCGGAGCCCGCGAGTTCCTCACCGTCGTTCCCACCCAGGGGGTGGCGCAGAGCCTGTTGCTCCGCCATGGTTTCCGACCCTTGGCGCCGGTCTATCAACTGACGATCCCTCATACCGAAGCGCCGCGCATCGGCCACGTACTCTCGCGGCTGATGGATGGCCGCGATGTCACGACCGATCTCTTCAACCGTCGAGGCCAGGCCGATCTCGATCGTATCGACCGCCTCAACCGCAATATCGTCCGCGATGCCGACCACCAGTACTGGCTCAAACAGCGCGGCCTCCATGCCGCCTTTGTCCGCCAGGGCGAGCGCATCGCCGCCTATGCCTATGGCGGCCGAGACCAGGTTGGTCCCGTGGCCGGCACGACCCGAGAAGCGGCGATCTGCGCCCTCGGCTGGGCCATCAATCTCGCCGCCGAGGCTTCCCAGGAGGACGACGTCCTCACGGTTCGGATACCGGCGCCGTTTTCCGAAGCGGTCGACGCCATCCTGGATGCGGGAGCCCGTTTCGAGGCCACTCTCATGATCTATGGGCGGGATCTCAAACTGAGTTTCGACCGCTCCACCCTGGGCCACATCGCCCTCCCATGAGTGATCCCATCCGCCCGGCGGATCGGACGGATCTCACAGACCGTCGCCGGGTGGACTACGCCAACGACCTCAACGACCAACAGTACGCGGCGGTCATGCACCCGGGCGGACCCATGCTCGTACTTGCCGGCGCCGGAACCGGGAAGACCCGGACCCTGGTCTACCGCGCCAGCCGGCTCATCGAGGATGGGGTGTCACCCGGTCAGATTCTGCTGCTCACCTTCACCAACAAGGCTGCGCGCGAGATGTTGGGTCGGGTCGGACGCCTCCTCGAGCGCGACGCCGCACGGGTTCATGGCGGAACCTTTCATTCCGCCGGCCACCGGATCCTGCGACGCCACGCCAAAGAGGTCGGCTATACCCCGCGGTTCAGCATTCTCGACCGGGAGGATGCCGGCGACCTCATGGGTCACGCCCTCGCCGATGTCTCGCCCGAAGTTCCACAACGGCGTCTGCCCAGACCTCGGCTGCTCGTTGATCTCTACAGCTATGTCATCAACACCGGATGCGAGCTCGAGGATGTGCTGCTTCAGAGGGCGCCCCAGTTCTACGACCAGGCGGAGATCGTCGCCGCCATCTTCAAACGATATCTCGAACGCAAACGCGACGCCGATCTCATGGATTTTGACGATCTGCTGCTCAACTGGCTGCTGCTACTCAAACGTTACCCCGATGTGAGGCGCCGGCTCGCGGCGAGCTACACCCACATCCTTGTCGACGAGTACCAGGACACCAATCGACTCCAGGCCGACATCGTCGACGCCATGCTCGGGCCCAAGCGCAACGTCATGGTCGTCGGTGACGATGCGCAGTCCATCTATGCCTTCCGTGGCGCCGACTTCGACAATATCCTGAGCTTCCCCGAGCGTCACCAGGGCTGCAACGTCTTCCGGCTCGAAACCAACTACCGGTCGACACCGCCGATTCTGGCCCTGGCCAACGCGTCCATCGAGCACAACGAGCGTCAGTTCAAGAAGGAACTCCGCTCGATTCGGAGCGACGGGGAGCAGCCTGCTGAGGTCGTCGTACCCAGTCCCGAGATCCAGGCGTCCTGGGTGGCGGACACCGTCCTCGAGCTGCGCGAAGAGGGCATCGAGCTCGAGGAGATGGCCGTCCTCTACCGCAACCACTCGCACTCCTTCGATCTCCAGGTCGAGCTGACCCGCCGCAACATCCCGTTTCAGGTCCGCTCCGGGTTGCGGTTCTTCGAGCATCGCCACGTCAAAGATGTTCTCGCTCACCTGAGATTCGTCGACAACCCACGCGACGAGATCTCCTTTGCCCGGCTCATGAAACTCCGCTCCGGCTTCGGACCACGGCTCACAGCACGTCTCTGGCAGGCCATCGCCGGCGCCAACCCCCTCGAACGCCTGCTACACCTCGACCCCTCCACCGTAGACCTCCCGAAGACCGCGCAACGATCTCTGGCCGTCACCCGAACGCTGCTCGAAGAACTGGCCAAACCACAGATCCTGGGTCAACCCGGCGAGGCGGTTCGGCTCGTCGTGGCCGAGTTCTATCGCGACTGGGCGAGGGGCAACCTGGAGAATGCAGGGAACCGGCTCGAGGACATCGAGCAACTCGCGCTCTTCGCCGACGGCTATCCCGACATGGTGGCCTTTCTGGCCGAGATCACGCTCCTCAACGATCTCTCGGGCGAAGAGTCCGTCGGCGGTCCCGCCGATGAGGTATTGACGCTTTCGAGCACCCATCAGGCGAAGGGCCTTGAGTGGCGTGCGATCTTTGTCATCTGGTTGGCGGAGGGTCGCTTCCCCAGCGCCCGGGCCGAAGACATCGAGGAGGAGAGGCGCCTCTTCTATGTCGCCGTGACCCGCGCTCGGGACCGGCTCTATCTCCTACGACCCGAACTCGCCCGGGACCGCTACCGGGTCGATGTGCTCCTCGATCCCTCGCGATTCGTCAGCGAACTACCGGAGAATCTCAGGCAGCGCGTCCTGGTAGTCGAAGAACGGGAAGAGGAAGACCAGGATCTTCTTCCCGCCGGTCGCTATCAGCTGCCGGGATTTCTCGACGACAGCGACAATGAGGTGAACTGACCTCAGCGGCGTGTCGGTTTCTTCAAACGCGAACCCGAACCCGGTTCCACAGGCGCCCTTCCCGCGCGGATGCCAGGCACCTTTTCGTCGGACGAAAAGAGAGCCAGGCATCGCCGCCGCACACCTTGATCCATCTGTCCCCGGGTACTCCGCACACCCCTTGACAAGATGCGTCATTTGTTTTAGTATATCGCTGAATGGTTATGAGGTATCAGACCTCATGCCTCGCAATCAAGGAGTCAACCATGTCAGTGCAAGATTTGACCAAAGATAACTTCGAAACCACCATCGGTGAGAACGACATCGTCATCATCGACTTCTGGGCCGAGTGGTGCGGACCGTGTAAGGCTTTCAAGCCGATCTTTCATGCGGCGGCCGACCGTCACGAGGACGTGGCTTTTGTCTCGTGCGACACCGAGGCCGAAACCGAACTCGCGGGGATGTTCCGGGTCCAGTCGATCCCGACCACGGTGATCTTCCGTGAGCAGATCCCAATCTTCTCTCAGCCGGGAATGTTGCCGGCCGAGGCCATCGACGAGATTCTCGGCAAGGTCAAGGAACTCGATATGGAAGAGGTCCGAAAAACCGTCGAGGAACAGACGGCTCAGGCCTGAGCGCACACAACAATGGACCTAGAGGGGCGGCGAGAGCCGCCCCTTTCTATGTAAAGGTGAGGTGTGAATCGAAAGTTGTGAATCGTCAGTCCGCGGCCGGAGCGTTTGAGAGCTTCGTTCATTGACACTCCTGACGACGGCGCCATCTTCTTGAAACACGAAGTGCACGAAGTTACACAGAGACCAGCGCAAAGCATCGCAACAGTTGCCGGGCATTCGGATCCGCATCGACAAACAACTCCGTAGATGGGTTATCGTGGTCTGCACAACATTCTTGAAACGCAAAGAACGCCATGACCGCAATGCCTATCACAAAGAAACCGACCAAGAAAGCCATCGCAGCAGAGGTCGACGAAGGCGGTCTCGGGTCCTTTGCGTTCAACCATCGATGAGATGTTGCGATGGTGTGACGGGTCAAGAGTGCGGCGCCCTATTCGATGTTCTTAGCGTTCTTGGCGACCTTTGCAGTCAGACTGCGGCGGAATCAAAGATCGGCTTACAATGTCCCGCGAAGGAGAGCCATCCGATATGAATCGATTCGGAATCGAGATTGACGACAACGATGCAACGGGGATGAACACCGTCGTCGACGTCTTCGCCACCATCGCCGCCCTCGAGTCATCACCCGATCAATCTCGAGAAACCGACTGATCACCGAATCGATGCGCGCACGCAGCGTCAACGACGTCATCAACGCCCTGGTGGTGGTCCTTGCCTTCTCGCTGCCCCTCTATCGGGCGTGGGTGAGTCTCGCCGCAGCTCTCATTCTGATCCTCTGGTTCTTTCAGCCCGATCTCAAAGCACGAATCGCGCGCCTTGGACACCACCGGCTGTCAATGGCGGTCCTCGTCTTCGTTGCGCTCAACCTGATTTCTCTCTTCTGGTCCGAAGATCCGGGGGGAGGATTCACCTACTGGCGTAAATACCTCTATCTCCTTCTCATCCCAGCCGTGGCGACGAGCGTGCGTCCGGCCTTCGCCCGCACTGCCTTCATCGCCTATATCGGCGGGACGTTGCTCGCGGTGATGATGATGCCCATCGTCATCCTAGGCGATGTCCATATTCGTTACATTCATCCCGGAAATCCGGCCGCCACAATGTCGCATCTGGATTTCAGCATGATTCTGGCGGTGGCGAGTCTACTGATCCTGGTTCATCTGGCATCCAGCATCGTCGAGCGCGACCGCCGCACGACCCTCTGGGTGCTGCTTTTCGGACTCGTCATCGGGGGCTTGTTGCTGAACATCGGCCGCAGCGGTCAATTCGCGTTCGTCGCGACACTGTCGATCCTGGTGCCGTTTCTCCTGCGCCGACGAACGTGGATGTTCCGTGCAGGGGTCCTGATCGTGGTTGCCGCGGTCCTGGTCACGGCCTATGTCGTTGTGACGCCGTTTCATGAGCGGATGGAGACCGCGGCCGTCGAACTCCACGACGCGATCATCGAGGGCCGGGTCGACACCAACCAGGGCAAACGGGTGGCCGGGATGGTGGTTGGACTCGAGATGGTCAAGGTTCGTCCCTTCCTCGGGACCGGGATCGGCGGCAACATGGTTGAGTTCAGGAGGTTGCTCGAGACCACCTTCCCGCAATACAAAGATGCCGTGAGCTGGTTTCCCCATTTTCACAACCAGTACATGCAGGTGGTCACCGAGCTCGGGTTGGTGGGCCTGGCCTCCATGCTTGGGATCTTTGCGGCCCTTTTCACCGGGAAGTACCGAAACCCCGAGTTCCAGGCGGCAGCGGTGGCCATCGGCTGCGTCTATCTCTTCGGATTCTTCGGCGATCCGTTCCTCCACAAACAGCTGCCGCTCGTACTCTTCGCACTGTCGACGGGGATCATCTCGTCCGATGATGAGGTGTTCGCAGACGAGGAGTCGACAGTCGACCGTTCATCGCGTGGCGCTAGTGGAGTGATCGGTAGTCATTGAATCGGTAGTTTGTGCGACAGGCGACTTCGTACGATGACCCTCGCGACCTCAGGGGTCGTTTTTGAAACACAAAGAGCACAAAGTTACGCAAAGATCTCCACAAAGCATCTCAGTGATAACCCGGACTCATCATGAATGGGCTGCGAACTCTCCTGAACCTCTGCGATGAGTCATCAGGGTGTCCATTGTGATTCCTTTGTGGTCCTTCGTGATCTTCGTGTTTCAAACAGGCCGTCGAAGATCGGAGACTCGCCGGACGAGATCGTTCATCGATCGGCTGTGCCGACCAACTGATCACGAATCACAGGTCACGGACTTCGTCCGCATCACTATCCTGATCGCCTTCCAGTCCCGCAGTCGCCAACCTCCGGTACTCCTCGCAGTCGCGCAGGAGCTCGGTCTTGGTCCCGGCGCCGACGATTCGTCCCCCCTTGAGCACGAGGATCCGATCGGCTAGATCGACCGTGGTCAACCGATGGGCGATGATGAAGGTGACTCGGTCGCGGATGATCTCCGCAAGGGCGCGCTGGATCGCCGCTTCCGAACGGTTGTCCAGGGCCGATGTCGCCTCGTCGAGAATGAGCACATCGGGATCGCGGTAGATGGCGCGGGCAATGGCCAGACGCTGGCGCTGGCCGCCGGAGAGGTTTGTTCCGAACTCATCGAGGACCGCATCGGTGCCGCCATCCATGGCTGAGACGAAATCCCAGGCTCCCGCTGCGCGGAGTGCTGCTGCAGTTCGCGACTGATCGACCTCACAGCCATAGGCCACGTTTTCGGCAACGGTGGCGTTGAAGATGTAGACCCGCTGAGTCACCACCCCGATGCGGGAACGGAGGTCCCCGAGGTTGATCTCTCGGGAGTCAACGCCATTGATCCGAATGCTCCCATCGTTTGGGTCGTAGAGTCGGAGGATGAGGTTCACGAGTGAGCTCTTCCCACCTCCACTGTCACCGACCAGGGCGATGGCTTCACCCGCCCGGGCTTCGAAGCTCACCCCGCGCAAGGCTCGTACGTCGCCGTAGGACAGCTGGACGTCGTCAAAGCTGACCGAGGTGATTCGCCCGTCGATGGCGCGATCCCCTGATGTGATCTTGGGCTGAAGGTCGAGGAGATCGAAGATCCGTTCCGAAGCCGCTACGGCTTCGTACATCTGGTTCGAGGCCTGGGAGATCCGCTTGATGGGGTTGTAGAGGCTGAAGAGCGCCACCGAAAAAGCGAAGAAATCTCCAGCACCCATGGATCCGGAGATCACCTCGCGCCCGCCGACCCAGATCACGAGGGCCGCGGCAATCGCCCCGAGAAATTCCATCAGGGGATTGGTGAGCTCTCGGGTGCGCACCCCCTTCATGTTGATCCGCCGAAACTCCAGGTTGTCGCGTTCGAACCGCTCGAGTTCGAACCTCTCTGTCGAATGGGCCTTGATGATCTCCATGTTGTTGAAGATCTCCGCCAGGCGAGAGGTGATATCCGAGTCGATCTTCTGAGATCGGTGCATGATCTTCTTGAAGCGTTTCGCCAATGAGGCGAGGGGCCACACCGCCAACGGCAGGACCACCAAAGACCAGAAAGCGAGCCTTGGACTCATCCAGATGACCACGCCCACGAAGGCGACCGCCACGAGAGATTCCCTGATGATCACGGCGAGCTGCTGGGTGACCGCCACCCTGATCCGATTGATATCGTTGGTGACACGGGAGATGAGCTCTCCACCGTGGTAAATGTTAAAAACACCGAGATCCAACTGCAGGACATGACCGAGTAGTCGATCCCGCAATCGACGCACGACATCAAGTCCGACCCACTGGAGTTCGTA
Organism: uncultured bacterium; assembly: GCA_965533305.1. Classification (GTDB taxonomy): domain Bacteria; phylum Acidobacteriota; class Thermoanaerobaculia; order Thermoanaerobaculales; family Sulfomarinibacteraceae; genus JAHECW01. The sequence continues at coordinate 34,922 of CBESWV010000004.1, read as the reverse complement.
GACCTGAACGTAGCGACCGGCCCCGACAAAGAAAAACAGCACGATGACCGCCACCGGGAGGACGTTGAGCATGGCTTCGTCTTTGGCGATGAAGATCTCGTTGATGACATCCCTGATCAGATACATCACGGCGCCGTAGGCCGCAGCTCCGATGAGACCGCCGAAAAACGACAGCGCGATCCGACCCTTATAGTCCTTGAGGTAGGGCCCCAACCTCCGGAGGAACTGCCACATTACCGACTCTTTCCGAATTCAGTCGTCACTCGGCGACCCAGTTTTCGGTTCATCGTCAGCTTCGTCGAGGCGATCGAGTCCTTCCCATGTTTCGTCTTCGTCGTCGAAATCGGGCAGACTCGGTTCGATCCCCCTGGCGGCGTTGGTTCGCCAGCCCCAGAGGATGGCGTACTTCATATAGGCGCTGTAGGCCTGCAGCGCGCAGAAGACCAGACCGCGCCCACCATCGAGGATACCGAACTGAATGATGTAGGTGCGAAAAAACCGCCACAAGGGACGAAACGCGACCCCGAGAGCGCTCGGTCGTATGCCGTCACGCCACCCCTGACCGGCGCCCCAGTAGCCGTATTTGGCGAGTCGAAATGCATACTCGTCGAAACTCCGGTCCACCATGTGGTGCTCCATGGAGTTCTTGAGGATGGGTGTTTCGCCGACGGTGTGAAGCAGCGAGTGGACCCGCCGGTTCTCGTAGTAGGCGGTCCCGGTCTTGAACAACCGGGCAACCCGGTCGCGTTGCCAACCCGAGTACTTGATCCGCTTACCGAGGAAGAAGACATCCCGGTTGATGGTGAAGGCGTTGTGTTCCGGTTCCTCGGCGAGCAGAGCCTCGATCTCGCTGCGGAGTGCGGGAGTACACCGCTCGTCGGAGTCGAGAAGGAAGGTCCATGGATTCCGGACGTGCTTGAGGGCCCAGTTCTTCTGAGCTCCCGCGCCGAAATAGGCACGCTCGAAAAACCGCACCTTGTCGTAGCTCCGAGCAATTTCCGGGGTTCGATCGGTGGAGAACGAGTCGACCACGATGATCTCGTCGCACCATTGGAGCGACTCGATGCAGGCGCCGATGTTGTGCTCCTCGTTGAAGCAGGTGACGAGACCGCTCACCATCGGTCGGGTTCTGCCGTTGACCGGGGTCGTCATTTCGACTTGGGGATCCATGGTTCTCCGTCCCTCGGACATTCATGAGCTCCATCTGAAGGGTGCCACGGGTTGATCGTTCCTGAGCGTTTCATCTCGGCGAAATGCTAACACATGACGGTATTTCGACCCACAGATCACGGCGCCGAAAGCGACAAATATCACTGAATCGTCACCTCGCGGGGGTATGATGGAAGGGATGGGCAGTTTTCAGAGACACGTCCTCGTTGTCGGCGCCAAGAACGATGCACTGGAACGCATCGCTCCCATGTTGCGGCGCGCCGAATTCAACGTCCACACCGCCGAGCCATCACCGGTGGTCTTCGATCTCGTCTTGGGAACATCCTTCGAGCTCGTCCTGGTGAGCTATCCGCTGCGAGAACTCGATCTCGACGACTTTATTGATGCCCTCCGCAGGGATGGCTCCTGGTGCAGAAAGGCCGCTCTCGTCCTCCTTGCCGAGCCCGATCACATCGAGGATGCCGGCGCTCTGGTGGACCTCGGTGTCAATCGTGCCGTTGGTCTCGACTGGCCGGAGAGTCGTCTTCACACGGCCATCGCCGATCTTCTCGTAGTCGCACCGAGGATCTCGCTCCGGGTTCTGGTGCACCTCAAGGTCGAGATCACGGACCAATCAAAGAGATCCCTCTATCAGACCGTCAACGTCTCTCGAACCGGAATGCTCCTGCGCGGAGACGACGCTCTCGATCCGGGCACGCGGTTCAGCTTTTTCTTCGGCATCCCCGATGGTCGACGCCTTGTCGAGGGGACCGGAGAGGTCGTCCGGAGAACCAACGCCACTCGGGAGGGCGCCGCCGGCCTTGGCATCCGCTTCATCCGCATCGCAGGTGAAGGTGAGGAGCAACTCGAGAGTTTCGTGATGCGAAATCAGCGGTGATGCTGCACAATTCGAAATTCTCAATTTTGAATTGTCCATCGCACGCACATCGACCCGCGGGATCCAGGTGGTTTGGTGCGATGAATTAAGAATTCAAAATCAAAACTTCACAGGGCACCGGCCCGGAAGGCACCTACACGCTATCTTTTCGGCATCAGAAAGTAGAGTTCCCCCGTGTGTTTTGTCCGCCCCGCGAGATCGCCGGCTTGGTCTCCCTGACCGAAGAAGAGATCAACACGACCGGGGCCACGGATCGAACCTCCGGTGTCCTGATTGAGCACGAAACGCGAGATAGGAACATCTTCGCCCTCGGCAGCCGGAATCACAGCATCAATCCAGGCCATCACCGGGGCAGGGAAAAGCCTGCGGTCCGTGGCAATGGATCGGCCCCCGGTGACCGGTTTCCCATAGCACCCCAACGGTCCGCCCTCAGCCGGCAGCGCCCGGAAGAAGACATACGACGGGTTGTAGCTCAGCACCCGGCGAAGTTCGTCCGGATTTGCCTCGAGATAGGCACGAATCGCCTGCATGGACATCTCCTCGCGACTGACGAGACCGTCATCGATGAGCAGACGCCCGATGGATCGATACGGCCGGCCGTTGGTGAGTGCGTAGCCGGCCCGCACTCTCCCGCCGTCGGGAAAAACCAGAGTCCCTGAACCCTGGACATGGAGAAAGAAAGCGTCAACCGGGTCATCGACATAGCCCATCACTCCGACATCGGCGGGCAGGCCGTCGCCAAAGTCGATGACATCACGATCGTGGTAGGGCACCAGCTTCTTCCGGTCCACTCGACCGACGAGTCTGGATGGATCGTTCTCGACACCGAAATCAGCGAGATCGACGGTGATGAGGTCGCCCGGGACACCGTAGATCGGGTGTTCAAACGAACCCGAGGGTTGGCTGCGGGCATCGAGCAGCGGTTCGTAGTAACCCGTGAAGAAGACCTCGCCCCGGCCATCTCGGCCCACCGATCGCAAGAGTAGAAACTCCGCCTGTAACGCGCTGTTTCGCTCCTGCCCATCGGCTGTGGCAGCGATGATCTCACACGCACGCCGCACCCCATCCGCGAGTTCGGCCGCCGACCGCTCGACCGGCCCAAACTGATAGACCCGATCCGGGGGAACCCGTTCGAGATACGAGATGGACGGCCCGCATGCCGCCTCGAGGCTCTCCGGATCGAGGTCGTCGGCGAGAGAAGGCCAGCTGCTCACCGGGACCACCTCGAGAGGGTCGACCGGCGGTGGCTCCACCCGTTCGTGAACGCAGCCACCGACTACGACGATCATCGCCATCGCGACGAGCGGCAGCTGGTTACGCATCGCTGTCGATCCGCTGAGGGAGTTCCTTCACATACACATCCTGCTTGGGATAGGGAATCTCGATCCCCGCCACGATGAATGCCTTGTAAACCCTTCGGTTGAGCTCGTCGAGCACCCGGCCGCGATAGATCGGCTGTTCGATCCAGGCCAACAGCTCAAAATCGAGGCCCGAGTCGCCGAAGGACCGGAAACGGACTCTGGGAGCAGGGTCCGCAACCAGAAGCGGCGCATCCTCCGTGCACTCGAGAAGCACATCGCGAACCTGATCCACATCGCTGCCATAGGCCACCCCGACCTTGACCCGGATCCTCATCTTGTCGTGCGGACCGCCGGTCTCGTTGACGATGCGCCCGTTGCCGATCACCGCGTTGGGCACGGTCACCTCGACATCATCCCTGGTCAGAATCCGGGTCGATCGAATACCGATTTCCTTGACCTGACCCCGGAGACCGCCATCGAGGACGACGAAGTCGCCCACCTTGTAAGGGGCATCGGCCAGGATGAACACTCCGGAGAACAGGTTGGCCAGCGTGTCCTTGGCGGCAAAACCAACGGCGATACCGACAATCCCCGCGGATGCCAACCACGATGTCAGTGGCACATTCCACGCGATACAGATGAAGTAGATTCCCGTTCCGACAACCAGGAACTTGGCCACCATGTCGAGCAGCGGCACAGTCTTCGGCTGGATCCAACGAAAGCGGTCGACGTTTCGACTCAGTGCTTCGAGCACCACTTTGCTCGACCGCAGCAGGGCGACACTCCACATCAGGATGATCAGGGTCAACATCACACCCTTGACGACCTGGCCGAGCCTGTCGTGCAGATCGAGCGGTATCTCCGCCAACCACAGCCCACCAAAGACAAACGACCAGAAAATCGGGCCCTTGAGGATGTCAGCGATCCTGTCGTCGACATCGGTGTCGGTGCTCTTCGCCAGTCGGTGGACCAGATGACGAAAAGCGAACCGCACGACGAAGGCCACCACGATAGCGGTGAGCAGGATCACGCCGGCGCGCTGGGCCGGTGACTCCGGGAGGTACGGGATCTGGGCGAGGTAGTGGTTCATGTCCATGATGGAGTCCTTCACTGGGTGCGGATCGTTCAATCTTCGGGCTCAGTATAGGATGCAGTTCGTGGAAAGCCGGTCCAAAGCCCTATGGTACGCGCTCGCTTCCGCCTTCGCGTTCGCCGTTATGAGCGGTTTTGTCAAGCTGGCCGCAGACGTCTCGGTCCTGGACAAGGTCGTCTTTCGCAACCTCGTGTCGTTGGTCGTCGCCCTCGTCATCGTTCTTCGCAACGGCCGACCGATCCTCGGGAGCCGCAGCAACCAACTCGCGTTGATGGGCCGATCGCTGCTCGGTATCGGCGGGGTGATGTGTTACTTCTGGGCCATCGATCGCCTGCTCCTGGCCGACGCCGCCATGCTGGCCAAGTTGTCGCCCTTCTTCGTCACTGTCTTTGCGGCCGTATTTCTCGGCGAGCGTCTCAGCGTTCGGATCGCAGTGGCGTTGATGCTCGGATTTGCAGGCGGACTCCTCGTGATCAAACCCCAGTTCGACCTTGAAGTCGTGCCGGCGCTCATCGGTTCGACATCGGCGGTCTTCGCCGGTGGCGCCTATGTGCTCCTGCGATACCTCCGCGATCGTGAGCCCCCCGAGACCATCGTCCTCCACTTCTCCCTCGTGAGCGTTGTCGGGCTCCTGCCCTTCATGCTCGCCAGCTTCGACCGGCCGACCTTCACCGAGTGGTTCCTGCTCCTCGGAATCGGTCTGAGCGCAGCTGCGGGCCAGCTGACGCTGACCGCCTCATATCGCTATGGTCCGGCCGGACAGGTTTCGCTCCTCAGCTACGCGACCATCGTGTTCTCGGCTCTCTTCGGTTGGTTTTGGTGGGCTGAGGTCCCTGACACGCTCAGTATCGCCGGCGGATTGCTGATCCTCGCCGGTGGGCTGGCGGCCTTCTCGCCGACAAGGACACCGTCCTCGGTGATCGAGGACCGTCGCTGACCGACGTGTCATGATGAATTCATGAGGTCTCCTCCGAGTGTCCGTGAACTCATACGCAAGCTGATTCGATGGTCGGCGGTCGGCATGGGCGTTCTGGCGATCATGGCCGTGTTGGGCGCCTTCTCCTTCCATACCTACGGCGCCCACCGACTCAAGACGGCTCGCTCGGAATTCGACGCCCGTTGGGGCCATCTCCCTCGGTACACGCCCCCGCCACCAGTTCCCGATGAGGAGAACGGCGCTCGCTGGCTCATGGCGGGCGGACAGGCCATCATCTGTTCCCTGGAAGACCAGAAGACCATCGGCACTCTCTCGGGCGAATCGGCCCGAGGGTGGACCGGCACCGAGCAGGCCAGAGCCAGGTGGATCCTCCACGACCAACAGAATGCGCTGGGGATCCTTCTTCGTTCGGGATCATTCGAGGCCTTCCACCTGGGCGCCGAAGGCGCACGCGTCACCTACGATGAGATCGATTTTCTCAGCATTGTCATGGGCCTCAGATTGCTCACCGTGGAGGCACGCCTCGCTTGGAGTGAAGACCGCGTCTCGGACAGTCTGGCTGCTCTCGACGCCATTTCCAAGGCAGCGGATGGCCTGCTGCTCACACCCATCGTCATGACTTCGACCATCGGATCGGCCACCACCCGATGGTCGGCGTCAGCGGCGACTGATCTCCTCAGCGATCCATGCGTCTCGACTACGATCCTCGATGAATTCAGGGATCTCTTGCCGTCGGAGGATCCGATCCAGAGCTGCAATATCACGCTGACGACCTCCATCGCCGAGATCGCGGACGAAGGCCTGGACTATGTCGAGGATTTTCACGATCCGTCCATGAGTTGGAGTCTCCCTTCCTGGGTTTCCAACCGCTATCTACTCGAAGACCTCGTTGTCGCCGAGACTCTCGAGCGTTGGGGCCGATTCCTCGAGATCGGTCAGCAGCCGGCGGCCGACTGGCCGACCGATGCCGCACATTCCAGTTGGGGAGATGCTCCATGGCCGCCGTGGATTGCGCTGACCGGAGCCTACACCCCAAACCTCCTCAGCGTCAGAGTTGGCGCCCAGGCCGCTTCCACGGACCTCCAACAGCTCAGGGCGGCACTCGACCTGCGACTGGCATCGCCCGACGGGCTCGACGGTGACGCATGTTCCCTCATGGTGGATACCCGGCCGACCGTGCTGACCGGGAAGCCCATCAGCTGTCGCTACGACGAGGGCCGAGGGGTGATCGTCATCGAAGTCCCGGGAGCCGAGCGAGCCCTGAGCGACCACGTCTCGGCAGGCAACCATGCATCACGGTTCCCGCCCATCGAGTTGCCGGTAGGCTCCGCCGTTGGCTGCGCCCCAAAATAACCGGTACGCGACCGAGGCCGCGACAGGGGCCGTATCCGGCTGGATCGCGGGGCCTGAAGCCCTGTCTACCGAACCAACACCAACGACAACCAGGGCCAGTAGGTGATGACCAAGACGCAGGCGAAGAGGATGAGCAGCCACGGCAGGGTGGCCCGATACAGAGTCACGATGGGCTTGTCGAAGCGATACGAGGCGATAAAGAGATTCATCCCCACCGGTGGTGTGCAGTAGCCGATCTGCATGTTGGCGAGGAAGATCATGCCGAGGTGGATCGGCTCGATCCCATACCCGGCAGCGAGCGGAAGCAGCAACGGGACGACGATGATGAGCGCCGAAAAGACATCGAGCATGGTCCCCAACACGAGCAGGAAGATATTGAGAAGAATGAGGAACGTCAGCTTCGACGACACATGGGCGGTCACGAAGTCAAAGAGCTTCATGGGTATCTGGGCGTCGATCATGGCGTTGGTGGACGCCAGCGAGGCGCCGAGGATCACGAGGATCCCACCGACGAGCACCATGGACTCCCGCATCACTCCCGGCAGCGCTTTGAGCGGGATCTCGCGGTAGACGAGCACTTCGACGACCAGAACATAGATCACGGTCACCGCCGCCGCCTCGGAAACCGCGAAGAACCCGCTGTAGACCCCGCCGAGGACGATGATGGGCAGCGGAATCTCCCAGATGGAAGCGCGAATCGCGGCCGCCGCCTCCCGGGCCGAAAAAGCGGGCCGGGCAGCCGCGCTCCTGGCAAGGAATCGACCTTCGCGGAAACTCCAGAGACCGAGAGCGAGGACCATGAGGGACCCCGGTAGAATCCCGGCGATGAAGAGCCGGTCAACGCTGACCTCGGCGACGATGCCATAGAGAATCAACGGCAACGACGGTGCGAAGAGCAGGCCGAGGCTGCCCGAGGTCGTGACCAGACCGAGGCTGAAATTTTCTCGGTAGCCCGCATCCCGCAAGGCCGGATAGAGCAAGGCGCCCATGGCGACGATGGTCACCCCCGAGGCCCCGGTGAAGGCGGTGAAGAGCGCACAGGTCACCAACGCAATGACCGCGAGACCGCCCGGCATCCAGCCGAGCAGCGCATCAGACAGCCTCACGAGTCGATTGGGCGCTCGGCTCTCACCGAGGATGAACCCGGCAAACGTGAAAAGCGGGATGGCAAGCAGCACCGGTGTGTCGGCGATGCGGTAGATCTCCATGGCCACCGCGATCTGATCGATGTCGGCGCGACCGAAGGCAAAGACCGCGCCGGCCGCGATGACCGCGAAAAGTGGTGCTCCCAGCAGGGCCAGAGCCAGCAGCAGGAGACCGGTGAGAATCACTCGTCGGTCTTTCCGCCAAAGCTCTGGCGCAGGTGGAACCCGGTCAGCAGCAGGTACCGAACGGACAACAGGGTGAAGGCTACGGGCAGGACCGATGCGGTCAACCACAGCGGAATCGATGAGAACGCGATCTCTCCGTATTCCCGAGCGTCCTGGACAAAGCGGTAGGCCTGCCAGGCCAGAAAACCGGAGACCAGAGCGGTGAAGAAATCGGTGACGACCCGTATCCTCGATCGCCACGGTTCATCGAGAAACCGTGACATCACATCGACATTGATCTGACGATCGTCTCGGGCCGCGGCCACGGCGCCGAAAAAACCGACCCAGAGCACCAGGGTACGCAGCAGCGGGTCCGCCCAGATGATCGCCGTTTCCAGAACGTTGCGGGCGACGATCTGCCAGGAGGCCAAACCGATCATGACCGCGAGCAGGAAGACCAGGATCGCGTCCTCGACCGACCCCAGCAGGCGAAGGGACCGACCGAGCGGTCCGTCGCCCTCCCACGCCCGAGCCGCCGCGCGGGACGAATTCACCGGTTGTCCGATGCCCCGGCGGAACCGTCTTTATCCATGGCGGCGATCTCTGCCTCGATCTCGGCGACGAGCTCACGATCCAAACCCAGTTGGTCGACCAACCTCGCCGCTGAACGCTCGGCAAGCTCCTCCCATTGGTGTTCGGTGACCGCTGACGGGGTCAGGGTGACGACACCCTGTTTTTCGAGAGCCGATCGCGCGCCCTCGTTGTCCTGCCTCGCCCGTTGATCGAGGGTCCTGGTCATCTGACTCAGCGCCTCGTCGACCACGACCTTGTCATCGGCACTCAAGGAGGACCAGGCGCGATCGGAGATCACCATACAGCCGTAGGTGTAGACCACGGGGAACTCGATGGCGTATTTGACCTTGGTGAACCACTGGAGAGCCACGGCCGCGACCGGTGGACCGGTGACGACATCCACCAGTCCTGTCTGCAGACCCGTGAGCACATCGGCAAGCCCCAGGGGCACCGGCGACAACGAGGCCTCCTCGATGAGCACCTTGCCGATTGGGTCGTTCTCCGGGAGCCAGGCCTTCTGACCCTTGAGCTCCGAAAAACTCGAGCCCTTCTTTGTGGAGTAGATATAGGCGAATCCACCCTCGATGAATCCAAAGGTGTGGAAACCCTTGCCATTGAGGGCGGCCATGAGCTTGGGATCAGTCTTGGACCTGACCGCGTCGACCTCATCGTAGGTCTTGAACAGCAACGGCAGACTGTAGATCTGAAGATCCGGCACCGCGTGGGCGAAGCTCCCGGCGATGAAAACTCCGCCGTGGAGCTGGCCGATCCTCATCTTGCGCTGCACCGCGCTGTCGTCTCCCATGGTCCCGCCCGGATAGAAGCGGAAGGTGACCCGGCCATAGGTTCGTTCGGAGATCTCGGCCGCGGCCTTCTTGGCCTCGGTCATCCAGAACGAGCCATCGGGAGCCACGGTGGCGATCTTGAATTGAGCCGCCTCGGCCGCGGGAGACATGGAGCACAGGAGTGAGGCGAGGACGGTGACGAGTATCGAACGGCGCATGAATTACTCCTCGAAGTAGGCGTCGGATTCGGCCAGAAGGACCTGCGCCTGCGCTTGGGCGATGGAATTGAGAAGAACGAGACCGGGGATATTCGGATCGGCTTCGAGGACTTCACGCAGGAGGCGATCGTGGAGTTCGCGATCGAAGACCATTCGAGCGTACTCCTGGGCAAGGAGAACTTTGGTCATGAGGTCCTTGCCCTGGGCGAGTTCGATGGCACGTTCAAAGTTCTTTCGGCCCTGCTCGGGTTTGCCGCCGAGGGCCGCCGGGATGATGCTGTTGAGGACACCGAGGTAGGTGTAGGCCGCACCGTCGCGATAGTCCTCATCGAGGGCGGTCACCCGCAGCATGATCGCTTCCACCCGGGCTTTGTCCGCCACCGCCAGCCAGTCGGCACGATTGACCTGAACCCAGGTTGCCCACGAGACTCCGGCGGCAAAGAGGGCGGGCACGTGCCTGGCCTGCACTCCATCGATGATGCGCTGAAACTCGTCAAAAGGCAGCTGCCAGGAATCGCAGGTCTTGGGTTCGACTTCACACAGGCCGCGCCAACCATAGCTTCTGCCTCGCTCTGCGAGCCGCGAGGCCCGTTCCCGATCGCTGACGAAACCCGAGGTATAACTCGAGTACAGCTGGGCGCCGGCGATGAGCAGACCGGTATTGTCGGGATCACCGGCGATCATGGCATCGACCATCAGCAGATAGGCGGGGGCCCCCTGACGAACCGTTTCGGGATCGTTGTGGTCGAGCACCGCCGATGTCAGGCCCCCGGTCACCCGAGAGGTCACGGGTGCGATCACCGTTGAGCAACTGCTGAACAGGAAGACACACGCGACCGCGACCGGAACAGCCGTGCGCGGACACTTCGAGCTGAATCGTGGCATTGGAAACCTCCTCAGACCGACCCGATGGACTCTCGGCCATGTGCAGGATGGGCGAATTGTACCCCAGGACGCTTAAGGGCGCGGCAGTCTAGCCGGCTCCCGGTTCACCTTTTACCATAGAGAGACCGGCATCAAACCGCCGGCGAGGACCGAAAATCAGCTGCCCGAATCCCCGAATCCGCCCTTGAGGGGCCCTGACCCGGCGCCTGATCGATTTAGGCTGAGGCCGCTGGCGGCTTTCGCGGTCGGCTGATTCGTGATCATGGTCCGACCGGTGGAGGGATCCGTCATCATCCGAACCCGAACGGTCCGGTAGCTGCCCGAAAGACGGTAGGGTTGTCCGGTGTAGATGGTGAGAATCCGCGAAACGTAGTTGCGGGTTTCTTTGTAGGGCGGAATTCCGCGGTAGCGAGAAACCGCTCCCTCGCCGGCATTATAGGCGGCGAGCGCGAACTGGAGGTTGCCGCGATAGTGATCAACCAGACGGGAGAACTCTCGTACGCCGCCGCGCACGTTTTGCTCCGGATCGAATGGATCAACGACTCCGAGTCGACTTGCCGTTGCGGGCATCAACTGCATCAGACCCATGGCGCCCTTATGACTGAGAGCATTCGGGTCATAACCCGACTCGACCCTGACGAGGGCATCCATGAGCTTGGGATCGAGACCGTGCTCGACGCTGACTTGGCGGACCAGCTCGCGCACGCCTGACGTCGATGACACGACGGTTCCGGCGACCGGGGCTGTCGGCCCCCCGGCCCAGACCGTGCCCGCCATGAGAAACACGACGACACAGCTACACAGCAAACGCACAAACGCCACGTTACTATTATTGCAGAACCTGCAACCGGGAGGCCATCGGCTTTGTCCCACACGTCACAAACACCACTGGATTCATTGTTTTCCGAAAAAATGGAGGCTGCCGGTCTGCCCGGTGCCGCCATCGCCGCATTCCGCCACCACCTCGAACGGTTCCTCAACGGCGACACCGGCACCCTCGGCCGGGAGCAGATCGAGCCGGTGAGCGCCCTGGCCGAGATCAAGAGTTCCGGACCAACCGCGGTCGACCGGGAGCTTCTCACCCGGACGGTGGTCATCAAGCTCAATGGCGGTCTCGGGACAAGTATGGGGCTTGAGGCCGCCAAGTCGCTCATCGAAGTCCGCCCCGGGACGTCATTCCTCGATCTCATCGCCAGGCAGATCCTCGCTCTGAGACAGCGCACCGGAAGTCCCATACCGCTGATCCTGATGAACAGCTTTCGCACTGCAAATGACACCACCGACGCCCTTGCGGTCTATTCCGATCTCGCCACGGACGGTCTTCCCCTCGGATTCCTCCAGCACCGGGTGCCGAAGATCCGCATCGAAGATCGACTGCCGGTGGCGTGGGCCGCCGATCCCGAACTCGAGTGGTGCCCGCCGGGACACGGCGATCTCTACACCGCGCTGGCCACGTCGGGAACCCTTGGCCTTCTCCTCGACAGCGGCTTCGAGTACGCCTTTATTTCGAACTCCGACAATCTCGGCGCCGTTCTCGATCCGGATCTGCTCCGGCACATGGTCGATTCGGGCGCCGAGTTCATGATGGAGGTGGCCGATCGGACCCCGGCCGACCGAAAGGGCGGCCATCTATGCCGACTCCGCGACGGACGTCTGGCGTTACGCGAATCCGCGCAGTGCCCCCCCGACGAGCTTGGCGACTTCCAGGACATCAGCTCGCACCACTACTTCAACACCAACAATATCTGGCTGTCGTTGCCGGCCCTGGCGGCCCTCCTCGACCGCCACCGTGGTTTCCTGCCCCTGGACACCATCGTCAACCGAAAGACCGTCGATCCCCGTGATCCCGCGAGTACCGCCGTGGTTCAGCTCGAAACCGCCATGGGCGCCGCGATTTCGCTCTTCGACCGCGCTATCGCGGTTCGCGTGCCGCGGCGTCGGTTTTCGCCGGTCAAGAACACCGACGACCTCCTCGGGGTTCGATCCGACGCCTTCGAACTGACCGACGATGGACGGATCGCGCTCGCAACAAACCGAATCGCCCCCCCCACCATCCGACTCGATTCGGATTTCTTCAAACTGCTCGACGAGTTCGACCGGCGGTTTTCCGCCGGACCGCCATCCCTGGTCGGTTGCGACAGCCTTCGCGTCGATGGCGATGTCAGCTTCGGCCGGGGCGTGGTGATCGAGGGCGAAGTCGCGATTCGCGGTGGCGCCGATCCGAGCCGGATTCCGGACGGGGCTGTGTTCAGGAGCAATCATCGAGCGTGACGAGGAACAGAGAGCGGGCGCGTCTTCGGTCGGGACGGTATTGACAGCCCGACCCCTACGTGCGAATCTCCGCCACATCAACCGCCACCTGGAGGACTGGATGAAAAGACTGAAGCTGGTGTCGTTCGTTCTAACCGCACTGATTTGCTCGATCGCGGCCGGGACCATGGCCGCTGAGATCACCCTCTACGCCCCACAGTTCCCCACCGGAAACTCGGTCTCACTCGACATGCTTGCCAGCCCCCAGGCGCCAAAAGCTCGTGTCGAAGCCAAGGTCAACTTCAACAAAGAGGGACAGGCCGAGATCGAAGTCGCCTTCAAGGAGATGAAACCGGCGGTGCTTTTCGGCGGTGACATCACGGCCTATGTGGTGTGGGCGGTCTCAAAAGACGGGCGCGCCGTCAACCTCGGTGAGCTGCCGACGCGGGACGCGAAAGGCTCGGTGCGATATCGGACCGGGTTGAAGAGCTTCGCGCTGCTCATCACCGCCGAGCCCTACTACCTCGTTCAAAAGCCGTCTGAAATGGTGATGTTCTACAACGCGAATCCCGCCAGCAAACGAATCCCATCGGACGATTTCTCGTTCTCGTCCTTTGTGCCCGCAGCGGATCACCAACTCGACAGCATCGTCAACATTTCCTGGGACAGCGACGAACCCCTGGAGTTGATCCAAGCCGAGAAGGCCTATGAGCTCGCCCAACGGATCGAAGCCGATAACTACGCCCCGGATCTCTTCTTCCAGGCCACGACCGCCCTCGAACAGGCGAAGGCGCTGGCCGGCGCCGGCCGGAAACGCAAGACTTCGGCGGACTACGCCCTGCGTTCGGTGGCGCTGAGCAACGACGCCATCGGCATCAGTGAGCGCAAAATCGAGGCCGCCGAACTCGAGGCCGAGATCGCCGCTCGCCGAGCGGAGATGGAGGCGCTGGAGGGACGCGCTCTCGAGGCCGAGACGATGCTCAGCGAGGCCGAAGGGATGCTTTCCGAAGCGAGCGACAAGACCGCGGCGCTGAGCGCCGAGCGGACGCTGCTCGAGGCGGGGATGATCGCCCTGCGCACCGAGCAGGCCGCCCTCGAGGATGCGGTAGTGGGTCTGAGGGCGGACCGCGAAGAACTCGCGAGCCGACTCGACCAGGCCCTGTCCCTGGTCGCCGACACGCGCAGCACCGCTCGAGGCACCATCGTCAACCTGCCGGATATCCTCTTCGACGTCAGTCAGTCGACCCTCAAACCCGAGGCCAAGCTGGTGATCGCCAAGCTCGCCGGAATCCTGCTCATCATGGGTGACCTCAACACCAGGATCGAGGGCCACACGGATTCCACGGGGGGATACGACTACAACATGAGCCTGTCCGAGGCACGGGCCGCGTCCGTCCGCGATTTCCTCTTTGGGGAAGGCATCGAGGCACGGCGGATGACCGTCGAGGGCTACGGTCCCGACCACCCCATCTCCGACAACACCAGCAAAGAGGGCCGAGCCAAGAACCGCCGGGTCGAGATCGTCATCGCCGAGGGGACCATCGCCGAAGGGGATGGAACGAACTAAGGTTCGCGTCTACAGAAAGGCGATGGGAGGGGTGCCAGGCACCTTTTCGCGGCGAAAAGAGAGCCAGGCACCCAGCCCGCGTTCTATCGGGGACACGCGGAGTTGGCCTCGAACGGACGTGCCGCTTTTAACATTGTTCGGGATTGGCCGGCAGCTTGGTCGCAGCCCTCGAATCCCCCACCCTCTTGTGACCACGCCTCCGGTGCGACGCTGGGCCGCCAGGGGCGGCCCAGAAGGCCGGAATCGATCAAAACGAAACAGCTCACCTCAACCTCAAGCCCCCCACCCCCCCATGTACAATGACCGCACATCGTCAAACGGGGAGACTTCATGACAGAAAACGGCTCCACGCAGTCCAAGAACGTCGGCCAGATCGTCGCAGACTCATTCAAAGAGTTGGGGACAACCCTCGTAGCTTTCTTCAAGGCGCCCAAGGCTCTCTGGGGAATCAACATCCCCTATGTCATCGAGGGCCTTGTCTACTTCGGGATCCTGACCATTCTCGGCAAGTACTGTTCTGAAAACGTAGGTCTGAGCGATCTCCATGCGGGTTGGGTCTACTCGTTCTTTACGGCGGGAATCACCTTCGCGATGCTTTTTCTCGGCGGTGTCAGCGACAAGATAGGTGTTCCGCGGGCCCTTGCTCTAGCTTTTCTGATGTTCATTGTCGGCAGAGGACTTATCTCAGTGTCGGGGTCGATCCCATTGGGCCAGGGAGCGGGATCGCCCATGTTCTTCGTCATGGTGATCGGCCTCATCATCACACTGTTGGCCTACGGTCTGTACCAGCCGGCAGCGTACGCGGGTGTCAAGCGGTACACCACCCCAAAAACTGCCGCGATCGGCTATGCGGTGGTCTACGGTCTGATGAACCTCGGCGCCTTTTTCTCAGGCTTCGTGTCACCGGCCATCAGGCATCGGTTCGCGGACGTCTTTCCACCCAACGGGCTCACTGCTGTTTTCTGGACTTATACCGCTCTTTGCGCAGTCGCTCTCATGATTAGCCTAACTATCCTGACCCGAAAGACAGACTCAGCGGCGGTTGAACAGATCGCAATCGAGACCTCTGCCCTCGAGGACAACGTGCACGGGGACTCGGAGAGTATCCAGGACACTCCCGAGCAGGAACCTCTAAAACCGGTCCCCTCATTAGCCAAGAAGAAATTTGGCGTTCTCGTCGTTCTTTCCACTCTGGCCCTCGGAACGGCGATATTGACTACGATCGGCATTCTCGACATCCATCCTATGGACACCTATGTCCTCGCCCTCTGTCTGATCATCTGGACGGTGTACGAGTTCTTGCGGGTTCGCCCCGACCACCCTTTCCTCAACTCCAGATTCACTTTCTTCATTTTCATCCTGATTCCGGTCCAGACCCTTTTTGCCCACAACTGGCTCACGTTGCCCTACTACCTGGACCGGGCCTTCCGCGGTTCGGTTGTCAGCGACTACTTCGAGTTTTTCTCCAACATCAACCCGATCCTGATCTTCATTCTCGCGCCTCTGGTCGCTGGTCTCACGGCACGAGCCAACGTCTACACCATGATGATCATCGGAACACTGGTGATGGCCCTGCCCACATTCCTCCTAATCATCGGGCCGTTTGTCGTGCCGTTCCTTGTCTACATTCTTCTGATGTCCATTGGTGAGGCCATGTGGCAGCCACGTTTTCTGCAGTGGGTTGCAGAAGTCGCCCCTCCGGGCCAGACCGGCCTGTATATGGGCATCGGACAGTTTCCGTGGTTCCTGACCAAATTCGTCACGGGCCTCTACTCGGGCTATTTTGTTGCCACATACATACCCAACCCGGAGACCGGACTCGCCATGAACACCGAGTTCATGTGGTTCATTTACGCCCTCATCGCCATGATCACACCGATTTCTCTTATCATTGCCCGCAAGTGGATGATGGCGGGGATGCCTGAAAAACACGAAGCTTGAGGGAGGAATGTGTTGACAGCTCGGCGCCTGCATTGGTAGATTGTCGCTCCCCGAACAGGGGGCGCTGAGCGGGAGTAACTCAGCGGTAGAGTGCGACCTTGCCAAGGTCGATGTCGCGGGTTCAAATCCCGTCTCCCGCTCCAAAAGCCAAAATCCAACCCGGCCTCCAGCCGGGTTTCTTTTTGGCTGAGAATGCTCACACATTGATTCACACATCAACGTGTGTGAAAATGTCAAAGAGGAGGTCCCATGCCCACGAACCTCGCCCTTGACCCCAAGCTCCTCGAGGAGGCTCATCGCATCGGCGGTCACCGAACCAAGAAGGCAACGGTGACCGAGGCCTTGCACGAGTACATCCTCAGGAGAAAACAGCAGCGGGTGCTCGATCTGTTCGGAACGATCGAATACGACGCCGACTACGATTACAAAGAACAGCGCAACAGATCATGAGCGTTCTGGTCGACACCAGCGTTTGGTCTCAGGCGTTCCGACGTCTCAACATCGATAAGGAATCACATGTCATCCTCGAGGTGAGCGAGCTTGTCGCTGATGGCAATGCGGTCATGATCGGACCGGTACGCCAGGAGCTCCTCTCAGGAATCAAACACCGCACTCAGTTTGAGCAACTCCGGGATCGGCTCCGGGCGTTTCCCGATGCGGATCTTGAATCAGTCGACTACGAGCGCGCGGCTGAACACTTCACGACCTGCCGTCGCAAAGGAGTCCAGGGATCGAACACTGACTTCCTGATCTGCGCCATCGCCGAACGACTTGGGGTGGCCATCTTCACGTCCGATGCCGACTTCGTTCACTATTCAAAGCACCTGCCGATCCGCCTCCACCGCCCACAATTCGATGGCGGGGAGACCGCGGGTGCCCTTGGGGAAAGGACTCGATCATGAACCCGTCGATACATATCGATTCAGCGGCTGCCGACTTGATGTCCGCATCGCGGTTGCCCGTGATTGCCCCCTTGACATTGTTCGGCAGGAAGTTCCGAGTGGCGAAAAAACCCAGTGGATGCCGAACAATGATCAAGGACGGCACGTCCGTTCGAGGCCACGTCCGCGAGTCCTCGATAGAACGCTCGCAGGGGGCCGGGCGCCGGGCTCGGTCATCTACTTCTGATTCCTTGCTGACTCAGAGCCTCCAGAACTCTCTCCTGATCCGCTAACTCCATGTGGACCTCACCCGAGTACTGGTCAGAAACGTGGAGCTTCCAGAACCGACGCAACGGGCTCGGCTCTTCCAACTGTTTGTAGAACTTGAAACCGTGCTTCACGGGTACGATGTGGCTCAGCTGATCCAACCGGACGACCTCCTCGAAGTTCTTCGGTTTCTCCTTGTCGACCGGTCGACGGTCAATCGTCCGCTCGGTGAGTCGATACTCGACCCGCATGAGAACGGTCGGCACGAGCGGCACGATGGCGACAACCGCGGTCATGGCGAGCGCTTTCACGGCCGTCATCGAGTGGGCCACGAAGTAGGCCAACGCCATCGTGGCAACAAAGACCGCCGCGACATAGAGCAGAACGATGGGCTGAATCTTTCGCGCCGACCAGTGGTACAGGATCTCCGGGTCGTCTTCGTTTCCGGCAATCGCATCGTGTGCCAAAACGGTTACCTCCCTGTGGGTTTTCTGGACCTTATACGGTCAAGCTCTGCCGGGTCAATGACGGCCGCGACCGTGGCAGATGTTGTCAGCTTCCCAAAAGCGCACGTGACGAGTTCTCCGGTGCCACCCGTAGCATTGATCGGCATCGACGGTTTGCCTACGCCTGAGACACTCACAGCCGAACAATGCAACAAATGGCACCACGCCACGCGGCCCTGGAACGTGCCGTCTCCTCCACCCGAAACCGCAACCGGACACGCGGGAAAACCGCACACCGGGACGTGCCGGGCTCGGCATTGTGCAGGTAAGACGCCCCGGAGCCGCATGCCGTTCCGCACAATGTCCGTGCCGGGCACTCCACGGGGAGCGCGCTGAAGATCGGCTATTCCGGCTGAGAAGGACGCCGCCGGCGTGCCATTGGCGTGGTCACAGACCTTCCAACTACCACCGATTGACCACGCCGATGGTGCGACGCTGGGGCGCCGGAGGCGGCCCAGAAGGCCGGCGTACCGGAAACCATGACCGTAGCCGAGGCCGCATCCGGAACAGAGGCCGTATCCGTGTCCGTGTCCGCATCCGTGACCGTAGCCCTGGCAGCTTGACCCTCCGAGAACCGTGAACTAGAATCACCCTCCCTGGCGACGTGGCCAAGTGGTAAGGCAGGGGCCTGCAAAGCCCTTATCCCCGGTTCGAATCCGGGCGTCGCCTCCAAAACCAAACAAAAAGAACCGCCCCTTCCGGGCGGTTCTTTTTGTCAGGATCCTGGTTGAGGTGCTTTTAGTCCTCGACTTTTTCCGCCTTGGATTTCTTCGTCGCTGTCTTCGTCGTTTTCTTGGCTGGAGCCTTTTTCGCCGCAGTCTTCTTCGCTGGGGCTTTCTTGGCCGCGGTCTTCTTTGCCGCAGTCTTTTTTGCTGGGGCTTTCTTGGCCGCGGTCTTCTTTGCCGCAGTCTTTTTTTCTGGGGCCTTCTCGTCGGTGGTCTTCTTTGCCGCGGTCTTCTTCGCTGGGGCCTTCTTTGCCGCAGCCTTCTTGGCTGGGGCCTTCTCGTCAGTGGTCTTCTTGGCCGAAGCCTTCTTGGCCGGCTTTTTCTTTGCCGAGGCCGGTCCGAGGGCAGCCTGGAGCTGGGCGCCGAATCCGGTCATGGTCGGCTCGGAGCTGCCCGTATCCATATGACCCGCGTATTCCTGGCGTTCCTGTTCCCGCTTGTAGGCCTTGACCGAGAGGCTGATCCGTTGGCGGCCCGGGTCGAGGGTCATGACCTTGACCTTGATCTTCTCTCCGGGACTAAAAACGGTTCGCGGGTCGGTATCGCGCTCGACCCCGAGTTCGGAGATGGGGATGAGGCCGCTCAGACCCGGTTCGAGTTCGATGAAGACACCGAAATCGGCGCCGTTCTCCACGGTCCCCTCGACGATCTGGCCCTCCTGGTAACGCATCTCGATGCGCTCCCACGGATTGCGATCGGCCAGACGCCGCATGGTGAGACCGATACGATGGTTGTCGGTGTCGATATCTCGGATCCAACCCTGCACGGTCGATCCGACCGCCACCTCGGGCGACGCCAGCTCGGTGCCCGGCTGGAGCTGGCTGACGTGAATCAGACCATCAAGACCGGGCTCGAGCTCGACAAAAACACCAAAGTCGGTGGTCCGAACCACCGTGCCCGAGAATGCTCCGCGCGCGGGGAACCGATCACCGACATCGTCCCAAGGGTCCTTCTGAAGCTGTTTGATGCTCAGTGAGATTCTGTTTTTCTGTTGGTCGAGTTCGAGAATCTTGACCTCGACCTCCTCGCCGAGGGTGAGAACATCCGATGGCTTGTTCACCCGATGGTGGGCGATCTCGGTCACGTGGACCAATCCATCCACCCCGCCGATATCGACAAAGGCGCCGAAGTCGGTCAGCGAACTGACCTTGCCCGTGACCACGGCTCCGGTCTCGAGCTTCTCCCACGCCTCGGCCCGGAGCTTCTCCTTTTCGGCGCGGATCAGAGCCGCTCGAGAGACGACGAGCTTGCGGTCGTCGGGTTCGAACTCGAGGACCTTGAAGGTGTAGGTCTGACCGAGGTGGCTGTCGAGGTCTTCGCCGCGAATATCGCTGATATGCGACATCGGGCAGAATCCGCGCACACCGGCGATCGTGATGTCGAACCCACCCTTGCGACGACCGACGACCTTGCCCTCGACGGGCAAACCGGACTCGACGGCGACGGCGAGTTTTTCTTTGAGTTGAAACTCGACGGCCATCCGGCGCGAGACTCTGATCTCATCACCGACACCCGTCACCACGACCTGGACGGGGTCGCCGGTTCCGAGTTCTTCGAGCTCGTCGCGAGGCAGGACGGCCTCGGACTTCCCGGCGATATCGACCAGGGCGACATCGCCGTGAATGGCCACGATGGTGCCCTTGATCAGATCGCCGATTCTGGCGGTTTCGGCGTCCAAGCTCTCCTGGAGCGCCAGCTCGAATTCATTGACATTGCTTGGATTCTCGGTCATGGAAGGCCTCGCACTCTCTTCCGTGAGACGCACGGGACCGGAAATATAGCACAGGAGCGCATCACTCGTGCGTCGCGAGTCGTAAGTCGTGAGTCGTGAACTGCGGTGTTGGGCAACTTTGTGCGTCGGTTACGATGCCTCCGCGTTTGTTTGAAACACAAAGAGCACGAAGTCTCACAAAGACGCCACAAAGCATCGCAATTGATGCCGGGTTTTTAGGTCTGGAGCAACAATAGACGTCGTAGATCGGCCTCAGTGACTTCAACGGGTTGATTGAAACGCAAAGAACGCGATGACCGCAATGCCCATCCCAAAGAACCCACTACAGATAGTCATCACCTCTGACATCGTCGGATGCGGTCTCAAGCCTCTTGGCAAAACTCCAGGAAAACACCGTGATGGTGCGATGGGTCAAAACTGCGATGCTTCGTGGATCCTTCGTGGCTCTTAGTGCACTTTGTGTTTCATTGGGATGGCGATGAGCTCGAAGCCGATGCACGCAGTCGGTGGACATTCAAGAACCACCGGCCTACAACTCACGACTTTCGACCTACGTCGCTGCCTGCCAAACTATCTTCCCACCCACAATCGTGACCATAGGTGCGCCCTTGAGTTGGCGCCCGGCGAACGGCGTGTTCCGCGCCTTCGACTTGAATTTCGAGGGATCAACGGTCCACCGCTTGCGCAGATCGAGCAAGGTCAGATCGGCGGTTTCACCCTCACGGAGGGTTCCACCGGGCAGATTGAAGACCTCGGCCGGACCGGTGGAAAAGAGCCGCACCAGCTGCGCGATTCCGATGACCTTGCCGTGAATCAGTCGGTCGATGGCCAGGCCGACGGCAGTCTCCAGCCCGACGATTCCAAAAGGCGCATCCGCGAAATCGAGTTCCTTCTCGTCGGCGTGGTGGGGTGAGTGGTCCGAGGCGATGGCATCCGCCGTACCATCGTAGATCGCCTGGAGAACTCCCTCGACATCGGCGGCTGATCTCAACGGTGGATAGGTCTTCCAATTCGGGTCATAGTTCGCGGCCTCCACATCCCCATCGGTGAGGATGAAGTGGTGCGGCGCGATATCACAGCTCACTTCTGATCCCTTGCGTTTGGCGGAGCGAACCAGGTCCAGTCCGGCGCCGGTCGAGAGGTGGGCCAGGTGAAGGCGGCCGTGGACCGACTCTGCGATGAGGATGTCACGCGCGACCATGATGTCTTCCGCCGCCCCGGGTATCCCTCGAAGACCGATCCGGGTCGACACCGCGCTCTCGTTCATGGTGCCCCCGTCGGCGAGATCGAGGTCCTTCGGATAGGCCACCACCGGAACATCAAAGCTCCTCGCATACTCCAGCACGCGGCGCACGAGCAATGGATTGGTCACTGGACGATCGGCGTCCGAGATGGCCACCGCGCCTTCCTCGACCATCTCACCGATCTCGGCCAGTGCTTCGCCCTTGCGACCCTTGGAAATCGCCCCAACTGGATAGAGCCGGCCGAGCCCGACGTCGTCGGCCTTCTCGCGAATAAAGCGGGTCACCGCGGGATCATCGTTGACGGGATCGGTGTCGGCCATGGCGCAGACGGCGGTGTAGCCGCCGGCCGCCGCCGCCCGCAACCCGGAGGCGATGGTCTCCCTGTACTCGAACCCAGGCTCGCAGAGATGAGTATGGAGGTCGATGAAACCTGGCGCGACAACCAGCTTGGCAGCGTCGAGGACAACTGTGTCCGCTGTGGTCTCGATCCGTTCACCGAGGGCGGCCACGCAGCCGTCCTCGATCAGCAGGTCCATTCCTTCGTCGAGACCCTGAGAGGGGTCGACTACACGTCCGTTACGAATCAGAAGCCGAGTCACTTCGTCCTCCGGCAAGCAGGTAGAGAATGGCCATGCGGATAGCGACCCCGTTGGTCACCTGTTCGAGAATCACCGACTGCGCACCATCGGCCACCAACGAGTCGATTTCGACTCCCCGGTTCATGGGGCCCGGATGCATGACCTTGGCCCCTGGGGTGGCCATGGCCAGGCGCTCCTCGGTGAGCGCGAAGAAATCGTAATACTCTCGCATGGATGGAAAATTGATCTTCTTCTGCCGCTCGAGTTGGATGCGGAGCATCATCACCACATCGGCGCCTTCGAGGGCCGGCTCGATCCGGCGAAACGACTGAACCCCAAGGGTTTCCACATCCACCGGCATGAGGGATGCGGGCGCCACGAATCGGACCTCGGCACCCATTTTTGTCAGCAGATAGGCATTGGACCGGGCGACCCTCGAATGGCGGATGTCACCGGCGATCACGACCTTGAGCCCACTCAATCCACCAAAGTGCTGACGCATGGTGAAGGCATCGAGCAGGGCCTGGGTCGGGTGCTCGTTGACGCCGTCCCCGGCGTTGATGATGGACGCCGGGACGACCCCGGCGAGTCGGTGCGGGGCACCGGAGTTCGGGTGTCGGATGACGATGAAATCGGGCGCCATGGCCATGAGGTTGCGCGCCGTGTCAAAGAGGGTCTCGCCCTTGGACACCGACGACGACGACACCGAAAAGTTAAGCGTGTCGGCCGAGAGCCGTTTCTCGGCCACCTCGAAGGAGAATCGCGTCCTGGTGGATGGCTCCATGAAGAGATTGACAACGGTCATCCCGCGCAGCGCAGGCACCTTCTTGATCGGTCTCAGGGCGACCTCGAGGAGTTCCTCGGCGGTCTCGAGAAGCAGCTGGATCTCGCCCGGACTCAGCTCGGCGATCCCCACCACATCCTTGGATGACAGCCCATCGGCCCTCTCAGGTTCCATCGGGGCCCTCCCTTCCAATCCAGACTCCATCTTCGTCGTCGGTCGGACGCAGCCTCACCTGCACATCCTCGCGACGCGAAGTCGCCACAATCCTGCCGACGACATTGGCCGCGACGGGAAGTTCGCGATGACCACGATCGACAAGGACCGCGAGCCGGATCGCCCTGGGACGCCCATAGTCGAGCAGGGTATCGAGAGCCGCGCGCACGGTGCGGCCGGTGTAAAGAACATCGTCGACCAGATAGATCACCCTGTCATCGATGGAGATCGGCAGCACCGTCTTTTTGAGCACCGGCTGGGTGTGGGCAGGACGCCACGGACCAATGTCATCGCGATAGAGCGTGATGTCGAGCCGTCCCACCGTCGGTTGGGTGCCCGTGGTCTCCTCGAGGTCACTCGCCAACCGGTCGGCCAGCGGGATGCCTCGGGTGTGGATGCCGACGAGCATCACATCCTCGCCGTCGTGCTCGACGATCTCGGCGGCCATCCGGGCAACGGTTCGTCGAACTGCCGCCTCATCCATGATCTGCACCACGGTTGCCGGTTTATTTTTATCCTCCGCCATCTCAGGACTCCTTCATGGGCAAAAAAAATCTCCCCAGCAGGGAAGATTTTGTTGGCCGCATCTGGAAAGGGCTTCCATCGCCGGAATGGTAGCACAGGCCGGCGATGCCAGAGTCGTGAGTCGTCAGTCGCGGGTATGATGCGCAGGCCATGACCACCGCGACGACTTCCGCGTCCGGCCGCGACCGACTGATGGTCCTCGCGGCGGCAATCCTCTTCTCCACCGGAGGCGCCGCGGTCAAGGCGTGCTCGTTGAGCGGCTGGCAGGTGGCGTGCTTTCGCTCCGCGGTCGCAGCGGTCGCGATCTTCGCCCTCATCCCCGCCGCCCGTCGGGCATGGAACGTCAAGACCCTGCTGGTGGCAATTGCCTACGCGGCGACCATGATCTCTTTTGTCCTCGCCAACAAACTCACCACTGCAGCCAACGCGATTTTCCTCCAGGGATCGGCACCGCTCTATGTCCTCCTCCTGAGTCCGTTTCTTCTCGGCGAGAAGATCCAGCGCCGCCAGCTGATATTCATGGCGACACTTGCAGTTGGGATGTTCTTCTTCTTCGTGGGAAACCAGCCAGTGATCGTCACGGCGCCCAATCCTGACCTGGGAAACATCTTTGGTGCGGTGACGGGACTCAGCTACGGCCTGTGCATCATGGGTCTGCGATGGCTCGGCCGGGGTTCCGACGATCCCAGTTCCACCATCGGGGCCGTCTGCTGCGGCAATCTCCTGGCCGCGGTCGTCACCCTGCCCTTGGCGATGCCAGTCGCCTCTTCGACACCCACCGACTGGGTCATGGTGATCTACCTCGGGATCTTCCAGATCGCCATCGCCTACCTCTTTCTGATTCGTGGTGTGGCAAGAGTACCGGCCCTTGAGGCCTCACTTATTCTGATCGCGGAACCGGTCCTGAGCCCTGTCTGGGCGTGGCTCGTGCACGCGGAGGTCCCGACCGCGTGGGCACTGCTCGGTGGAGCGATCATCCTCGGAGCGACGGCGGCGATGACGCTGGCAGGGAACCGGAAATGACCCAGGAATTATGAATTATGAGTTGTGAATTATGAGTTGTGAATTATGAATTGCATCGCAGCGGACCTACGTTCGCGATGGCAGCGATGTGCGATGTGCGATGTGCGATGTCATTCATAATTCATAATTCATAATTCGTTGCGTTCTCCGTGATCCACGGTCACGACGGTATGAATCCCACCCCTGAGCCGGTAGTCGAGAACCACTTCCATCCACTTCGGTTTGCAGCAGGCGACGAGATCATCGAGGACTCTATTGGCGGCGTGCTCCTGGTAGATCCCGATGTTGCGGAAGCTCGTCAGATAGTACTTATAGGACTTGAGCTCGATGCACACATCAGAGGGCAGATATCGAACGGTCAGGTTGCCGAAATCGGGCAGACCCGAAAACGGGCAGACACAACTCCACTCATCGGTGGAGATCTCGATGGTTGCATCGCGACCCGCATACTCGTATAGAAACGTCTCGAGCACCTCGGGGGTCAACGTCTCGAGTCCTTCAAACGAAAAGCTACGACCTTCGGCCTCGACCATGATGCCTCCTCAAACCCACGAGCGAGCACCAAATGGTAGCACTCGGGTGGTTTCATAGGTTACGATCACTGTGTGTTCTCGTCCAAACTCTACGCCATCCTCAAATCCACCGCCTTCGGGATGATTGTCCTGGTCAGCGGCACCCTCGGTTACATGCTCATCGAGGGGATGCACCCATTCGATGCCCTCTACATGACCGCCATCACGGTGACCACCATCGGGTTCAAGGAGGTCTTTCCCCTCTCGCTCGGCGGCCGGTTCTTTACCATGATCCTCGCGTTTGTGGGCATCGGCGTGATTCTATACATTGCAACCGAGTTCGCCCGCACCGTGCTCGAAACCGATCTTCGACGGGTTCTCGGAATCCGAAGGGAACTCAAGCTCATGAAGAGGCTCAAAAACCACATCGTCGTTTGCGGCCATGGCCGGATGGGCCAGGCCGTGGTCAATGTTCTTCGCCAACGGGGTATTCCTTTTGCTGTGGTCGAGTTGGATCCCGAACACTGCCGCCCCCTCGAAGACGAGGCCCAGCACGTCGTCCGTGGAGATGCAACCAACGAAGAGGTCCTCACTTCGACGAATATCATCCACGCCAAGACAATCATCACGTGTCTCGCCGACGACGCGCACAACGTCTACACCATCCTCCTCGCACGCCAGCTCAATCCCGATATCACTGTCATCGCCCGGGCGGTCGATACCGGCGCGGAGGAGAGACTCAAGCTCGCCGGCGCCGACCGGGTCCTCAACCCCTATCAGATCGGCGGAATGCGCCTGGCACTCACCGCCATCAAACCTACCGTCACCGACTTCATCGACGAGTCCCTCCTCGGATCCTCGGTCGAGCTCGATCTCGCCGAAATCGTCATTGAGCCATCTTCCGAACTTGCCGGAAAGACCCTGGCCGGCGCTGAGGTTCGCAAACGCTTCGGGATCATCGTCGTGGCACTCAAGCGGGGCGACGAAGCCATCTTCAACCCGGACGCACAGGAGAGAATCGAGGGTGGCGACGTCCTGGTCGCACTCGGACCGCTGTCGGCCATCGAGCGGGTCGAAAAGGCGGTTCAATAGAGAATTATGAATTCTTAATTATGAATTTTGAATTGTCCATCGCAGTGGTCCGGGTGCGATGGAATTCATAATTCATAATTCATAATTCTCCGCCATGCCGTAGGCGGAGACGGCTGCATCTAGAATCTTCATGGCCCGGCTCATGGTGGCGACGTCGTACATAAAGGCGATCCGCACTTCGTCGACACCAAGCCCGGGAGTGACATAGAAGCCCTCGCCGGGTGCGAGACAGATGGTGCTTCCGTCGTGGCTGAAGTCCCGGAGCAACCACGAGGCAAAGTCCTCGCAACTGTCGATCGGCAGCCTGGTCATGGTGTAGAACGAACCCTCGCTTCGGTGGGGTTTCACCCCATACATCGAGGCGAGTCCGGTGAAGACCGCATCGCGGCGGCTTTCATACTCGATGCAGAGCCGCTCAGAATAGGCGCGACCGTGTTCGAGAATGGGCACCACCATGAGCTGTTCGGCGGTGGCCACTGACAACCGCGCCTGACAGAAGCGCAACGTGACATCGAGAACCTCGCGGTTCTTGGTCGCGAGACAGCCGATGCGGACACCGCAGGCGTTGAATCTCTTGGAAACACTGTCGACCACGATGATGCGCTGGGCGAGATCGGTGAACCGGGTGAACGAGCGCACCTGGCCGGAATCGAAGACGAACTCGCGATAGACCTCGTCGCAGATGACGAAGAGATCGTTCTCCACAGCAACCCTCGCAACCGCCTCGAGTTCCGATTCGGTGTAAACCGTACCCGTGGGGTTGGACGGATTGCAGAGCAGGATGGCACGTGTCCTGGGTGTGACGCATCGCCGCAGCCGATCGATGTCACCGAAGTGATAGCCATCCTCGACCTTGAGGGTAACGGGCACCATCTTGACGTCAGCCTGAGCGGCAAAGCTCAGATAGTTTGTGTAACAGGGCTCGAAGACCAGCACCTCGTCACCGCCGCCGGCCACCACCGACAGGGCAAAGGTGATGGCCTCACTGGCGCCGGCAGTCACCAGGATTTCGTCGGGCCCGAAGTCGATTCCCCAACTGGCGAAGAACGCGCTCCACGCCTCGCGCGATTCGAGAAGACCTTCGCTTGGAGCATAGGCCAGGCGGTTGAGAGAAAGACCATGCAACTCGGCGATCATCTCGGGCGGCGTCGGCATATCGGGTTGGCCGATGTTGAGGTAGATGACATCAGTGCCGCGAGCCTCAGCCGCTCGCGCGAGCGGCGCGAGCTTTCGAATCGGAGACTGTTGGAGCGCGGCGGATTTCTGAGAGAGGACGGGCATACGACCTCCAGGCTCGCCGATTGTAAATGAACAACTCCCCTCCGTGCTGAGAATCTTCCGCGAACCCTTACAATGAGCCGCGCACCTCGGAGAACATATGCCCGTCACGACAACGATTCAAAACATATTCCGCGCCGTGGGCAACCTCAGCCGCCGATCCAAGCTCCTCTTGGCGTGGGACGTTTTCATGGTCTGGGTGGCGATCATCAATCTGTGGATGATCGTCTTTGATCTCAGCTATCTGTGGCTGCGGCCGCAGTACGTGTCTTATCTGCCGGTGGTGGCCTCGGTCTACGACCCGGTCAAAGGGATCGAACCGCAGCCGTTGACCGAAGCCCTCAGCAACGAGATCGATGTCACGGCTGCCCTCCTCGACCAGGCTCCCCCTCGATGGGTCATCGAGGAGCATAGGGACAACCTGGTGGAGTTGACCTATCGGGTGGTGAACGAGAACGCATTTGCCAGGTCAGGACAGATCCGCACCTTGGGCTTCATCTCGGAAGCGCTGGCCGGGACTATCGGCGTCACCGGCGGCACCCTCCGTGACCCTACAGTCCTGCGGGAAGCATGCGAGGCATTCTGGCCGGCAGATCCGGATGGTCTCGCAACGACCATCTCATCTATCGACCCGAGGGTCACTCGCGGCGTCAAGCTCAACTACTATCGCACCTACGACATCAGCGGTGATCTCACCGATCACTTCTGGATCCTCGATCTACCATTCCTGATCCTCTTCTGGATCGAGTTCATGGTGAGGTGGATTCTCACCATCAAGCGAAAGACCTACTCCCGCTGGTTTTTCTTCCCCATCTTCAACTGGTACGACGTCCTCGGCCTCATCCCGGTGGCCTTCTTCCGCCCGTTCCGACTGCTGCGCGGAGTTTCCATGTACATGCGGCTCAAACGCAGCGAGCTTTCCAGCGTCGGCAAGGATGTGTTCACCCGCACGGTGCTCTACTTTTCGAACATCATCACCGAGGAGGTTTCGGATCGGGTCGCGCTCCGCATCCTGTCGGAGTTCTACGAAGAAGTGGCCGATGGGACCCACACAACGATCGCCAGATCGGTGGTTGAACCGAGAAAGTCCGAGATCGAGACGGTCATCGTCTCCCAGATCCGTCAGACCCTGACAGACCCGACAACCATGAGTCGCCTACGGACGCTGGTCCAACTCAACCTCGAAAACGCCGTCGAGGAGTCCGAGGCTCTCCGCGCTGTTCCTCTGCCCAACGTGATCCTCAAGCCCGCCGTGCGGGCCATCGGCGAAGTCATCGTCGACACGACCCTCGAAACCGTTGCCGGAACCATCGATTCCGCTGAGGGAGAGGAAGCGGTTCGCGAGGTGGCCGGCGCCATCCTGGACGACATATTTTACGGGCCGGGATTGGCGCAGTTCGAATCGATCACCAAGGAGATCACCCTGCAGGTCATCGACCACATGAGGGACGTGGTGTCGGTCAAGAAGTGGGCTCTTCCGGATAACCAGCAGAAACGCCCACCCATGCCGTGGGAACCGGGGGCGCTTGACGAACCCAACCCTGATGGCGAGACCGAACCTGAGCCTGGCACCAACCCGGAGACGTCATCCAATTTTGAATTATGAATTATGAGTTATGAATGACCATCGCACGGATGCGGATGCGGATGCGATGGTGCGATGGTGCGATGGTGCGATGGTGCGATGAAATTGATAATTCATAATTCAAAATTCATAATTTCGTGGTTCTGAGCCTATCAAGGCGAAGGACGGCGTCCGGACCCATGAAGTGGCGGCCGGCGAGGAGAACCACGAGCATGGCGCCGCTGGCGACGGCGGCGGCGATCATGAACATGACCACGATCTGATACGAAACGGCCTGAAGCGGCGGCGCGCCGGCGAGGATCTGGCCGGTCATCATCCCTGGAAGCGAGACGATCCCGGCGGCGGCCATGGCGTTGATGATGGGCACCATCCCGGTGCGGACCGCGTCGCGCAGCGGCGCCGCCAGCGCCTCACGACGGGTGGCGCCGAACGCCAGCCGAAGCTCGATCTCGGCATGCCGGGTCGAGATGTGGTCGAGGAAACGGTCGAGACCGAGGGCGATCCCGGTCAGTGAATTGCCGAGGATCATCCCGATCAATGGGATCACATACTGCGGTTCGTACCACGGCTCCACACCGACAACGATCTGGGTAACCACTCCACCAACCGCGAAACACGAGACCGCCATGGCCAACCACGCGTCGACCATGATGCCGCGGTACCCCTTGCCGGTCCGACTCGACGCTTCACGGGCTGCAAAGATGGTCATCAGGACGAGGATCCCAACGACAACGATGGGATTCCGCAGAGCGAAGACCCTCTCGAGGATGAGCCCCAGTAACCCCAACTGCACCACGGCCCGGATGGCTGCGACCGCCATTCGCTTTTCGATGCCGAGCCGCAGGATCATTGAAATGACCCCGGCGGCCACGACCAGGAGGGTGGCCACCGCCAGATCGACCGGCCCCAGGTGGATGAGAGAGCTCATGCCGGAACCTCAGCCGAGGTGGAAACAAGCGGCATCCGTCGATCCGCCCGCGCCGCGAGCGATCGATCGTGGAGCACGCAGATCACCGCGTGTCCCGGACGATGAGCGAAATCGAGCAGAAGCGAAAAACAGGACTCTGATCGTTGCTCGTCGAGACCGGAGAGAGGTTCGTCGGCGACCAGCACCGGCGGATCCCAGAGCAGCCCCCGAACCAGAGCCAACCGGTGGCGTTCGCCTCCGGAGAGGGTGCCGATGTCCCTCTCTTCGGGGATGTCGGCGAGCCCCGTGGCTTCGAGAAGCTCCCTGAGTCGGGTCTCATCCGGAACCCCGCCACCGGCGCACCGTTGATCAAACGGGAAGCGGATGTTGTCGCCCACCATCCCCGCCAGCATGGGAGCGTCCTGCGCCACCAGGGAGACTCTCGATCGCCAGCGCGGCAGCTGCAATTCGGAATAGGTTTCTGCGCCGAGTTCACGCCTGATATCCGATGTCGGGACCATCCCCACGAGCTGTCGAAGCAGGGTGCTCTTGCCGCTGCCGGACGGGCCATCGAGCACGACGAGCTCGCGGTCTTGGATTTCAATGGACACGCCGGCAAAGAGCTCACGTCCCTCGCCGTTTCGGGCGCTGAAGGGGCCGGCGGACAGGAACGGAGCCATGGGGAGAGTGTAGCGCTGCCGCTGCCGCCGTCCCTGCCCCGGTCACGGGAACGGGATCGGGAACGGCCACGGGAAAGGGAGGGGATCATCGCGGAAACGGGATCGGGATCGGGAACGGGAACGGGATCGGGATCGGGAACGGACTCGGACGCCGTGGCGGGCAACGAGTAGAATCATCGCCGTGAGTCCCTGGGAAAACCACCGCCGCATCCTGCATTGCGACATGGACTGCTTCTATGCCGCGGTCCATATGCGGGACGACCCCTCCCTCGTCGGCAAGCCGGTGGTGGTGGGGGGCAATCCCGACAGTCGTGGAGTTGTTGCCGCCGCCAATTACGAGGCTCGCCGCTACGGCATCCACTCGGCTCTTCCCGCGGCCCAGGCCCGCCGTCTGTGTCCGGACACGATCTTCCTCAAACCCGAGTTCAAACGGTATCGCAACGAGTCCGGGGCGATCTTCGCCATCTACCGTCTCTTGACTCCGGTCATCCAGCCGTTGTCCCTGGATGAAGCCTACCTTGATGTCACCGATCATCTCGGCGAATTCGGGAGCGCCACTGCCATTGCTCACGAGATCCGTCGCCGGGTCCATGACGAACGCGGTCTCACCGTGTCGGTGGGTGTGGCTCCCAACAAACTCGTCGCCAAGATCGCCTCGGATCACGACAAGCCCGACGGGCTCACGGTGGTCAAACCGACCCAGATCGAGGACTTCCTCGCACCGCTGCCCGTTCGCCGGCTGCACGGGGTCGGTCCGGCGGGCGAAAAGGCACTCCACGACCTCGGTGTGGAAACCGTATCCGAACTGCGACGGCTCTCACTCGATCGTCTCATCGAACGCTTCGGCCACTGGGGCCGGACGCTCTACAGCTACGCCCGCGGCAATGATCAGCGCAACGTCCACGTCGAACAGATCCGCAAGAGCCTGAGCACCGAGCACACCTTCGACAAGGACATCGACTCGGAGACCGCCATCGACGAGGTTCTGGAGTCCATGGCCGCCGAGGTGTCCGCGGGGCTGCACAAACGCGAGATCTCGGCCTGCACCATCACCGTGAAGGCGCGCTATCCCGACTTCACGACCATCACGAGATCACACACCCTGCCGGCACCCACAGCCGACACCAAAAAGATCTCAGCAATCGTTCGAGAGCTCATTCGCTCGACCGATGCCTTTAGCCGATCGGTTCGCCTCCTCGGTGTCGGCGCCTCGAATCTCGTCACCGGTGGGGTGGAACAACTCGCCCTCTTCGGTATCGAAGACGGCAGCGCAGGCTGATGCGCCGCATCGAACCTCGAGCTCGTTTCTGGTTGGGCGTCGTCACCCTCGCTGCGTTTCTCGTCTGTGCTCTGGTGGTTCTGATTCCAGTTGCGGAAGAGGACGGATGGTCCCGCGCCTCCTGGCTCCGCCTCGCCTTCCAACCCGCCTGCCACCAGATCACCGAACGGTGCCTCGATCTCGGGGCGGGCACGTTGCCGATCTGCGCCCGCTGCGCCGGGCTCTATGCCGGGGGGTTCACGGGTCTGCTGGTGACTCTCATCGGCGGCGGCCGCTTTCGTTTCCGACTCCGATGGCTTGTGATTGCCGCGGTCCCATCTATCCTCGACTTCGTTTTCGGCCTGGTCCACCTGCCGACGCTTGCGAACTGGCCGAGGTTCACCCTGGCCCTCATCCCCGGTCTCTTGGCGGGCCTGCTGCTGGCCAACGCAGTGTGCGAAATAGCCTCACGCCCCGGGGCATCAACCTCCGAGCCCGGGATCACGTAGAATAGACCGCGAACTCAAGGAGGAATCAATGGAGACCAAGGCTCCGTCCATGTTGCTGCCCGCACTGATTGCCGGAGGATCGTTGGGTTTTGTCAGCGGATTGCCAATTTCCAACTGCGCCTGCTGTCTCTGGGCGGCCGGCGCCGGTTTTCTGGCCGCGTTCCTCTATTCAAGGAACTGCAAGGCTGCGGGCGCCGGGTTCGACACCGGCAAGGGCGGAGTGGTGGGTCTTCTCGCCGGCGCCGTCTTCGGCGTTGTGGGCTCCCTGGTCAACTCGGCCTTTTCCCTCTTGACCGGGGGCTTGGATATCGAATCCATGCGCGAAGCCATCGACGCCAACCCCATGATCAGCGATCCCGAGGCCGCCGACCAGGCGATTCAGATGTTCGAGTCGCTGGGGCCGATGTTCTTCGTTTTGATTTTTGCTCTCATCTGGATCGTCTTGGGCGTCATTTTCTCGGCCCTCGGCGGTCTCATCGGCGGCGCTGCCTTCAAGATCGAGGCGGCACCCATCGACACCGGCGGCGGATGGTCAACCTCACCACCGCCCGTTTCGCCGGCGAACACCGAATTTCAGCCACCCCCAGTACCACCGTCTGATTCCGGCCGAGAGGAGTGACCGATGGACGCCCACATCCCACCACCGCCTGAAATGACCCCGGTGATCCCGTGGGAGGACCCGACTCTCTCGTTCTTCGACGGACTGTTCGAAACCGTCAAACTGCTGGCGTTCAACCCAGGAGAGGCCTTCCGCCGGATGCCGGTCACCGGTGGCCTCGGCCGGCCATTGTTCTACGCCATTGCGGTCGGTTGGGTCAGCATCGCGGTCGCGGTTTTCTGGAATGTCCTTCTGCAGGGGATGTGGATGCCGTTCTTGGAGTCGACCGAAGACCTGGCCGGGATGGGCGCGATGTACGGCTTGACCGTGGGTTGGGCCCTTTTGATGATCGTGATCGCGCCGTTGTTCGTCATCATCGGCGTGTTCATTGCCGCCGCGATTCTCCATCTCATGCTCATGATTGTCGGTGGCGCCTCGAGCGGCTTTGAGGCCACAGTCCGGGTTGTCTGTTACACCTACACGGCGCAACTCGCCGGGATGGTCCCCTTCTGCGGCAGCATCATCGCAATGATCTGGACCGCTGTCCTCTATGTCATGGGTTTTTCCATCGCCCACCGCACCACCCAGGGTAAGGCGCTGATCGCGGTCCTGCTGCCCATTATTCTCTGCTGCGTCATGGGGGTCATTCTCATGATCATCGTCGGCGGAATCGCCGGGCTCGCTGCCGCCACCCGGTGAGGTCGATCCCGGCGTCACTCGAGATGAACCGCGATTCCCGGAATGCGGCTCGGCTGCGCCCCGCCACCCGCGAAGAGCGGCAGCTGGCGATGCTCTGGTCCGCTGCAGCGATATCGGCGGTGATTCTCAGACCGATCTGGATCGTCATCGCGCCCCACCTGGGATCGTGTACTTTCCGCAACCTCACCGGGATTCCGTGCCCGTCGTGCGGTACGACTCGAACCGCCCTTGCTCTGCTCAACTTCGAATTCAGCTCGGCCTTGGCCGTCAATCCCCTTGGAACGCTCGTGGCGGTCGCCTTCATCCTGGGAGGCGGATTGGCACTGATCTGGGTGCTGTTTCGGGGCCCGATCCCAACCTTCGATCTGAGCTGGTCCCGCTGGTGGACCGCTTCAGTCGTCGGGGTCATTCTCATCAATTGGATGTATCTCATCTTGACTGACTGAGTTCCTCGCGGTTCATCACGGTCGTTGGCGCCGCACCTCGAATCTCCCCCTTTTTGAGAATACATCTCTATAGCAACGCATTGACACTTGAACGAACTTGACAATATCGGTCATTAGGCATATTTTTATTTTGCTATTCGGTTTTTAAGTACTCTCTTAATCTCAAAAACAAACAAGTGAACTTCTACACAAGGAGGATCGGATGTCAAAAACAAAACTGCTGGTTGTGGTTGTCCTCGCCGGGATCATGGCGCTGAGCTTCGCCAGCGGCGCAACGGCAGCCAAGAACAAAATCAAGGGCCAGGATATCTTCAAGGACTTCTGCAAACCCTGCCATGGGGCCGATTCCGAGAACGACGAATACACCCCCATGTCGCTCATCCAGGACCAGTGGGAGACCTTCTTCGAAGAGGATTTCGTCGAGGCCCACGAGGGTATCAACGACCCGAATCACGACAACACCCCCGTCCTGGAGGTCCTGACTGACGAAGAGCTCGAGGCCCTCGCCAAGTGGACCATCGACCATGCTGCCGATTCCGAGCAGCCCATGACCTGCGGCTAACAGATCCTAAATTGAGCGATTCTCACCGGCGATCTGCACCAACTCCTTGCGCTCTGGG
>CBESWV010000003.1:0-45761 GCA_965533305.1 uncultured bacterium | reverse complement strand
AGCGCACCACCGAGGGTGAAGTAGCGGCGGTACACCCGCAGCAGCAGCTCGGACCGGTGACAGGGAATGTCCTGGGGATCACCGCTGGCCTGGTACACGGGGCAGGAGGCCGTGCACAGCGAGCACTTGGCGCTCACGTGCACATAGGCGTCAAGCGCCGGCCCGTAGTTCGAGTAGCGCAGGATCGCGGCAAATGCCTCGAGGAAGCGCCGTGGCCGCTCCTCGAGTGGAAACTCCTCTGCATGGTATGTGTACTTTGGTTGCGTTTGCATTCCATCCTCGTCGTCTTCTAAGGGCCCCCCGACGCTTGTCCGATCCTCCGCCAAACCGCGAAGCGCCGCTGGTTGACCACGTTGATACGTCTGTTTGCAAGACCAGTGCCGGTCCAAAGACCACGGTGGTGCCGGCCGCATGGTTCGCCTCGATGGCCGAACCCGACCCGCAGGCCCGAACCCCAGACGAGGACGAGGGCTTAACCCTCCTCGTGGAGAGCATGGGGCATCAAAGGGCCGCCGGAGGGCGTATGAAAGTGCGAAAATCTTGCTCGCTTTTCTGTGGCGATACGGACTATCTGTCGCGTTTTGCGACTCTACTGGCGATAACAGCGGCGCAGTCTGCGCCGATCGTGGCGACCGGCCGTCTGCGAAGATTCGTCCGGCGTGCTCGAGCGGGATTTGAAGCACAGCCCCAGGTGGCGAGTGCTCGACTGCGACGGGAGACGGATCTTTCCTCGACAGTCACTGTCTGATCTCGGCTCGTCGGAGATTATCGACAGGGATTCTTCGGGTTGTCGGTTTGCCCTGACTTTTCCTTTGGGAAGTCGGTTCGACTCGTGGTCCAAAACCGAGATCCCAGATGGGCTACGACTGTGATTCGACCATCGGCTTCCAGTTTGGCAAGTGCCTCTTGGACCCCTTCCGGGGACCACCGAGCCAGGCAGTTTTCGAGTTCATTCTGGCTCATCGGGTGGCGGGCGATGATCCCGAGCACCGCTTCGACGACGTTTTCACCGGCTTCGAGTTCGAAATCTCCCTCGGTGGGCGGTATGACCCGAGCTTTGTTTCCCAGGATGTTGAGCGCCTTCAAGACGACGTGTCGCTGTGGGGGGCGTACCCAGGTTTCTGCGGGCGGCCGAGTCGGTAGGCTGATATGGATCTCATCCGGCTCGATTTTTCCAACAACAGCCGCGATGTCTTGAAGCGCCTGCTCGGAGTCGTTCTCCCCGCCCACGAGCATGATCTCCAGCCACAGCCTGCCAGTGTAACTCCGGCGAAACTTGATGAGTCCATCCACGTGATGCTCGAAGGTGAAACCCGGATGGGGCCGATTGATGCGCCGATAGAGCGCGGACGTTCCGGCGTCCAGACGTGGCAGTACGGCGTCCGCGGCGGCCAACGCGTGCCGGACCTCAGGCCGGTACAGCAGTGACCCGTTGGTGACCACGGCAAGCGGCAGAGAGGTCAGCTTTCGGACCTCATCGATCATCCATCCAAGGCGCGAGTGCAGGCAGGTCTCCCCTGATGCTATGAAGGTGACCCAGTCAACGGTCGATTTCGGGCGCGAGGCCAGGGCCGCCTCAACCTGCTCTACGATCTCTTCCGCCTGAAAGAACTCCCCGCGTTCTTTGGTCAAGTGTTCCGTTCGGCCGAGCTGGCAG
Organism: uncultured bacterium; assembly: GCA_965533305.1. Lineage (GTDB taxonomy): Bacteria > Acidobacteriota > Thermoanaerobaculia > Thermoanaerobaculales > Sulfomarinibacteraceae > JAHECW01. The sequence goes on along the minus strand of CBESWV010000003.1, from coordinate 44,104 downwards.
AAAACGCAGTTGAAGTTGCAGGTCTTGGTCGGGACCGGGTCGATTCCCAGGGACTGCCCCAGCCGGCGTGAGGGAACCGGCCCAAAGACGAATATTTCGGCATCCAATTTAGCCTCCATCGCGAAGTCCATGCTCAGACCTTTCCGGGCCATTCCGGCTTCAGGTCGAGAACCGGGGCGCCGTCAAAGGCGTCCAAGCCCTTGACTCGAATCTCGTTCCCTTCGATGTGGACCAGGTCTACCTCGGTGATGGCGATGGGGTCGTCCTTGGTCAACGCCCGTCGGTTGTGATGGTGCCGACCCCCCGGCATCGTATGCCTGCCGCCGCCGAGACCGCCATCAAGATAGGCCTCAACCACCTCGTCCACCAAACCGCAAATTCCCGAAATCACGTCAATGCCCTGTGCCCGAAGAGTGTTCTCTATTTCTCGAGATATACCCGCGCAGATCAAGACGTCCACGGCATGCTCGGCCAGTGCCCGCGTCCGATTTCCCCTGATGGTCAAATCGGCGTGGCCGGCGAGGGCACGATCTTCGATATCGACGAGACGCAGGGACTGGGCCACGTCGAAAACCGGGGAGATGCGACCACGGCAGATCGGGATTGCAACTCTCATCAGCCATGGTGAAAGCAACAAGCTTGCCAAGGCGGGGGCTGTCGTGGGTGAGTGGGGTAAGTCTGTCTACTGGGACAGATCAACCAGCTCACGAATGCATCGACGGATCCATCGGTTGCAGATAGCGTCGTGCGGTCTGTGGGGTGGTTGCATCTTGCGTCGCCAACCTACAAACCTCCGCCGGGCTCACCCGTTTCAGTTCAACCGAGACAGACCAATCGAAATGGAGGCCGGCGACTTAGATATCTTCGATATTGGGCCAGCAACTCCCACCGGGCTGTCGAGCGCGAGAACCAACCTATGGATTCTGTTCATGGGGTGGCGTCTTGATTTCCAACGTCTTGATTTTTCGAAATAGGGTGCTTCGATGAATGCCCAGCTCCTGTGCAGCTGCTCTGCAATTGCCGCCGTGGCGGCGAATGGCATCGGTGATGTGAAAGGCTTCAATTGAACGCAACGATGACCCCGGTGGTTGCGTTGTGGATGGTCCCAGATGTTCGAGGAGCTTCCGCGGGAGATGGTGAAGCTCGATCAGGCCCCCACCGCACAAGATAAAGGCATGCTCGATGACGTTCTCGAGCTCGCGTACGTTGCCCGGGAAATCGTGGCCCATCAGCGTCGCGAGCACTCCTTCGGAAACACCGGCCACGTCCTTTTTTTGAATGTCGTTGAACATCGCGACAAAGTGGTCGATCAGCAACGGAATGTCTTCCATTCGGTCGTGCAAACACGGCAGGTCGATGGTCATGACGTTGATCCGATAGTACAGATCTTCCCGGAACTCACCCCTGGCCACCTGCTCCTCCAGGTCCTGATTCGTGGCGGCGATCACTCGAACATCAGCGCGCACCGGCTTGCCGGAACCGAGCGGTTCGTAGACGCGCTCTTGCAGCACCCGCAGCAGCCGCATTTGCATGGCCACCGAAATGTCGCCGATTTCGTCGAGGAAGAGCGACCCTCCCTCAGCGAGCGCGAATCGGCCTGGTTTGTCTCGGCGCGCGTCCGTAAAAGCGCCGGCCTTGTGGCCGAAGAGTTCCGATTCCAGGAGCGTGTCGGGAAGCGCGCCGCAGTTAATCGCGACGTACGGGTGCTCTTTGCGCGGTGACAGATTGTGAATTGCCCTGGCGACCAGCTCCTTGCCCGTGCCGCTTGCACCTTGAATCACCACGGTGCTGTCGCTCGCCGCCACGGCCGGTATCAGCTCGAAAAGATCCTGCATTACAGGGCTCTGACCGATGATGTCAGCGAATTTCCTACGTCCTGCGAGCTCCCTGCGCAGTTCTTCCACCAAGCTCAGATCCCTGAATGTCTCGACGCCTCCGATGATCCGACCTCTCGTGCTCTTGAGAATGGAGGTTGAGATGCTGATCGGGATCCGTCGCCCATCGGGGCGAAGAATGTACACTGGCTTGTTGATGATCGCACGCCCCGTAACCTGGGTTTCTCGAAGAGCGCACTCGCTCTCACAGATGCTGGCTCGGAACACATCACAGCAGGGTTGGCCCAGTGCTTCCTCCCTGCTGACACCAGTGATACGCTCCGCAGCCCTGTTGAACGAAGTGATCCGCCACTGGTTGTCGACCGTGAACACACCGTCGCTGACGCTATCCAGGATAACCCGTGCAATGGCGGGATCCTCGTGGTACATGCTGGTTCAGCCTCCTCAACAAGCGGTTGTCGGCCAATGCAGACTGTAGCCCAAATCCCGCACGGGAGGCCGTCAACAACTTACATGGATACTCCTTTGTAGAGGCGGTGTCAAAGACAGCGTCGATTTTCCCGTCCTCGGTCCGTGGCCCATCTGCGAAGGCGATTCGAGCCGTCCCGGTCGAGGAGCACACATCAATTCCAACCCAAGACCGGCGCACCGCTCAGCCCATGCATCAGAACAGCGTTACCAAAAACGGAGTCGATGAGTTGACGAACCCCCACCGACTCGTTGCACGCGTGAGCGAACCGCTCCTCACCCGGACGCCAGCCGATGGCGGGAAGCCCGAACTCGCGAGTGATCAGCGCCCCGGCGGTGCCCATTTGAAGCCTTTCCAACTCCCACCGTTCCGGCGTCCAACTACAGCCTGCTGCGAGAACGGATTCACGGGCGCGATCGACAAGCGGGTCCACCTATTCGCGCACAACGGCGACCTCCACGGTATCGACAGGGCGCCCGGTCTGCGGCTCGGTCGCTACCTGCCGATCGGTATCGTGATACGGCTTTGCGATTTCAGAGATATGGAGTCAGCAACCAAGCCAAGCCGTCTCGAATACGGACAGGGAGAGAGCGGCTGTCAACTTCCTCGAGAGTGACCTCTCGCGATCGTTCTCGAACGGCATCAAAATGGTGGTTGATGGTTGTCGCAAACTTGCGGTCGTAGACTTCGACGACCATCTCGAAGTTGAGCCGGAGGCTCCGCGGATCCATGTTCGCCGATCCCACCTGGACATAGTGACCATCGACGAGAAAGAGCTTGGTGTGGACAAATGGATGCGGCTGGCGGAATACACGCACCCCCCTTTGCAGGATCTCCCAGAGCATGTTCGTGCTGGCCCACTGGACGAAAGGCAGGTTGTTCTTTTCCGGAAGGATCACCGTCACCTCTACCCCGCGGAGGGCGGCGGCCTGGAGGGCGCCGAGGAGCTCACGGGGCGGGATAAAGTAGGGGGTCATGATGGCCACCTGCCGGCGCGCTGCGGACACGGCGCCGATGAGAATCGCGAGCAGCTTGTCGAGATCTTCATCGGGTCCCTCGACGATGGTCCTGCACTTGGCGCCTCCCGCCTCTCGACGGTCGACCGGAAAGCGACCCGGCTCCCGGCCGGTCACGAATCGCCAGTGGTCAAGGAACTGCTGTTGGAGCTGCCCTACCACCGGGCCCACGATGCGGAAGTGGGCGTCCACCACCCGGTTGGGGTTGCCGGTTCTTTCGGCGAGGTACCGGTCACCGATGTTTATTCCGCCGGTGAACGCCACCCGCCCGTCGGTGACCAGGATCTTGCGGTGGTTCCGAAGATTGACATGGAGCGACGGCGGGATCGCCCTGGGTGGAAGGAACCTGGCGACGTTCACGCCCTTCTTGGCGAGCAATCCGTCGGCCCGCGGACGTGAGTACAGCCTTCCGACGCCATCGATGATGACCCTGGTTTCGACGCCGCGGCCCGCGGCCCGTGCAAGGGCATCAACGAAGGCGCGTCCGGTCTGGTTGGTCTCGAATATGTAGGTCGACAGGAAGACGTGATTCTCCGCAGCATCGATCTCTCGCAGCATGGCCGGGTAGGCCTGCTCTCCGTTGTGTAGTACTTCAATGCGGTTGCCGGCGGTCAAAGCAAAGTCCGAGACCGCATCCGAGATGCCGGCGAGTTCAGAAAACTCGTGAGGAGGCGGCACTCTCGATGCGATGCTCGATGGTTGCCGGATCCGGGCGCCGCGTAATCCGGGCAGCGCCCGCGCCCTCGTGCGGATGCGGTTGACCCCGAAGAAGAAATAGAGGAGGGGTCCGGCCAGGGGGATGGTCAGAGATACAACGATCCATCCCAGCGCCGCTTTGGGATCGCGTTTGTTGACCAGTGCGTGGCCCGCGGCCCCAACAGCGGTCACCACCCAAGTCCCGACGAGCATACACATCAATGGTAAGTACACGGGACGAGATTACACTCTCGGCTCGCGGGCTGAGAAGATCTGGTGGGGCTATGACGACAACGACGGGGCTTGGCTCCAGGTGCTCGGCTTCCCAAAACTGCAACACGCCGTCGAACAACCCCAGGTCAGTGCCGGCGAGGGCCTCCCGTCCGTGAAACCGGAGCACAGTCATGTTTGGCAACCGCTCTACGGAGACCAACGCACGACGATTCCGATTCGAGCGCTTCGGTTCTCTCGTGCTTCCTCGAGGGCTTGCCGTATCCGCGGTTCTGACGCCGTGAGGATCTGCTCGACCTCGTTGAGGATCCCGGCATCGACGTTTGGGTCGTCGAGCACGACCCGAACATGGAGTAGCTGGATCTTCGCGTCGATACGCCCCGCAATCTCCTGGGCGAGAGAAAACGCCGTGGTACCCGCCATCAAGACTCGGTCCAACAGAAATTCTAGCCAATGTTGGCAGGATGGTTGCATCGGTTTGAATCTGTGGGGGCGTTAGCCCGTGACAAAGGGACCTGCGGTCCTCCGGATTCAAACGACATGGATCACTGCCGCCTTCGAACGAACGAGGGCCGGCCGGCTCGCAGCAGCGGGACGGGCCGCGCCGTCGCCGAGGGAAATCGAGAGAGAGATGGGGATCTGGCCAATTCTTCAACCAACGATCATGATCACCGGCTTCGTGGCGGTGATGATGATATTGGTCGAGTACCTCAACGTACTGACCAGGGGGACGTGGCAGAAGGCTCTTGCTGGATCCCCCTGGCGGCAATACGTGGTGGCCGCCCTCCTCGGAGCGACGCCCGGGTGTCTCGGCGCGTTCGTCATCGGAACCCTCTTCATCCATCGGACCGTATCCCTGGGCGCGGTTGTCGCGTGCATGATCGCGACCAGCGGCGATGAAGCCTTCGTCATGCTGGCGATCTTTCCTCGCACCGCCGTTCTTCTCAGCGTGGGGCTGACGGTTCTCGGCGTCGTTGTTGGACTGTGCACCGATTTGGCGAGTCGCCGGCCAACCGCGGAGGACGGTTGTTCGGTGATGGTCATCCACGACGAAGACGACCAGTGCCGTTGTTTCGACCCGGGTTTGATCCTGCCCCAACTCAGGCGTCTCTCTCTGACCCGTGGTCTTTTGATCGGTGGATCCGGTCTCTTCTTTGCGGGCATTGCAGCGGGGATCGTTGGCACATCCGAGTGGGGCTGGGTCCGGGTCTCTCTCCTGGTGGTCGCGGCCCTTGCCCTATTCGTGGTGGCTACCGTACCGGAGCACTTTCTCGAAAAGCACCTCTGGCGACACGTAGTGCTCCAGCACGTACCTCGGATTTTCTTGTGGATATTCGGAGTGCTGGTCGCCATCTCGGTGCTTCGTCGGTTTCTAGATCTCGGTTCCTTCGTGCAGGACAACAGCTGGCTCGTACTGATCCTCGCCGGAATTGTTGGAGTTGTTCCCGAGTCCGGACCCCACCTGCTCTTTGTCACACTCTTCGACGATGGGAGCTTACCTCTGAGCGTGCTCGTGGCGAGCTCGATTGTTCAAGATGGTCACGGGATGTTGCCGATTCTCGCCCATTCGTGGCGCAGTTTCTTGAAAATCAAGGCTGTCAACATCGTCATAGGTTTGTTGATTGGAGCATTGATGCTCAGCCTGGGTTGGTAGGCGGATGGTCCACACCACATTCTCAGGCTCGTATAGGAGGCCATGCCGGAGGCGATGCAACGCGCGGTGAGTTCGGCGCCGGAGGATTGATCCGGTTTTGCCGTCATCGTTCTCCAAAGAGCTTGGTCCCGATTCGCACGACGTTTGCCCCCTCTTCGATCGCGACGCGATAGGAGTTACTCATCCCCATCGACAGGTACTTCAGGTCGATGTTCGAGGATTGATGGCATCGCAGCTCGTCGTACAACCTCTTGGATTTCACGAAATAAGAGCGGGCGTCTTCGGGGTCACCAAACCGGGGGCCCATCGTCATCAGACCTTCGACCTTCAGGTGCTCCAAGCCGGCGAGCTCATCCAGTAGCGCGGGAACCTCCTCCGGGAAGCTTCCGGTCTTCTGGGCTTCGCGGCCGCTGTTGACCTCGATCAGAATCGACATGACCCGATCCGATCGCGCGCATTCCTCGTCGATCTTCAGCGCCAACCGAAGCGAATCAACGGTCTCGATCGTATCGAAGATCTCGATCGCTTTTCGAACTTTGTTCCGCTGCAAGTGTCCAATGAGGTGCCACCGGGCCTTCTCCCCAATTGCGGAGTGGGCCTTTTCGGCTTCCTGAAGGTAGTTCTCCCCGATGGTCGTAACGCCCGCGTCTATGGCTTGAAGAATCTCGGCCGAAGTTCGAGTCTTCGCCGCGGCGACGAGGAGGACCCCGGAAGGGAGGTCGCTCAAGATCCGGGCAACGTTTTCTCTAATCATGGTTGGCTCCCTGGTCTGGCGATGTAAATATCGGAGAAAAGGCAATACCCATAGACCCTCTCGACAAGGACGCAATCAGAACCGTCGTCTTCTTCGGCTACCCGAGCCCAACGTCGAGAACCATCATGAGGGCGAATCCCAGCATTGCGTCGAGCAACCGGCGGTTGACTTCGGCGGTGAGGAAAACCAGGGCCGCGCCGCCTACCGTAATCACCCACGTGAACAATCCGCCGAAAAGAGCTTGCGTCATTGGATTCAGAGTAGAAAACCAGTCGAGCATGACGATAATCTCTCTGCCAGCGTACCACCTTGGGCCCTGTCGAATTCACGGAGAGGAAACCCTCACCTATGAGGCGACCCGCAGGAGCTACGACTGAGCTTTCGCACCAAGAAATCCTGCCCGCCGTACTCCACCTCGATCAGCCGGCCTTCGTCCACCAACCTCTGAACGACCGACCGGTCCGCGCCTCTGCGGATGAGCAGGGCCTCGACGGCCTCTGCTCGCATCGGGTGCACGGAGGTGATGGCCAGCAGGTCCTCGTCAACACGACCACCGCTGAAAAAGGTGTCTCCTTCATAACCGGTGAGGCACTCGACATTGTCGTGCGCCCTCGACAGGATGCTCCATGCACGTGTGACCCCGCTCTCGTCAGGGCCGCGCACGTTCTCTTCGGCCGGCGGACGGGTGGGGATCGCCAGGTAGGTGGTTTCTGGACGGAGCCTGGCGAGAAACTCTGTGAGTTCCTCGAGATCTTCGCTGCCGTCGTTGACCCCTTCGACGAGCATGGTCTCGGTCACCAGCCGGCCGTTGAAAGACTCTGAGAACGCGAGTGCACCGTCAAGGATCTGAGACAGGCGCAGCTGTCCATGTGGACGGTCGATCCGACGCCACACCTCCTCGCGGACCGAGTCCACTTTGAGTGAGACCCAGTCGGCGAGCGCCAACTCCTCGCGGACGTCTTCCCGCCAGATCAGCGACGAGTTGGTGATCACGGCGATCTTGACCCCGAGCTCTCGGACCAACTCGATTTCGCGTCCCAGATTGAGGTCGAGAGTAGGCTCGCCGTCGGGCACAAAGCTGAGGTAGTCGATGGACTCGCCGGCCATCTTCACCTCGTCGATCCTGTTCCGGACCTGCTCAAAGACTCGTTCCGGATCGTAGAAATCGGTTCGCCCGGTCTGCATCGTGAGGGTGCGGCCGAGCTGACAGTAGATACAGGCATAGGTGCAGATCTTGGGCGGGATGTTGTTGATTCCAAGGCTCTGCCCGAGCCTGCGGGAAGGCACGGGTCCGAACGTCACTGCGTCACCCTGGATGGGCTGCCAGTTCTTCAAGATTACCTCGATTCGAACGGATGCTGCCGAGCCCGAAAACTCACCGAACGATGAGGACCGAGCACGGTGCACGATGGGCCAGGGCACTGGAGACGCTGCCCAGATAGAGTTCCTTTGCCGGTGACCGGCCTCGATTTCCGGCCACGACGAGGTCTACGCCCAGGTTCGTGGCGAACTCGACAATCTCCTTGCCCGGATTGCCCACCAACACCACTTCGTTGACTCGGCCCTCCGTATCGACAAGAACCTCCACGGTCTTCGCGAGGATGGGCCTCGCCACCTCGACGACGCGTTTGTCGTCGGCTTGAGTCGGCAGGGGTACCACTCCGTCGTAGCACTCCGGATCGGACGGGAGTGGGAAGACATAGATGACAAAGAGCTCGTCCTCGGGTCCGGGGCAGGATTGCCGAACGAGGAAACGAGCGGCTTTGAGGCTGGCTTCGGAGCCGTCGGTTGCGACGATATATCTCATTGGACTGTTCCTTTCTCGGTGGCCGCGAATACTCTGCGCCGCGCATGGTTCGCGTCGATGACCTGGACCGGTTTGTGAGCTTCTCCAATCACTTCCACCCCGGCCCACCTTGGGAAATCGGGTTGATACCGGAGGGTGAAACGGAATGAAAGCCGTGGATCTTTGATCTTCGCAGTTGATCACTCTGTCCAGCGCCGCGATGCCAGCTGCTCGGTCAGCGCCAGCTCCTGTTTCAGATAGCTGTCGAAGTCGTCGGTGGATGCGGTCATGGCGCGTTTGAGGCCAACGAGGGTTGCGCGGGGCAAGCTGCCGAGACGATCCGCGACCTCGAGGGCCTCCTCTTCGAGCCCTCCGGGGGCCGTGATGTAATTGACCAGCCCGAGCTCGAGGGCGTCATTGGCGGATAACCGCGGGACATCGAGCAGGAGCTGGGAGGCCTTCGCACCGCCCACCATCTTCGCCAGCAACCAGGGAAGACAGCCAAGGGGAGCGCGGGGCAGTGTCTGGGTCGTATTCACGAATACCGTGTCAGGGCTGACGATCCGGTAGTCACAGGCGAGGAGGGGCGCCGCAAGGTGCAGGGCAACCTTGCCGCCAACGACCCCGATGACGAACGAGTCTAGTCCACGAACGCCTTTGATAAAGCGCTGGATCACATTCTCCTCGCGGATGATCCGTGCTCTGAGTTCGGCGGCGGTCAAGCTTTCTCCGGTCGACGGATGAGCAAGAAGCCGTTCGAGGCTCAGCGGGCCGAGCAGGTTTGGTGGGGCGATAATCACAACGATCGGTTTAGGATCACTGGATTCATCTTCCAAGAAATCCCATAATCCTCCGGTTAACCGAAGATCGGTGCCGGCGAGGGACTCTCGTCCGAGAAACCGGAGAATCGTCCTTTTTTGGGACCGTTCGACTGATATGGTCTCGGGATGATCCTGATCAACCGTGGTCCGCCGCGGTAACGTGGTGAGTCGTTTGGCCACCTTCGATGTTCCAGTCGGCGTTGGGGATGGTTCGCGAACGGTGAGTACCGGGATGCTGGACAGTTGGGTGACCCTTTCGGCGACGGAGCCGAAGAGTGCGTGAGCGATGCCAGAAAGTCCGCGAGTCGCGAGTACCACTAGATCGAAATCGTTCGTTGACGCGAATTCGGTGATTCCATCGGCCGCTTGCGCGTAGACCACCGCCGTCTCGTGCGTCACCGCACGGAGGTGTTCGGAGCCAACCTCGGCAAGTGCGTCGTGGCACTGCCGGCCGAGTCGTTTCATATGGTCTTCGCGGAGCGTGTAGTGAGCATAGAAATCAGGGTAGGTGACGGGTTCCATGGCATGGAGGAGGGTGATCTCGGCCGGCAGAAGTGCCGCCCACTCAGCCGCCAAAAGGACGGCCTGCAGCGAGTCGTCCGACGAGTCATAGGCAACGAGGATTTTTTTTGGCGGAAATGTGCCACTGGTCTCCGCGCGGGTCGTCAGAACCGGGACGGGAGAGCGATGGACGACCTCTTTGGCGACGGAACCCATTAGCAGTCCTTTGAGGCCGCGTCGGCCGAGAGTGCCCATGATCACCAGATCGCAGTTATGTTCGGAAATAGCTTTGATGATCGCGTCGGCGGGCGCGACACCCCTGCGGATGTGGCAATGAGTTGGGGCGTCGATACCAAGTGCGGATTTCTCGAGAACCTGCTGTGCTCTGGCATCCGACATCGCGAGGACTTGTTCGACTTCGTCGATGTCTTCAAGGCTCATGATTGGATTGTCGACGGTGGCGCGAACATGGATCAGATGGATCTCTGCACTGAAAGGACCCGCGAGTTCTCCTGCGAGTTTGAGAGCGTTGTCAGATGCGGGTGAGAAATCGGTCGGAATCAGGATGTTTTTTGGTATAAGTGCCATGGTCCGTCCTCCATGTCATCGGTCTTCCCTTTGGGGAAGAGGCGTGGTTGAGATCAGCTGGCAGCATGCTGCATGACTCGGGTTGCCGTCTCGGTCGGCTTGAGGGTCTGAGGGTGTGTTGGTGGAATCCGGGGTGGTCTTTGTCGGAAGGTGATGGGCGTTAGGTGGCCATCGGCGGGCTGTTGACCCTGAGAGATGAGATGACCGCTGAGACGTTCGGGGGTTCCGAGATCGAGCCACCCGCAGGCCGGGACGGTATGGACCCAGAGCGAACCCGCGGCTTGCTCCAGGAGGTCCTTCGAAAAATCGAGCGTGGGAACCGAGTCGTAGAGGTGGTCAAGATTTCGACCCAGGCGGGAACTGTCCCTAGCTTGGTCGAAGACCGGTTGAAACGAACGCCACAGCTGCGGCAGGGCGGTTTCAAACAGATCGAGTAGAAAACGACCTCCGGCGACCAGGATGAAGCTGTTGAGCAACGCGCCCTGCCCGAAGAGAGCGGCCGCAGTCGCCGGACTCGGCTTTTCGCGGAAACGAGCGACCCGGCGGAGGCGTTTCTCTCCCCACGGCTTCGGTACGATCCAACCATAGTCCGTCTCCGGCCGTTCCGGCTGCACTCCGAGCAGAATCATCTCCGAGTTCGACGACGGCGCACAGGAGACGGCATCGGCGATCGATTCGTGCAGAGTCTCCTCAGAGGCAACACCGTGATCGGATGGCAGAAACACCAGCCTGGCGTGGGGATCGCGCTCGGTGATCCAAAGGAGCGGGAGCAGGATGCCGGCGGCGGTGCCCCGGTTCTCGGGCTGGGCGATCACGTTTTTGGGGGGAAGATCAGCCAGTTCCGACACCCACCACCGTCGGTGCTGCCGAGCGACAACGGCGATGATCCGTTCAGCTGGCGTGAGCTTCTTTGCTCTCTCGAGCGTCGCATCGAGGAGAGTTGACTGTCCGTTGATCAACGAATATTGCTTCGGCGCGGGAAGACCCCAGCGATCTCGGGTCAGGTCCTTGACTCGTTTGCCTTCGCCCGCAGCCAGGATGACCACCCAGAGGTGTTTGTTTGAATGCACCTTCGTGTCCTTTCGTTCCTCGTCCACTAGCCGAAAATAACGGGTGACACGGATCCTGGATACGACCGCGAGGTGGCGCGAGGTGTTTCTCGGGCCGGATCGGATTCGGCCAGGGAGTGTTCGCGACGATAGGCTGGGCCGAGCTCGGAGAATGGTAGATTTTGAAAAATCCGGGGACCACTGAAATCGAGGACCCGAAGATCGCTTCCCTTCTCAAGGGCTTTTTCGATGACATCGAATTGCCGGCCGTACCGGCTGCGCAGTTGTGAAACGGGGGCTTCGCGGGCGATGAACTTTCGAATACCGATCCGGCCCAGCTGATTCAGGACCACGTCGTTGAGGATGGGTTGTCTTGTCACGACCAGCAACGGTTCGTGCGATGAGAAGATGACGTAGGCTTTCATGGTTGATCCTCCTCGAGATCGGGTCAAGCGCTCGAGTCGCGCCTATGACGATGAGACCCAACCTCTGCTTTGAGAATAGCAACCTTCATGCCAGCTCGGGTGAGCAGATCTGAGCGTTGGAGGAAAGCCATGGCGAAACACTCCCGGGTCGAATTTCGGCGCCGAGTGCGCCTTGGATTCGACCCGTTGGCATTTCAATCTGAAAATTTACTTTTCGGTTTGAATTCCTAGACAGAGACCTGCCCATGATCTACGCCACCCACGACGATCTTCAGATCGGCGCAACAGCGCGTTTCGCTCGTTTTCTCTTCTCGGATGAGTTGCAACTTGCTCTCGTATCCGCGATGAACGATCGAGCCCCGGCGTTGGGCGGTTCATTCTTCAAAGCGAACCGGCAGATAGGCGTGTAAACGATCGGCATCATCTCGTCGATGTGCTCAAGTACCAGACGAAAAAAGAGAGTCTCGTTTCGATCGTGGAGACTGGTCAGGTAAATGAACTTCTCGAGATCGGTCGGATTGGCCTGGAAGTTCTCGTACGTTCTCTGCAGCTGTTGTTCCATGGTGCAGATGGCCGGCGGAAGGAGGCCCCAAAGATCGAGTTCGTTCCGCTCACCGGCCGTGAAGGCCGTACTTTTGTTCGTACAGGGGTTGATCAGCAGTGGTCGACCCCTTTGTCGAACGGCCATGTACTCCTGCCGAGTCGATGGATCAATCTTGAGCGAGAAAGTCATCAACACCCCCACTTCGAGCGGTGGCTGGCCGATTGATTTGCACCGGTATCGCGTTTCCCACAATGTGGATGGCGATTCACAGGGCGTATTGTTCGTTCCACAATTGGGCGCAGCAAAATCCCTACCAATCGCGCGCAACAGGTCACCGGGTTTTGTGACCCGGGCGGAGTTGGGACAATTGGTGGGCATTGATTTTGCTTCTTTTCCGAGCGGTGAGCGAGGCAGCACTTCAAAGTGCCAACGAAAAACAGCCACGTCGAATCGATGGACGGGAGGAGCGATGACAGCCAGGGCGCCCTGAATCGGCAGGAGGGAGCAAGAAATGGAACCGGACCGCAGCAAGATGCAGCCTCGTTACCGGGCTTACGGCCGCAAGCACATCGGCCGGATTCAGCGGTTGGACAGACTGTCACGGGATCGGTTGATCGAACTCGAGGTTGCGTCCGCGGTCCTGCCGTTCCGGGTCAACGACTACGTGCTTGACGAGCTGATCGATTGGACCGACATTCCATCAGATCCCATCTACCAGTTGACCTTCCCGCAAGCGGCCATGTTGGATCGTGCTGACTATTTCCGGCTGCGAGGGCTGCTGATGGCCGGTGCAGCCGACGAAGTGGTCCGACACGCAGCCCGTGAGATTCAGATGGGGATGAACCCCCATCCTGCGGGCCAGATGGAGCTCAATGTGCCTGTTTTGAACGGCGCGGAATTGCCCGGATGCCAGCACAAATATCGCGAAACAGTGCTCTTCTTTCCACGGGCGGGCCAGACATGCCATGCCTACTGCACGTACTGTTTTCGCTGGCCGCAGTTCGTTGGTGTTGAGCGCCTCAAGTTCGCCATGCATGAGATCGACCTGCTGGTCTCCTATCTTCGTCAACACCAGGAGGTGACCAACGTCCTGGTGACCGGCGGTGATCCGTTGGTGATGAGCAGCGCGCTTCTACGGAAGAACATCGAGCCTCTACTCGGCGACGGGCTCGATCATGTGACCTCCATCCGGATCGGTACCAAGGCGTTGTCCTACTGGCCGTACCGCTTCATCTCCGATCACGATGCCGACGATCTGTTGCGCCTCTTCGAGGATGTGCGCAGCAGCGGTCGGCAGCTCGCGCTAATGGCCCACTTTTCTCATCCTCGAGAGCTCCAAACAGCGGTTGTTCGGGAGGCTCTCCGCAGGGTGAGGGACGCCGGCGCGGTGGTGCGGTGTCAGGCGCCTCTGATTCGTCACGTCAATGACAGCTCGGAGGTTTGGGCCGACCTATGGCGTGAAGAGGTCCGTCTCGGGCTGGTGCCCTACTACATGTTCGTCGCGCGAAACACCGGCCCACGTGCCTACTTCGAAGTCCCTTTGGCCGAGAGCTTTAGGATCTTTTCAGATGCCTTTGTTCAAGTTTCCGGTCTCGGTAGAACCGTCCGTGGCCCGGTCATGTCGGCAACTCCCGGCAAAGTCCTGGTCGTCGGTGTTGCCACTGTCAACCATCAGAAAGTCTTCGTGTTGAAGATGATTCAAGGTCGCGAACCCGAGTGGGTCAACCGTGTTTTCTTTGCCCGGTTCGACCCCTGGGCCGTGTGGTTTGACCAGCTCGAACCCGCCTTTGGCAGCGAAGATTCGTTCTTCGAGCCATCACTGTCGATGAAGGGAGAGGCATCATGAAGATCGCCATCAGCGCAACCAGGTCATCGTTGGACGCCCCACCGATGACGAATCGGTGCAGGAGGCAGTGCTGAGTGAGGCCAACCGACCGATCTGGTTCGTCCTGATGGCGAAGTGTACGGTGATCGCTGCTGACATCGGATGCGATCCGGGGAGCCTCGTTGTGCAGCGGGGGTCTGCCCCCGGCGCTTTCGCTGTGACGCCGGTATCGAATACCCCCGACTGACTCCGAGAAGACGGCGGTGTGGGTTAGAGTAGCGGTCGCGTGAGCGATTCAGCAGCCAAACCGCAGCAGACCGTGCAAACCTCGAAGGTCGCAACCATCGCGGCTGCCCACGCGGTGCACGACACCTACAGCTCCTTCCTGCCGCCCCTGCTCCCGGTCTTCATCGAAAAGCTCTTGTTGACCAAGGCCGAGGCCGGTCTACTCGCCGTCTTCCTGCAGGGGCCCTCCTTGCTTCAGCCGCTCATCGGCCATATGGGAGATCGCCGCGATCTCCGGGGCGCCGTCATCCTGACCCCGACCGTCACTGCGGTCTGCATGTGCCTGCTCGGGGTCGCGCCGGCCTACGGGGCCATCGCCCTGCTTCTCGTGACGGCGGGGGTTTCATCTGCGGTCCTCCATTCCGTCGCGCCGGTGGTGACGGGTCGGATCTCCGGGCTCCGCCTCGGCTTCGGGATGGGATTCTGGATGGTCGGCGGCGAGCTCGGACGGACCCTGGGTCCGATCCTCCTGGTCAGCGCCCTCGCCGCCGTCGGGATGGCTGGGCTGCCATGGCTTGCAGTCGGTGGTGTGGGCGCCTCGGCGCTCCTCGCCTTTGGGATGCGCGGTATGGCGCCGGAACCGAAGACGAAAGCTCAGTCCGCCAGCGCCGGTCGTGAATGGCGGGCCATGCGGGGTTTCTTCGTGCCGTTGACCGGCGTCGTTGTTGCGCGGGCGTCCATGATGGCGGCTTTCACGACCTTCCTCCCGGTCTTTCTCCACGAAGAGGGTGTCAGCCTGTGGTGGGCCGGGGCCTCCTTGTCCGTTCTCGAGGCGGCCGGCGTCGCCGGCGCCTTGATGGGCGGTTCTGCGAGCGACGTGCTCGGGAGGAAGAAGGTGGTCGCGGCATCCCTGTTGGTGACTCCAGTGCTCATGGTCGGGTTCGTGTACGTTGCGGGTTGGGGGAGGGTGCCGTTGCTTCTGGGCCTCGGCTTTGCCGGTCTCATGGCAACACCGGTGATCATGGCCTGGGTTCAGGAGGGCTTCCCCGAGAACCGGGCGCTGGCCAACGGCACGTACATGGCCCTCAACTTCGTCGCCCGAGCGATTGCGGTGGTTCTGGTTGGCGGCCTCGCGGATGGGATCGGAATGAGGCAGGCGTTTCTGGTCTGCGCCGCCTTGGGAGTTCTAGGCACACCGTTCGTCTTCCGTCTATCCGGCAGGAATCATCGAACTGAGGACGACTCGAGAGGCACCGCGTAACCCGTACGTCGAGGCTGCAGTTGCTTTCATTCCGGTCGTGCCGCGGGTTCATCGAGGGAGCGATGCTGGGCAAGGCGCCTCGGCCTCGTGGTGACGAATTCGTTGAGGCGGGCAGGTTTAGACCATTCCGTTCTGGGAACGGGTGTTCAGTTTGAAAAAGTTGAGGCCGCTTCGTCCCGGCCCCGGGGGTGTCGAAGATCCCGTATTGATTGGGTTTTTCGGCTGCGCTCCAACATGGCACGGGAAATGCTCTGAGGATCAACAGGAGGTGGTCCGATGACAACCCCATTCCAAGATCGAGAGAGTCTCGAAGAGAGATCATTGCAGGAAGCGTATCCGAAACGGAGGTGCGATATGAAACAACGTGGTTTGATAGTGATAGCCGCGCTCGTGGCCCTGATACTCGGAATGTCGGGGTCGACCGTTTTCGCGCAAAAGGGGTCGCTCCTACGCGACCTCCGAACACTTGTCGACAAGGAGGACGAGGCGTTTCTCTTGACCGAAATCGAGCGAGTTCAGCCTTACTACGCCATTCGCCAGCTCGCTCGAGTCCAGCAGATGCAGGATCGCGTCGGCGGCGGGTTCTGCGGTTGGCTGCCAGACCAGCTCATCAACGCCGATGAGATTCCCCTGCCGGTGGATGACGCGGGCGTGGTGGAGACCGCCGTCTACCTCGCCCGGCTGCGGCAGGCCAACCTGGGTGCCCTCACCGAGTTCGGCTTTCCGGCGACAAGCTCCTCGTCTCCGTTCACCGGGATTCCGTCGACGGACCGATCACCGTCCTTGGCGGTCACCATCGACACCTCGGTCCCAACTGCGTTTCTCGATGCGCTGAGCGATGGTGAGATCACCATGGCTGAGGGCAAGAAGATTGCAATGCTGCCGGCCAACCGGGAAATCCTGCGGTTCATCTGCGATCGCTGTGAGGGCGCTGAAACACGGGTGAGCGAGCAGACCCTTGCGTTTATGATCTGGAAGGCCGGCTCGAGTGATCCGCTCGATCGCCTGTGGCGCTGGGTGAACCCGGTGAATGACTTTGGCTATGCAGACCTGGCCGTCCATGCGGACCAGTATCGTCAGCTGATCGGAGAGTTTCAGAGCCATCGTCACGAAATTGCTGATGCGGCTCTGGCCAGGGTCGCGCCGTTCCTGCCGCCCGGGACAGAGATGAGTGTTGCCTTCGCTTTCACGCCGGGGTGTCTGACCGGTGACTGGATGACGCCGGCCATGTCCGGAACAGACGTTCTGCGGATCAAGGCCGGTTGGGAAGAGGTGGTCAGGAGGATCTCCGCGGGAGCGTTCCGTCAATACCTGATGGAGCAGTTGGGCGGCCCGTACGGGGCCGCTCCCCGGGCCAGGATGAATGCCGCCCGTACAGGGTTGGATGATGAGGGCTTTGTGGTCCTCTACGAGATGGTCGAAGTAACGGTGTTGGAGGGATCCGTCGACTATGTATCAACCGGGTTGGCGTCAGTCATTGGGACATCGAGCATCGGGAAGGGGGCGGATCTCATCAACACCTCCGTGGCCGAGGTGATCGCAGAATCACACGGGGAGTCGGCGCCTGGCCTCTCCGAGCTGGGGCGAAATCATCACGAGGCGCTGATGGTACTCGGCCGCTACATGACCATGTTGATTGCGGAACGGGACGGGCCTCAGGCTGTGACTGCCTTGCTGGAACAGGGGAGCTTGGACTTCTTCCAGCGCGCTTTGGAGATCGAGTCGGAAGGCGGCGAGGGGCTATTCGATCAGGAGGTCACCTTCGCTGTTGACGATCTTTCAGCACGCTTGGATCGATGACCGTTTGACCGAAGTGGTTGTTGGGGGAGTGGCGCGGAATCGTCACTCCCCTTCTTCCATTTCCTTGATGCGTCTCCAAAGCGTGGTCACCCCGATCCCGAGGATCTTCGCCGCTTCGCTCCGGTTGCCATCGGTGTGGCGGAGAACCGCGCGTGTGTGCGCCGCCTCGACCTTTTTCAGGCTGAGGATGGGGGCGAACGAGAATCCCAGGCCCGAAGCTTCGCCATCGACGACACAGGCAGGCAGCCCTTCCTCGGTGATCCTCCCGTCCTCGGAAAGAACGGCCGCGCGTTCGAGGGCGTTCTCGAGTTCCCGGACATTACCCGGCCACGGGTACCGTTGGAGGCATTCGATACTGTCGGCGTCAAGACGGAGATGGGGAAGGTCAAGTTTGGTCGTCAGTTTCTTCACAATGAACCGAGCGATGGGCAGGATGTCCTCGGGCCGTTCGCGCAGCGGTGGAATGCAAACCTCGACCACCCTGAGACGGTAGTAGAGATCGTCCCGGAAGTTCCCGTTCTTGATCTCTTGTTCGAGGTCTTGGTTGGATGCGGCCAGGATCCGGACGTCGATTCGCCGCTGGACGTTCTCGCCGATGCGGCGGATCTCGCGCTCCTGAAGCACACGCAGAAGATTGACCTGGAGCGCGGGCGAGATCTCACCGATCTCGTCGAGGAAGATCGTCCCTTCGTTGGCCTGCTCAAAGAGGCCCTTTCGGTCCCGGACCGCGCCCGTGAACGATCCCGATTTGTGGCCGAAGAGCTCGCTTTCGAGGAGGGTTTCGGGCAGGGCTCCACAGTTGACAGCAACAAACTCTCCCTTGGAACGGGGTGAGTTGTCGTGGATGTACCGGGCAAGCACCTCTTTGCCCACCCCACTCTCGCCGGTGATGAGAACCGACGAGTCAAACCTTGCGACCCGCGACGCAAGGTTGAGGGTGTTGCCAAACGACGTACTGCGCACTTCGGCCATGCCGGTTGGCAGGAGGGTCTCGATCTCTTGGAGACGTCTCGTTTGACGTTCCAACTCTCGGGTCTTCCGCCGGAGCTCCTTGGTGAGATCGACGATCTTGGCGTGGATGTCCTCGGTTTCAAAGTACTGGAGGGTGTCGTCGATCCGGGATCCCCATGACGCTCGATCCTTGCCGACCGCCCGGCAAAGCTTGTCACCCATCGCCGTGCAGTCTTCCTCGACAAAGAAGACCTCTCGGCCAAGACAATACGAAGCATAGCCGCTGGCGTATCCGCACAGTATCCAGCACACAGGGTGATCCGTCATGCCGAACATCTGGATATGTTCTTCGGCCTCAACCGAGTTGTACCAGTCGACCTCCATGTGAAAGGAGGAGTCGCCTTCGATACGGAGTGATCTCACTACTGCCTTGGTGACTCCTTGCAGGGTGTGTAGCGCGGGCCCGGCCCTCAGAAGCTCCTCGGGACTATCCCAATCAAAGAC
Source organism: uncultured bacterium (assembly GCA_965533305.1). Lineage (GTDB taxonomy): Bacteria > Acidobacteriota > Thermoanaerobaculia > Thermoanaerobaculales > Sulfomarinibacteraceae > JAHECW01. Next base: position 25,169 of record CBESWV010000003.1, on the reverse strand, counting down.
TCGTTTCATGGCGCCGGCGTCGGCCTGGCCCCAGGAAAAGCCGAAACGGGTCAGAACCCTTCGTGCAGCCACCAAACCCACCGTGTCGACGAGATCTTTGCGGAGCTGTGCAACGGCGTGGGTGTCATGCAGAACGACGCGCCTTCCGCGAAAGCTCAGAGCGCCATCGTCAAAAGTGACGAGCTCTTCGAGTTTCAGATCTTCCGCTTTCAAGGCTCTCTCCAATCTGGAACCGTTGATTTCAATATGAAAGGTCCGGGGCCGATTGGCCACATCTTAACCTGCTCACGATGTAAGAGGGAAACGCGTCGCTGCAACCGGGGATCGATGGCACATGCTTTGCAATTCAGATTGGTGGACGGACTGGGAGGTGCACCGTGTACACACATTTACGGAATGAGGTCGAAAAGATCAGTGGCGATGTCATTCGCTTCACCCAGGATCTCGTGAGGATTCCCAGCCTCAGCCTGCATGAGAAGGAGGTGGCCGGGAAGGTCACCGAAGCGATGCGTGAGTTGCGCTATGACCTTGTCTTCACGGATGACCTTGGGAACATCGTCGGTGTGATCGTCGGACGCGATCCGGACACCGCGATTCTCATGAGCTCACACATGGACACCGTAGAACCAGACCAATTCGAGAGTTGGAACCGATCGCCTTTCAGTGGAGACATCGTCCACGGTCGGATCGAGGGCGTCGGCGCCGCTGACTGCAAGGGGGGCTTGGCGGCGCAGATCTATGCCGGGCATGTGCTTTTAGCAAGTCGACTCGCACCGGCAAGTAACATTGTGGTGGCTGCGACGGTAGCCGAGGAAAACGGCTGGAGCGTCGGAGTCCGGCATTTGCTGAAGACGACGCTGCCCGAACTCGGGATGAGTCCGAGGTTTGTGGTTGTGGGTGAGCCGACGGGACTGACGATCGGTTCCGGCCACGACGGCTGGGTGGGCATCGACATCGAGATCATCAGCCCCATCGATGGAGTCGTTCGGAGTGCCGGCGAACACGTTTACCAGATGTTGAGCACCCATTGTGATGAACCGGGATGCATTGATTCGCCGGCGATCATGACCGTCAAACAGCCCCGAGTCGGGCGCTCGGACCAAGGGTACCTGGAGACGATCCGCCTCTACCGGCGGTTGTTTCCCGGTGAGGCGGCGGAAGATGTCCTCGGCTGGCTCGAAAGGACAATCCTCGAAGGTACGAGAGAGACGCACGCTGTCTTCCTCGAGGCGCGGGTTCACCAGCACGAGCAACGGCTGTACACGGGCCACACGAAACGGATCCGGCTGTCCGTGCCGCCCTGGTCCACCAACCTCATGCACCCGCTGGTCGACCGGGCCCGAGAGTCCATGCTCGCAGCCGGGTGCCGCTGGACTCCCAGGGCGTGGAAGCTGGATCGACTGGGAATGGGCACGGCCGGGGGGGTTGTGAGCAGGGAGTTTGGGATCCCGGTGATCGGCTATGGACCCGGTGAAGAACAGCAGGCCCACGCCCGCAACGAGTCGGTGAGTCTTCCTGACCTGGTTGACGCCGTGTACGGTACGGCGACTCTCATGCGCGGATTGACCGCGGCACCACTCGACCTCCCTTCGGAGGCGGTTCGCGCCGAAAACGAGCGGCTCGTCACATGCGTCAGTTAAGGAGGATGCAGATGAATACGTGTGCAAAACGGATGTTGGTTGCGGTCGGCCTGTTCCTTTTGGTGGCGTCTTGGGCGATAGCCGAGGAGCCCTTTGACGGACAAACACAGACGTGGAGGGGGCTGTTCTTCACGATGAAGGTCGACACTCTGTCAATGGAGCCGCTCGGCGGCACGGTCGTGGGGGCTAGGAAGGTTTCTGGTTTTGCCTTCTACGATAACGGCGAGGTAGCGATGGTGGATGGCTGGCTCAGTTTCTTTCGTGTAGAAGGACGGTCCAACTACGAGGGGTACGCCGTGTTTCGTTTTCCTGACGGGTCCACCCAGACCGCCAGTCTCGTGGGGTGTATCAGTGCGACCGGGGCCGAGACATGTGAGTTCAGTTTTGTCTGCGGCTCGGGTCGGTTTGATGGGATCGTGGGGGACGGGAGTTTTGCGAGTGATGGATTTTCATTGGCCGACGATCCCTTTGTGCATGCACGGTCGACCTACCGGTTGTTGACAGACTGATTCGACGGGGAGTCTCTGAGGACTCAGCGCTGGATCGGCGGCGCCTGGGGGACGATGCTCGGAACCCCGAGCTTTGTCTTTGCCGATGGGTTCGAGTCGGGCGACACCTCGGCCTGGTCAGCGGCGGCGCCGTAGCCCATGGGTCTCGATTGCGGCGCCGGCCCTACAATGGATCTCAGCCCTTTGTAGTGCTGGCGTCTCGCCGGCACCCAGACCACGAGCATCCGAAGAGAAGGATTTTGCACGAGGCCCACTTGAGACGTTCGGGGGGTCCCGAGGTCGAGCCATCCGCAGGTCGGCACCGGGTAGACCCAAAGGTGTTCTTGAGGGTGCATTGCTCGGTTCTCCCCAACGACACCGGCTATCCAAAGAGGGTGTGTGTCGCAGCGCTCGGTTTTCTCCGAACGGCGTCGTGCGAAGAATCCCGGAGGGGTTCGGCAGCGCCCGGCTGGGGTTCGCGTCGATAGGCAGGCCCGAAATCGGAGAACGGCAGATAACGGAATATCCGGCGACCGCTGTAATCCAGCACGCGAAGATCGCACCCCTTCTGGATCGATGCTTCGATGACCTCGAACTGCCTCCCGTACAGGTTTCGCAGATGGTCGACGGGGACCTCTCGGGCAATGAACTTCTGACATCCGATCCGACGGAGCTCCTTTAGAACCGCTTCGCTTCGGATCGTCCGTCGTGCCAGCACCAGGACCGGCTCGCTCGATGAAAAGATGACGTAGGCTTTCATGGTTGGACCTCCTCGAGATCGGGTCAGTGGCGGGCTCCTTTCATCGACGGTGAGACGCTATTGTTGCTTTCTAGTGAGCAAGCCCCGTGCCAACTCGAGATCATCTTCAGAGGTCCGTGACACAACGCTCCGGTGATGAGAGAACCCGCGCACGGGGGTGACCTCTTTCTGATCTGCCGCTGGCCTTTCATTCTGAAATGAGAGGGAGGTTCGCACGAGAATGTGGGGGCGAAGGAGCCGGGCAGGCTCGTCGTGCGGTCGAGACCGGCCCACCGGAGCGGGTTCACAACGGTGCATTCTGGTCACAAGCTCCTCCCAGCGGTGGCGCATTCTGCTGGCGCGGAGAACCGGGCGAGGACATCGGGCGCAACCGTGCCGTGCTCGATGCTAAGGGCCCATGGAGAGGGCCGTCTGATGACTCAGGCATTGGAATCGCGACGGTCACCGAATTCCTGGCATGGTCAGTGCATGACTCCACCGTGAGGTTTCACGCACAAACTGAAAGGAGTGTCTGATGCATTTCGAGCGACTCGAAGGTCAAGAGGTCTTTCAATTTCTCCGTCCGGAGCAGGTCAAGGCGATCAGCGATGTCGCCGAGGTCGTGGAGTTCCAAGCGGGCGACACGATCTATGAGAAGGACTCCCCAGCGGAGTTCTTCTATGTCGTACTGGAGGGGCAGGTGTCGTTGCGGTTGCCGGGCCAGTCGGGCGTCAGCCTCCAGGTCGATGAGCTCACCAAGGGCGCCATGTTCGGGTCCTGCGTCTGCTTCCAGTTGGTCGACTACGCACTCAACGCGCAATGCACGACCGATGCGCGTCTGCTGAAGATCGAGTCGGCCACCCTCAAGGAGCTCATGGACGGTGATCTGGTCCTCGGCTACACCATCCAGACCCAGATTTCCAGGATCTACTTTCATCGCTACATCGACACCATGAAGAAGCTCCAGTCCATCGTCCTCAATCTGCCGTTGGAACCGATTCAATCCGAGGCACCGAGCGCCCCTGCTCGCGCGTAGCTCCGTTCGCGATCGTCGGGGGCCTCGCCGACCGATTGAGCCGCGGTAAAGTGGTACTGCCTTCCAACCCCTGCGAGATGTCGGAGGTTCGATGGAGGTGAAGGACTGCGAACTCATGTACCACGAGGACCCGAAAGCGGCACAGGTCATTCTCGACAGCGTGACCGACGGTGTCTTCACCGTCGATCGAGACTGGCGAATAACATCGTTCAACAAGGCGGCGGAGACAATCACGGGCGTGTCTCACGACGAGGCGATCGGTTCGCGATGTTGTGACGTGTTTCGGGCAAGCATCTGTGAGTCCGAGTGCGCCCTCAGACACACAATCAAGACCAACAAGCCCATCGTCAACAAAGCCATCTACATCATCGATGCCTCGGATCGAAAGATTCCCATCAGCGTCTCCACCGCGATTCTCAGAGATTCCGACGGTGAAATCGTCGGTGGTGTCGAGACCTTTCGCGACCTCAGCCTGGTGGAGGATCTGCGCAGAGAGCTCGAGGGACGGTACACCTTTGCGGACATCATCGGCAGGAGCCCCGCAATGCAATCCCTCTTCGAACTCCTGCCGGTGGTTGCGGACAGCGACAGCTCGGTGTTGGTCCACGGGGCCAGCGGGACCGGCAAGGAACTGGTCGCACGGGCGATTCACGACCTTTCGCCGAGGAAAAATCGGCGGTTTGTCGCCATCAACTGCGGGGCTCTTCCGGACACCCTGCTCGAGTCGGAGCTCTTCGGACACAAGGCCGGCGCCTTCACCGACGCACGCAAGGACAAACCGGGTCGGTTCGCCATCGCCGACGGGGGAACCATGCTTCTCGACGAGATCGGTGACATCTCTCCGGCCATGCAGGTTCGGTTGCTGCGGGTGCTCCAGGAGCGTCAGTTCGAGCCGCTCGGTTCAGTGGAACCGGTGACCGTCGACGTCCGGGTCATCGCCGCCACCCATCGTGATCTTGCCGAGCTCGTTCGCGAGGGTGGATTCCGCGAAGACCTCTTCTACCGGATCAACGTGTTTCGGGTCGATCTGCCGGCCCTTCGTGACCGGAGAGAAGACATCCCGCTCCTTGTCGAGCACTTCATCGCGAGATTCAATGCGCGTCAGAACAAGGATGTTTCCGGTGTTTCCTCCGAGGTGATGAACATTCTTATGAGATGTGATTTCCCGGGCAACGCCCGGGAGCTCGAGAACACCATCGAACACGCTTTCGTGCTCTGTCGCAGCGGGATGATCGAGCTGCGGCACCTGCCTCAGGAGATTCTCGAGTGTTCCGATCTGCCGATGACCGCGCCGCTTCCGGGAGCATCGCTGAGATCAATCGAAACCATCCACATTGAGGATGCGCTGCGCCGCCACAATGGCAACCGAACGGCGGCCGCCGAGGAACTCGGCATCCACCCAACGACTCTCCGTCGGAAGATCAAAGCACTCGCCATCGACGTGCCCGATCATGACGGCCGCAGCCGACAGCCGGGAAAATAGCTCGACGAAGCATCACCAGGAGTGTGTAGTGAATAGAATCGGCGGCGCCTTTCGGGTGTCGTTTGGCCCGTTTTTCGGCGAATTCTTGGTCCATACCACCAGTATGAATCTGCGAATCCGACGAAAATCGACCTCAAACGACCCTCCGAAATCCATCCACCATCTATCCACTACACGCTCCTAGGTAGTTGGTGATAAAGGTGCGTTTTGCTCGCGAGTGCTTCGATAGGGGTGCATTTCGCCCGCATGCGGCCGTCACTATCAGGCCGTCGACACGGGATCTCGACCCGCAAGGTGCTCCTGGCATAGCTGTTGCAGAAATGCGATTTCATGAGAATCGCAATACCAGTCTGGAACGGTCGCGTCTCACCGGTCTTTGACGTTGCAAAGACCATCCGTGTCATCGATCTCGACCTTCGGAGCGGTGAGTCGGTTACCGATGGCACCCACGTGCTCAATCCGACGAGGCCGGCCTCGACTCTCTCCGAGCTTGGGATCAATGTCCTGGTTTGCTCGGCCATTTCCTCTCCTCTCGAAGTCACACTGAATGTATTGGGTGTTGAGGTCGTTTCAGACATCTGCGGTTCACCGGAGGAGATCATTTCAGCTCTGGCCGCCGGCGACGTCGAGCTGGATCGGTTCCGATCTCCCGGTTCTCGGCGCAAACCGAGGCGTTTGACGACGACACGCGTGTTTCACGAGGGGAGGGGTTCCGGGACCTCGGGATGAAGGAACTTCCGTTTCGATGGTGTGAGGAGGCACAACGATGATCTCGCTCGCAATGCAACATGTGTTTGGACCCGTACCGACCCGACGCCTCGGGAGGTCACTGGGGATCGACCCTGTTCCGCTGAAGACCTGCAATTTCAGCTGCGTCTACTGTCAGCTCGGTCGCACGCGGCGACTGATGGTGAGGAGAAAAGTGTTCTTCGGGGTCACCGGCATCGTGGCCGAAGCTGCGACCGAGCTCTCACATCACCACGACGACGATATCGACTGGATCACTTTTGTGGGATCCGGTGAGACAACTCTGTGTTCCCGTCTCGGTTCGCTGATCTATTTCATCAAGTCGCTTTCCGACCTCCCGGTGGCGGTGATCACCAACGGCTCGCTGCTTCACCTCCCCAAGGTGAGGGCCGAGTTGGCGGCTGCGGACGCCGTGCTTCCAAGCCTCGATGCAGGGACTGAGGAGCTGTATCGCAGGATCAACCGTCCCCACCCCGACTTGACGTTTGCTCAGCACGTGGAAGGGCTCGTGGAATTCCGCAAAGAGTACCGTGGAAAGCTCTGGGTGGAGGTCATGCTCCTCGGTGGGATCAATGACTCGTCGACTGCGTTGCGTGACATCGCCACGGTGTTGGAGCGCGTGGAACCTGACGAGATCCACATCTCGACCCCCACTCGCCCCCCCGCGGAGTTGTGGGTCGAGTTGCCGGACTCCGATGGCCTGGAGCGAGCCGCTTCGATCCTCGGTCGGGTGGCAAAGGTTCTGAAACCGGTTGCGGTCGAGGGCGAGGCGATGGTCGACGGGGATCTCGTCGGTGCCATCTTGAAGATCATTTCGCGACATCCTCTCCAGGAGATCGAACTCCAACAAATTTTGACCCGCTGGGTGCGGGGACGGGTCGACGAGACCATGGCTGCTCTGGCCGAGAGTGGGGAGATCCAGGTTGTGAAGAGGCTCGGCCGGCGGTTCTGGTGCGCCTCCGATATGGCGTTCCCCGACGAGGGGCAATGGCCGTCCGGTATTGGGAGACGCAATCCTCCCGCCACGGTTCCGGTGCCTGGATCTTCTGGTGGATCGTATAGGAGCGAATTGCTCGGTCATTCCCACTGAGAAACGAGCAAAGTGCTTGGGTTGCCCGGTCGGTCAGCACTCTAGTTAGGTATCAATCTTGCTAGTGGAGTCAGCAGGCGACGATTCGGCCCTTCGCTCAGAAGGAAATCACAGCCCGTCGCATTGAAGAGATGGAGATAGAAACAATGGCAGACCCAGAAGACAAGGTTGAAGGACAGGCCCCAGGAAAATACTACGTCGACGCCAACTGCATTGACTGCGATGTGTGCCGCGAAACGGCGGTCAATAACTTTGAGGCCAACGAGGACGATGGTTTTTCCTTTGTCTCCAAGCAGCCGGAGAACGACGAAGAGGAAGCTCAGTGTGAGGAAGCTCTTGAGTCGTGTCCGGTCGAGGCCATCGGCAACGACGGCGGGGAAGTCTGAACGAGGATGAAGGGAGCAGCCAGATGAAGATAGCCATCAGTTCGACCGGACCATCATTGGACTCGCCCATGGACGACCGATTCGGGAGGTGCGCCTGTTTCGTGATCGCCGACTCGGTAGGCTCTGATTTCGACCCCGTCAGCAACACCTGCGCGACCCAGGGCCATGGGGCCGGGATCCAGGCGGCGCGCCTCGTGGCCGAGAAGGGAGCCTCGGTGGTTCTGACGGGTCGTTGCGGCCCAAACGCTTCCGATACGCTGGCCGCGGCGGGTGTTTCGGTCGTGACCGGGTGCGGCGGCACGGTGCGGGAGGTCCTCGAGAAGTACCAGTCCGAAAACGGCGACGGAACCGACCCCGCGTAACCGATCGGGGGAGGGAGGACGATGCGAGTCGGGATCGCCAGCGGCAAGGGGGGCACGGGAAAGACCACCGTGGCGACGAATCTCGCCCGCGTGGCCGTGCAAGAGAACAGGTCGGTGGTCTATCTGGACTGTGATGTCGAGGAGCCCAACGGCCAGATCTTCCTGCAACCGGAGGTGAAATGGCGTCGCCCGGTCACCCTCCCCGTGCCTCTGGTCGATGCTGCGGCGTGCGACAACTGTGGTCTGTGCGGTGAGATCTGCCGGTTCAGCGCCATCGTCTGCGTCAAAGAGAAGGTGCTGGTCTTCCCGCAACTCTGCCACTCTTGTGGCGGCTGCTCTCTGGTCTGTCCGCTCGACGCCGTCACCGAGGTCCCCCGTGAGGTGGGAATGATCACGGCGGGCGAGGCGGCTGGGATGGACTACCTCCAGGGTCTGCTGAACATCGGCGAGACCATGAGCCCGCCGGTCATCCGTGCGCTCAAACTTGTCGCGCCGGCGGCGGACCTGGTGATTGTCGACGCCCCACCGGGCACATCGTGCCCGGTGGTGGAAGCGGTCAGAGGCTGCGACAAGGTCTTGCTGGTGACCGAGCCTACACCCTTCGGCCTGCACGACCTCGAGCTTGCGCTGGACACAGTCGGCCGCCTCGGAATCCCGTGCGAGGTGGTCATCAACCGGGCCGGTCTCAACGGGGATGCGACGAGGGAGCTTTGCCACAGAAGGGGCGTCGAGATCGCCGCGGAGCTGCCGGACAGCCGCGCCATCGCCGAGGCCTACTCGCGGGGCGAAATGGCGGTGGATACGGACCCCGACTTCCGCGATCGCTTCCTCGCATTGCTCGGCCGCATCGAGGATCGGGTATGAAACAGATCGTCATCATCAGCGGCAAGGGCGGCACGGGCAAGACCTCCCTCGTCGCGTCGCTCGCCGCCCTGGCCGGGACCTCGGTGCTGGCCGATTGCGATGTCGATGCCGCCGATCTGCACCTGGTGGTGGGGCCGTCGCCGGTTGAACGCAGCGATTTCGTCGGCGGCAAACGCGCGGTCATAGACCCTGAGCGGTGCAACGACTGCGAAAGTTGTGTGGATCTCTGCCGGTTCGGCGCCATCAACGGGTCCTCGACCGACCGTACGGTCGATCCTCTGGCCTGCGAGGGCTGTGGAGTGTGCGCCTGGTTCTGCCCGGAGCAGGCCATCAGCCTGGTCGATGCGATCGAGGGCGAGTGGTACCGGTCGGAGACACGGTTCGGACCCATGGTCCACGCGCGGCTCCATCCGGCCGGGGAGAACTCGGGCAAATTGGTCAGCCTGCTTCGGGCGGAGGCTCGGTCGACCGCAGAGGAAAGGAAGATCGAGACGGTGCTCATCGATGGGTCTCCGGGGATAGGCTGTCCCGTGATCGCCTCCATAACCGGCGCTGACCTGGCTCTGGTGGTCACCGAGCCGACCCTCAGCGGGCTGCACGATTTTGAGCGCGTCATCGGTCTGACGAGACATTTCGGGATTCGCTCGATGGTCGTGGTCAACAAGTACGACCTCAACGAGGCAAACACCCGACGGATCGAGGCGCTCGCCACCGGGCTGGGAACCGGCGTTGCCGGGAGGATCCGCTTCGACCCCGCGGTCACCGGGGCGCAGGTCGAGGGCGTGCCGCTGGTCGAGTTTTCGTCCGACGGAGCGGCGTCGGACATGGTCGAAGTGTGGAAGCGGGTGCAGTGGACGCTGTCCGCCGGAGGGTTCGTGTCATGAAGAAGACCAGGATCGGCATCATCATCTGCGACCGGTGGCGACGGTGTGCGGGGGGCAAGTGCCTCCGGGCGCTCAGGGAACGCGCGGGCGCCTTCGCCCGTTACGAGGATGAGGAGCTGGAGGTGGCCGGCTACACCACCTGCGCCGGGTGTCCGGGCGGCAACGTCGAGTATGCACCGGCGGAGATGAAGAAGAACGGCGTCGAGGTGGTCCATCTCGCCACCGGCCTTGTCGTCGGTTATCCGCCGTGCCCCTACATCGACGACTTCGTCAGATTCATTGGGGTGAAATATGGGATGGAGGTGGTCATCGGGACCCACCCCATCCCCCAGAACTACTTCGAGACCCACCAGTCACTCGCGACCTGGGAGTCGTTGGAGTGGCAGGCGAAGATCGGCGAGACGGTGACCGATGAGGCGATGCGCAAGTCCTACGACTGATTCGGACCATCTTCAAGGCCCGGGTTTTGAATCACGAAGAACACATCGAATTTTCACCGCAAAGACCGCCAAGAACGCGAAGAACGTCGCAAAGACCATCACGTTGATGAGCCATCGCACCATCGCACGGAGAAACCGCAGACAGCGCAGATCCACGCAGATTCCATCGCACAGCCATCGAATTTTTCGAGTGGGAAACGCCTGCGTGAACGGTGGTGGAAACCCGAATCGACACGAATCCGTCGGTAGCACTGAAGGGCAGGCAAGATGCCTGCCCCACAAGGTGTCCCGCGTGATTGTGGAGCAGGCTTTCAGCCTGCTCATGGGAGCCATTGCAGGATTCACGGCGCCTCAACTGAAGTCAGATCACATCGAGGTCGGTGTCTCCAACTCAAAGATGCGATGCTTTGTGGTTCTTTGCGATGGATGGCCTTTGTGCTCTTTGTGTTTCAATCCGATCATTCAATCCACATCGGGCCATGAGGCGTAGTCATCAGTAGAAGCAATACTCCGTAGGCGGGTCTTTATGGCCCGGGATCGGGAGGGTGACGTTGTAGATCTTGCCTCAATCGGACTTTTCGAGCTCGGCGATGCGCGCCCGGAGGAGTTCGATTTCGTTTTCGAGGGTCTTCTCCTCCCGCTGCAACCCGTCTCGTTCGTTGCCGGGTGCCTGCGTCCACGCCATTGTCCGCCGCCGCCCCGACCACTGGGTGGCCTGGCGCCGGTTGCGCCAACCCCGCCCGCCGCCGAAACCTCCTTCACGGCCGAATCCGCCGCCGCCGGTTCTCCTGTCCGCATCGCCGCAGGGGCCGCAGCCTCCACCGGTCATGGGTCCTTGTCTCATCGGTCCGGTTCCGTCTCCTCCCGGCATGATCGCACCCTCCTTTCGGTGCCGGTCTGTAACGACCGGCGAGTGATTCGCGTGTGTTCAGGATTTAGCCTCTCGGTCGGCCCGGCGACTCTCGATCTCCTGATGGTGAGCCGAGCCCTCGCGGACCATGGCCCCGCTACAGCTCGGGCAACGTTGTTGGAGACACGGGGATCCGGCCTGGTGCGGAGCTTTGTGGCCGCATTTGGGACAGATGCAGAATCCGGTGCCACCCATACCACCGCCGCCGCCACCGCCCTGGCTGCGACCGCCGCCGCCACCGCCCTGGCTGCGACCGCCGCCGCCACTGCCCTGGCCGCGACCACCGCCGCCGCCACCGCCACGACCGCCGCCGGTTCCGTTCTGCATACCCTGTTCTTTTCCTTGACCTCTTCCTTGTCTCGGCATGGTTGTCTCCTTGGGTGCCGTTTCAGTTCTGGTGGCAGCCGCCGTCATGCGTTCCGTGGTCGTGGCCGCAGTCGTGGAAGCCGTGATCGTGACACACCTCTCCGGTTGCTTCGAGGGTGCCGTCGAGGAATTCCTTCACGACCGCATCCGGATCGTCGCCTTGGACCCCGAGAACGACCTGGATGCCCTGTCGGCCGAGAATGTCGATTGCGCGCGGCCCCATGCCTCCCGCCAGGATCACCGTGGCGCCTTGGTTGCGCAGCCATACGGGAAAGATCCCGCGACCGTGTTCGGGTGGGGTGTCGAGGTGACGCTCTCCGATGGCGCGACTGGTCTCGTCGACGCTGTAGAAGGCGAAGCTCTCGGCGCCGCCGAAGTGTTGACTGAATTTTCCCTGTTGCAGCGGGATTGCGATTCTCATCCTTCAGATCCTCCCTTGGATTGTGTTCATTGTTGGTTCCCCCCGCGGTGCTTGCGGTCCTTTCGCCCGCCGCAGCGACACCCCCGGCCCCGCCTCGTTCCATCATCGTGGACGGGGCAGGGGAAGGGTGTGTCGGACGTCGCGATGACCGGTCCGTCGCTGACGATCAGAAGCTTCTCTTCGATCAATGCGGTGGCGACCGCCTTCCTCGCACGGCCAAGGATGCGGGCAAAGGTGGGACGGGAGACACCCATGCGCGCGGCGGCGGTCTCCTGGTAGAGACCTTCCAGGTCGGCGAGTCGCAGAGCCTCGAGTTCGTCCATCCGCAAGGACTCGATTTCGAGGTCGTCGATGGGCCGGCCAATAGGCTTGAATCCCTGGCCCGTGGCCCCGCATCCGACCTTTCTGAGTTTCTCCGGTCGAGCCATCTCGCCTCCTGATTACGAACATATGCTCATTAACGGCCGATGTCAAGAGACATTGTCTGATCGGCAAAAGGGAAGGAACCCGACAAGAATCGGGCGGGCCAAGAGGCCCGCCCGATATCGCGATTCTGCTGGTTTCTCCGCTGACAGGTTCAGCGGGTGATCTCAGTGTTGCAGCGCCGGAGGCGAGCCCGCCTCGCTCGGACCCGAACTCGCGAACTGGAGCTTGCCCTCGCGGAACTCACCGCCGCGCAGGGTGTGGGAGAGAGCTTCGCCGAGTTCCTCGACGAGGTGAATGGTCAGACCCACGCGGATCTCTTCCGGCAGATCATCGAGGTCGGCCTCGTTCTCCTTGGGAAGGACCACGGTGGAGATTCCGGCCCGGACCGCGCCGAGGATCTTCTCCTTGACGCCGCCGATGGGCAGCACCCGGCCAGAGAGGGTGATCTCTCCTGTCATGGAGACGTCGTTGCGGGCCGGGCGTCCGGAGAGGGCCGATACCAGGGCGGTGGCCATGGTGATTCCGGCCGAAGGACCGTCCTTGGGGATGGCGCCCGCCGGGACGTGGATGTGGACATCCTGCTGGAAGTCGCGAGGGTCGATGAAAAGCTCGTTGGCGTTGGCCTTGGCATAGGTCCACGCTGCCTGGGCCGATTCCTTCATGACATCGCCGAGTTGACCGGTGAGCACCAGGTTGCCCTTGCCCGCCATGGGCGATGCCTCGACAAACATGATGTCGCCGCCCATGGGGGTGTAGTACATCCCGGTGGCGACTCCGATCTGGTCCAACTCGGCGGCGTGCTCGGGGTGGACCTTGGGCCGGCCCAGAAGCTCGGCCACCTGCTCGCGTCCGACGGTGAAGCTCTCGACCTCGTCGGCCGCGATCTTTCGTGCGACCTTGCGGGCCAGACGCCCGATCTCGCGCTCGAGCTGGCGGACGCCCGACTCACGGGTATAGCGGGTCACCACCTCTTGGACCGACTCGTCTTCGAAGGTGATCTGCTCGTCGCTGAGCCCGGTCTGCTTGACCTGGCGTGGGGTGAGATAGCGCTTGGCGATCTCGAGTTTCTCGGTCTCGGTGTAGCCGGCGAACTCCACTACTTCCATTCGATCCTGGAGCGGTCCGGGGATATTCTGGAGATAGTTGGCGGTGCAGATGAACTGGACTTCAGAAAGATCGAAGGGCACCCCGAGATAGTGGTCGGTGAAGGTGTCGTTCTGAGCCGGGTCGAGGACCTCGAGGAGCGCCGATCCCGGATCACCCTGGTATGAGGCGCCGAGCTTGTCGACCTCATCGAGAAGAAAGACCGGGTTTCGGCTGCCGGCCTGTTTCATCCCGTGGATGATGCGACCGGGCATGGCGCCGACATAGGTTCGCCGGTGGCCGCGGACATCGGCCTCATCGCGGACCCCACCGAGTGAGATCCGAACATATTCGCGGCCCATGGCGCGGGCGATGGACTGGGCCACCGATGTCTTGCCTACTCCCGGAGGTCCGGCGAAAAGCAGAATCGGGTTGCGGCCCACCGCGTCGCGGGCCAGGGTGGGGGATGGGGTGCTGTCAACTGGGGCGGCTTCCGCATCCATGGCCGCGTCCGAATCCACCTCCGCCTCACCCTCGGCGGCTTCCTTTTCCTTGCGAAGCTGGAGGAGTCGGACGGCGAGGAACTCGAGGATCCGGTCCTTGACGTCGCCGAGACCGTAGTGGTCTTCCTCGAGGATTTCGCTCGCCCTGGAGATGTCGAGGCGTTCGTCGGTGCGCGTGTCCCACGGCAGCTCGCAGATGGTCTCGAGATAGGTGCGGATGACCTGGGCCTCCATGCCTTCGGGGCCCATCCGCTCGAGACGCGACATCTCGCGGTCGACCTCTTTGCGCGCGACATCCGGGAGGGGGAGCTCATCGAGCTTTTCCTTGAGTTCTTCGAGATCCTCGCGGCCGGTGTCCTCGCCGAGTTCCTTCTGGATCGCCTTGAGCTGCTGCCGGAGGAAGGCCTCACGGTGACGGTCCCCGAGTTCTTCCTGGACCTGGCTCTTGATGCTCTCCTGGGCGTCGATGACATCGATCTGGCGTTGGATGTGGAGAAGTACCGAGCGCAGGCGTTCCTCCGTCGAAAGACCTTCGAGAAGGCGCTGAGCCTCTACGGGTTTAAGCTCGAGATGACCTGCGACCAAATCGGCGAATCGACCGGGCTCGCTGGTCTCAGCGAGGAACTGCTGAACCGCCTCTTTCGGCATCCCGGCGCGGCGGCCGAGTTCCGAAGCGCGTTCCTGCGCCTCGGCGTACAGGGCCGTGAACTCGGGTGCCTGCGGGTCGAGGGGCGGCATTTCCTCCGCTTGTCGAACGGCGGCAACCAGGTATTCGTCCTTTTCGTCGAAGCGCATGGCGACACCGCGGTAGACGCCGTTGAGGAGCAGGCGCATTCCCGAAGGACCGCGCTGGACCGGACCGATGGTGGCCACAGTGCCCATGGTGTAGAGGATCTCGGGGCTGACCTCTTCGTGGTTTTCGCGTTGCGCAACAACAAAGATGGTCTTGTCTTCGGTCTTGAGCGCCGCTTCGATTGCGCGCAGTGTCCCCGGGCGTCCCGCCGCGATGGGGGAGGTGACGCCGGGAAAGAGCACCGCTTCGCGGAGCGGGATGACCGGAAGGGTTGTGACATCGATCATGAGTGTGCCTCCTGGGTCTGAAACCCTGACTATCAATCTACGCCTCAAATGGAAGTATTCAATACCTCCGACTGAGGTGACAATGGAAACCTGAGTACCTCTCGCTCATATTCCCGACCGGAGCAGATTTCTTCGGTTCCGGCCTTCTGGCCGCGACGGCCCAGCGTCGCGAGAGCAGCGCGGCCGCTCGGTGGGAAACGTGAAGGGCTGCGACCGCGCTGCTCTCGCGCCGGCGGCCTCCCTCTGAGCCGGGAGAGCTGTTCTTCATCGCGCTTCCCGTGGGTTGCCCGGTAGCGTAGTTGTGCGGAGCGCGGTGCGGAGCCGGGAGGTCATTCCGGCACAACTACGTACCCGGCACGCCCCGCTGAGCGCGTTGCTCCCGCGTGTCCTGGTGCGGTGGCGGACACGGATGCGGTTTCGGTCGCGGTGCGGGAATCCTACCGAACTCAACAACGTTATGATGCTCCCAATGGAGAACGCATGAATTTCCCGACAAACCCCCAACGCGGATTCGGAGGAATGGGCGGCCTCACCGATGGGGCGGCGCCTCCCCGGGATCTCCTCATCCTCATCGGGATCCTCTTTGCGACCTTCTCGCTCCAGTTCTTCGACGGGGCCCGGGCCATTCTCGAGCTGTTCAGCCTCAACCTCGGGATCTTCCGCGGTTTTCTCTGGCAACTGGTGACCTATCCGTTTGTCGCCACTCCGAACTCGGGCTTCTGGTTTCTGCTGGAACTTCTCATCGTCTACTGGTTCGGCCGCACGGTCTATCAACAGCTCGGGCGACGCCGTTTCTGGCAAGTGCTGCTGACCGCCGCGGTGGGAGCGGCGGTGGTGGCGGTGGTGGTCGAGTGGATCGCCATCGCGGCAGCGCCGTCGTTCAGTCATCTGCCGTTCATTGCCATGCTCGGTCAGCGGATGGTCCTGACGATCCTCATTGCGGCCTTCGCCACCCTCAACGGCCAGGCGACGATCCTGTTGTTCTTTGTTCTGCCGATCAAGGCCCGGTGGTTCCTCTGGCTCGAGATCGTCTTCGCCTTTGTCTTCTACTTTCTGCCGTACAAGGACCTTGGAGGTTTTGTGGGGACCTGTGTTGCGGTCTTTCTGACCTACTCGAGTCTGATGCCGGGAGGCCCACGCCGGGTGATCCGTAATTGGTGGAAGCGGATGGAGGAGAAGATCATCCGCGCTCGGCTCGATCGGATGCGCCGCAAACGGCGCTTCGATGTCATCGATGGCGGCAACAAGGACGAGTACATCCACTGAGCACTGATCGCTGCAAGAAAAACGCCCGGGCGGATGCCCGGGCGTTGTGGTGAAAAGAGAGGTTCTCAGTCGACGTAGGATACGCGCTCGGTCGGCGCGGGCCGCTGCCGGTCCATGAGCGCCGCGAGATCGGGCGCCACAAGGCGGTAGAGCTGCATGAAGGCGTCTTGGGTGAAGACGACCTCTTTCGGATCACAGATTCCGCACTTGAAGGGCGACGGGCTCTGCCAGTCGCCCTCGTTGAGGACTTCGTACATATTGAGCTGCGGGATGCTCGCCCCGAGTTCCTCGTTGAGGAAATCGATGAGCCCGCCGGCGACAACCGCCTGCCCGATGTTCTGCGGGTGGAATCCGTCGTAGGAGAAGATTCCGCCTGTGAGGAATGCGTTACTCAGTTCGATGCCGCCAAAGGTCCGGAAGTCACCGTTGACGATATCGGTGAACAGGGGGGTGATGTCGTAGAGGTGAACGTTGGGAAACTGAGCCGCGACCCCAGCGATAATCCCGTTGACGGTGCCGAGACGCTCGTTGATGACAGCGATCTCGTCGGCCCGCAGAATCACTCCCGGATCTCCGGTCGACGGATTGAGATTCTCGGGCAGCGGCGGCGAACCGGCGATGGGAAGCCCCATGCCCTGGGCGAGCAATGAACTGGCCGGAAGGGTCAGGTAGTCACCCGGCATCAGCGGCCCGTCCTCGCCCATGAAGGGCACCGTGCCCACCCCGGGGATATCGGCGGTGGTTGGAACGGTTGTCGTAAAGGGAATCCACCGCGCGTCGCCGAAGACGTTGATGACCACGATGTTGGCGTTGGGCAGGCTCTGGGCCAACCCGCCGATGAGGGTCGTGTAATCGGTGGTGAACGCGTCCAACGGGGTCATCGTGATTCCGTCGATGGGAGTGGCGGCGAGAACGGCGCCGAGGACGTCGTTGTTGCCGATCCACACCGTAACGAAGGTCGGTTGCTGCCCGATGGCGGCGACCATTGCGGTGTAGTCGATCAACTCACCGGTGTTCGGGTCCGGCTGCTGCGGAATGCGAAGGGTCATGTCATAGACGACATTGTCGAAGTTTCCGGCGGCGAGGTTCAATGCGTTGCCGGTCTTGGTCAGCAGATCGTTGGTGTTGGCGCCGGAGAGACCGAGGTTCTGGTAGGGCGCTTCCAGGGCGATGTTGTAGAAGTACTCGAGCGGATCGGCCGGAGGCGTTATGTCGGTGGCGCCGATCGAAAGTGGACTCAGGCTCTTGAGCTCGAGAATCGGAGCGACGCCTGGGGGGGCGACAAACGGCCCCTGGAGGATCCCACCTCCGGCCTGGGTGGCCAGAAGCTGCGGGTAGGATCGCTGCTGGTAGTAGTCCATGATGCTGCCGGACGCGACACCGGCGGTGAGGCTGTCGCCGAGTGCGACATAGCGAGAAAAATCGACCTGGGCCATGGCCGGCGCCGCGAGGAGCGCCACCATGCAGGTTGTGAGAATCAGTTTCTTCATGGTCGTGCTCCTTTCTAGAACTTGAAGTTGAAGCTGGCGCCGAGGAGGTGGGCCAGTCCGTCGTGGAAGGTGCCGTCGAAGCCGTCGTAGGACTGGCCCTCGGTGGAGCGCTCGTCGAGGCTCAGATACTCGTAGCCGACATCGAAGCCCCAGTTGCCCTTCTTGCTGATAAAGCCGATACCGGCCGAGTAGCCGTCACGGTCGCCGTCGGGGAGAAGAGGCGACATGGACTCGATGGGCTGAGGGGTCTCGTCGAAGACATAGCCGAGACGGAAGGACCACATTCGGGAGGCGCGCCAGTCGAAACCGAAGCGGTACTGCTTCGAGTCGTTGTAGTCTTCTCTGACGACGCTGTCGAGTTGCGGATACTCCGGGAAATCGATGGCGAGTTCTTCAAAGACGCTCCAACCCATGACCCCGTACTGACCGGAGATGGTGAACTTCTCGTTCGACCACGCGAGACCGATGTTCCAGAAGTTGGGGAAGTTGAGTTCGGTGTAGATGTCAGGGTCCTCGTCAAACGGGATGGTAGCCGCGACGATCGCGTCAAAATCAGCGTAGCCCGTCTCGATCTGGGTGAACTCGGCCGAGGCGCTGGTTCCCTTAACGGTGAAGTCGGAGCGGTACATACCGCCGATGGAGAAGCCCGCGGGCAGCTTGAACAGGAAGCCGGCGTTCCACGCCCACGCGTGATTTCTGAACCCGTCGCTGTGGAGATCAGCTTCGGCGACATCGGTCACACTCTGGGTGTAGGGGTTGATGAACGGAATGTTCTTTTTGAGTTCGATGGTCGCCGTCATGTAGTCGATGCCGCCACCGATGGCGAGACGGTCACAGATCTTCCACGAAACCTGTCCGCCGAGGTCGAAGACAAAGAGATCGGCGCGTTTGGAAATGTGCCGACCCCTGAAGTCCTCGTTCTCCCACCAGGTTCCGAGCCCGAAGGGGGTGCTGAAACCGAGCGAGAAATTGACACGGTCGCTCAAGGGGTGGACCCAATAGAAGTGGGGCGGGGTGAAGACCTGGTCTTTGAGGCTGTCGGTGTAACCTGCTCCCGGGTAAGGATCGTCTCCGGTGAAGTCCTGGCTCGGGGCGATCAAGGTGACCCCGACCATGAGCTGGGTCCCCTCGTCGATTTGAAACGCCATACCTGCCGGGTTCCAGAACATCGCCGATGGATCGTCGGCCACTGCGGTGAATGCACCACCCATGCCGAGGGCCTTGTTGCCCGCCTCGAACAGAGCGAAGCCTGCACCCCACGAAAGCGACGGCAGCAGCGCAAGCACCACCGCAGTCAATAGGATTTGTCTTTTCACATCGAACCTCCTTCCGTCGCCATCCCGAGGTCGATCATCTATGTTCGGTTGTCGACCCCCACAGGGTAGTTGTGCCGGTCATGCGGCGTCAATATCAGACGGGGAGATTTGTGAGCATGTTCAATCGTGCTTTGGTGGTTTGCTCGCTCTTGAAACAAAGGTCGGGAATCCTCGTCGGGCGTTGCTAAGATCTCCGGATCGTGGATGGGGAGGAAAGCGTGAAAAACCCGATGCGAGCAATTCTGGTTCTCGGTGCGGTTCTGATGATCTCGGTGGTCGCGGTTGCCGACGACGCCCACTTGATGCGGTGGGCCGATGTCCATGGCGATACGGTCGTCTTTACCTATGAGGACGATCTGTGGCTGGTCTCCGCCGCAGGCGGGGACGCCCGCCGGATCACAAGCCACCAGGGCAGCGAACGCTATGCCAAGTTCAGCCCGGATGGAAGCCTGATCGCTTTCACTGCGGGTTATGACGGCGGAACCGATGTCTATGTCATGGATGCACGGGGCGGTGTGCCGACGAGGCTGAGCTTTCATCCCGCATCGGACAAGGTTCTGGGCTGGCACCCGGAAGGCGATCGGGTCCTCTTCCGTTCTCGGCGGGCGTTCCCCATCAATGGCGAAGAGGTCTATCTCGTTTCCATCGACGGTGGGATGCCGCAGCGGCTGCCGGTGGACCGGGCCGGACTCGCCAGCCTGTCGCCCGATGGCGAGTCGCTGGCCTACAACCGGATCTCTCGTGAGGACCGAACCTGGAAACGCTACCAGGGCGGGATGGCGCAGGATCTTTGGATCGGTGATCTCGAAGCGGGGGAATTCACTCGCGCGACCTCGTGGGAGGGGACCGACAACTTCCCCATGTGGCAGGGCGATGCGATCTACTTCAACTCCGATCGCGAACACGGGACCTTGAACCTTTATCGTCAGGACGTCGGCTCGGGCGAGGTGACGGCATTGACCTCGTACAACGACTACGACGTCAAATACCCGTCCGACGGCCCCGGGGCCATCGTCTATCAGTACGGCGAGCAACTATGGCTCTTGGATCTCGCCACCGGTGCGACCAGGTTGGTCGATATCCGCCTCGGTTCGGACCGGGTGCCGCTGCGACCGGTCCTCGAGGGCATCGGTTCGCATCATGGTTCCTTCCGGGTCATGGCCGACGGCGAGACTCTCCTGCTCGAGGCGCGGGGCGAGATCCTGGCGGTCCCGTCCGATGAAGCCGAGGAGGCGAGGAATCTCACCCGGTCCTCCAAATCGCGGGAGAAAGACGGCGTGCCGTCGCCGGATGGTGAGTGGATTGCCCTGAATTCCGACTCCTCCGGCCAGGAAGAACTGTGGCTGACGAGTGCTGACGGCAAAAAAGAGTGGCGCCAGGTCACCGACGATGGGGTATTCAATCTTCAGCCGGTGTGGTCGCCCGACAGCAGCAAGCTCCTCTGGTCGGACAAAGAGATGCGACTCAACATGGTCGATCTCGCATCGGGCGAGATCGAGGTCGTGGCTCAGGGGGAGGTCGACGACGCCTGGGAACGGTGGGGCATTCAGGACTATGTCTGGTCGCCGGACGGGCGGTGGATCGCGTACTCCAAGATGGAGGCCTCGCTCTATGAGGCCATCTTTGTCTATTCAATAGACAGCGGAAAGACCCACCGCATCACCGATCACATCTATCAGGATTGGAGCCCGTCGTTTTCAGCTGACGGCCGATATCTCTATTTTCTCTCCAACCGGAGCTTCAACCCGATCATGGGTTTTGTCGATCAGAATCACGTCTTCCTCGACATGGCGTTGCCCTATGTCGTGATTCTCCGCGATGGTGAGCCTTCGCCGTTTGCACCCGGTGTGGGCGAGTCCGATGATGAGTCCGACGATGAAGGCGATGACGAGATCGAGGTCGAGATCGAGGTCGAGATCGACTTTGACGGCATCGAAAGTCGTATCGTCGCGGCTCAGGGGGTCGAGCCCGGGAACTACTTCCGCCTCGAAGCCACGGCCGACGGTTTTATCTACCTCGCCAAGACCGAGCCCGAGTTCCTCAAATACCAGGCGGTTGACGACCATTCCGGCGGCGCGCTCGAACTCTGGGGCTACTCGCTTGAAGAGGCATCCGCCGAAAAACTCATGGACGGTATCGCGAACTTCCACCTTTCGCCGGACGGCGAGAAGATGGTCTACCGCGCGGGTTCGAAGTACGGCATCGTTGATACCGCGGCCGAGGCCGAGGCTGGAGATGGTGCCGTCTCGCTGAAGAGAGTCAAGATCAAGGTTGACCGGCGACTGGAGTTCGAACAGATCTTCGCCGAAGCATGGCGGATTCAACGCGACTGGTTCTATGATCCCGAGACCCATGGCGTCGATTGGCAGGCGGTTTTTGCCAAGTACCAGCCGCTGGTCGCTTCCTGCGGCAACCGCTCTGATCTGAACTATCTCATCGGTGAGATGATCGCCGAACTCAATATCGGCCACACCTATGTCTATGGTGGCGACTACGGCGACTCTCCCCCGCGGGTGCGAGTTGGGCTTCTCGGCGCCGATTTCGACAACTCGGACGGAGACTCGTTCCACCGCATCGCGCACGTGATCCCGGGCCTCAACTGGCAAACCAGCTCATCCGAACGATCGCCGCTGGCCGCGCCCGGCTGCTCAGTCTCCGACGGCGGCTACCTCATCGCCATCGACGGCGCCGAGATTGCATCGACCGACAACGTTTTCGCCTTCCTCGAAGACAAGGTCGGCCGGGCGGTCGAGGTGAGCACCAACGACGCACCGACACCGGAGGGAGCATCGATCTGCACCGTGGAGCCGGTCCGCAGCGAGCTCGCCATGCGCCGCCGCGAGTGGGTCGAGAACAACCGCGCCGCGGTGGATCGGGCGTCCGACGGCGCCATCGGGTATCTCTATCTGCCGGCCATGATGGAGAACGGGCTCATCGAGTTCGCTCGCGCCTTCTACCCCGACTATCAGAAGAAAGCCTTCATCATCGACGAACGCTACAACGGTGGTGGTTTTGTCGGCGATATGATCATCGATAGGCTCGAGCGCGAGCTCTGGGCCTTCACCCAGCCTCGCGAGGGAGCCGTTCTGCGCGATCCCGAGCGTGCCTTCCACGGCCACCTGGCGGTGCTCATCAACGAGGAGACGGGATCCAACGGCGAGTACTTCGCCGAGGCCATCAAGATCAAGGGGCTGGCAACGCTCATCGGGATGCGGACCTGGGGCGGCGCGGTGGGGATCGAACCGCACCAGGATCTCGTGGACGGAGGTGGTACGACCCCGCCTCAGTTCGGGATCTTCGATTTTGAGGGCCGGTGGCTCATCGAGGGTCGTGGGGTCGAGCCGGACATCGAGGTGCAGAACGAGCCCGGAGATGTTCTCGCCGGGCGTGACGCGCAGCTCGAAACAGCGTTGGACTTCCTCGAGGAGAGAATTGCTGCCGATCCCATGCCGGTGCCCGACGCCCCGCCGGCGTACCCGGACAAGTCGAAGGCGAGCATCGCTCGATAATTATGAATTTTGAGTTATGAATTTTGAATTTCGGGCAGATGCTCACGAGAGGCGAGCCAATCAGCGGCGCAGCTGAGAATTCTGCACTATGAGGTCTTGATGGCTTCCATGAACGCCGGAATGTCCTCGAGGGTGGGCATCGCGTGGTGCGCACCGGCGGCATCGAGGTCCGCGACGGAGTAGCGCGACGCGGCGACGCCGATGGCGGTGGCTCCGTTGACCAGGGCGCATTCGACGTCTTGAGGAGTGTCGCCGATGACCACCACCCGAGGGCCGAGGGCGAGTTCTCGCCCGAGATGAGCCTCGGCTCGCCGGGCGGCGATGGGGACGAGGTTGTTGCGGACACCGTCATCCGAACCAAAGGCGCCGAAGGGGAAATACTGGTTGAGTCCGAACCGCTCGAGTTTGATCCGGGCGGTCTCCTCGAAGTTGCCGCTCAGGAGCCCCAGAGCCAGGTTGTCGTTCTCTGACAGGTGGTTGAGGAGCGCGGAGACCCCCGGCATCAGGTGCGCCTTGTCGGAATTGCGCATCTCGGTCGGCAGGTGTCGGACATAGCGCTGGACCACTTCATGATATGCGGGTGATTCGTCGGCCACGCAAAGGTCGTGGTTGGCGAAGATCTCGCGAAAGATGGCCGGATCGGTGTTGCCGTCCGGTACGACATCGCCGAATGCACCCTTGATCCCGTGGATTTCGTAGAAAGCGCGATCGATGGCCCGCCGCCCCGCGCCGCCGGACAACATGAGCGTGCCGTCAATGTCGAAAAGCAGTAGCTTCATCATTGGTTTTCAGTTCTCAGTTTTGAGTTCTTAGTTATCAGCAACTCATCGAGGGACCTGGGAGAATCTGCGATGGAACTCAAAACTCAAAACTCAAAACTCAAAACTGCGAAGTTCCTAGCTTCGCCAGTCCGGCTCCGGTGCCGGTTTGTTGTCGACAATGGCCTCGATGCGTTCGAGGACCTCGGGTGTCAATCGCTCGTAGACATCCATGGCCTTCATGTTCTCGGTGACCTGCTCGGGCCGCGAGGCGCCGGTGATGACCGTGCTCACCTTCGGATTGGTCAGACACCAGGCAATGGCGAGTTGGGCCAGTGAACAGCCGAGTTCGTCGGCGATGGGAGCGAGCTGTCGTACCTTGGCGATCTTCTGTTCCGGTTCGTCGCCCTGGAAACGGGGACGGAGCCACTCGTAGCCCTCGAGATCACCGCGCGAGCCCTCGGGGATCCCGTCGTTGTATTTCCCGGTCAGGAGGCCGCCCGCGAGAGGGCTCCAGATGGTCGTCCCGAGCCCCATGATTTCATAGAGCGGTGCGTACTCCTTTTCGAAGCGTTCGCGGTGGAAGAGGTGATATTGCGGTTGTTCCATGAGCGGCGGGATGAGGTGTTCGCGCCGGGCGACGTGATACGCGTCGAGGATACGGTTTGCGGGCCACTCCGATGTGCCCCAATAGAGCGCTTTCCCCTGCTGGATGACGTGGTTCATGGCCCGCACGGTCTCCTCGACCGGGGTGTGGAGATCGGCCCGGTGACAGAAGATAAGATCGACATAGTCGAGCCCGAGTCGCGCGAGTGAGGCATCGGTTCCCTCGAGGATGTGCTTGCGCGAGAGTCCGCGCTGATTTGGGCCCTCACCGCCCCAGAAGATCTTGGTCGAAACGACATAGCTCGATCGATCCCACCCGGTCTTGGCCAGAACCGCACCCATGATCTCTTCGGCGACGCCGTCGGCATAGACCTCGGCATTGTCGAAGAAGTTGACACCGGCATCGTAGGCGCGGTGCATGCAATCTGCCGCGATCTCGGTGTTCATCTGGGGACCGAAGGTGACCCAGGAGCCATAGGACAGAGCCGAGACTTTGAGACCGGAGTTGCCGAGGTTGCGATATTCCATGTCAATCCTCCATACGGAGGCACAAGGGTACAACGGTTGGGCTGGGGCTTGAGGCTTGAGTTCGCCGTCGTGTTGCGGGACCTGTTCGCTATCGCGGTACCGGTCATCGGAAACGGAAACGGAAACGGAAACGGGCACGGAAACGGAAACGGACGCGGAAAGGAAAAGGGCCACCCGACGGTGGCCCTTTGAATCGAAGTTGTCGCGTGCGGGCTAGAAGCGGTAGCCGACGCCGAGGCCGAAGACCCACGGGTCGATGTCGACCTTGACCGAGTCAAGGGTGTCGCCGCCGACCTTGATGTCCGCATCGGTGCCGATCTGGATGTACTTGATGTCGCCGTTGATGTGAAAGTGCGAGCCGAGGTTGACGCTGAGACCGATGTCTCCGGAGAAACCAAAGGAGTTGGAGAAGTTGATGTCGGTGACACCGAGGCCGGCCAGGTCATCCGAGAGGTCATAGCTGTAGAAGTAGGTCCAGTTGATGCCGGCGCCGATGTAGAAGTCCAGGAGACCTTCCGGGAACGGATGCCACTGGAGGGTGAGGGTCGGCGGCAGGACCTTCACCGAACCCAGATCAGCGCCGTTGAGGTCGCCGCCGGAGGCCGCGAGGTCGTGCTTGGTTGTCGCAGCGATGAGTTCCAGCCCGAAGTTCTTGACGAACATGTAGGTCACATCGACCTCGAGGGTGGTTGCGGAATCAACGGCAACCGTGCTGCCGAACCCGCCGATTTCCTCGCTCGACTCGTTG
>CBESWV010000002.1:0-52204 GCA_965533305.1 uncultured bacterium | reverse complement strand
GCGGGAGCTCATCGAGGGTCGAGCACTCAGGTTCGCTGAAATGATGATCACCCGGCGAGGTCGTCCTTCAAGCCGGATGCCGTCATCCGACCCCTGTTGCGATGACTTCTTGAAGTGTTTCTTTGCGATGGCCATAGCGGTCGTAGCGTTCTTTGCGTTTTGAAAAATGCAGTTGAAGCTGTCTCAGCCGATTCACGAAGTCGTATGGCGCCCCGGAACCGAGGTCCCACTTTCAAATGCGATGCTTCGTGGCCCCTTCGTGGTCCTTTGTGTCCTTTGTGTTTCAAAAAGACGACCGCGACAATTGTCCCTTTGCCACCACAACACCGGATTCGCGCATGGTTCCATTGGGCCGCGGGCGTAGACGCTGAAGAAGAGCTATCGAAGCTTGAAACGGGCGATAACGGGGTCGTGATCGGAGGCTCGTTCTGACGCGGGTAACTCGGCGTTGACGTGGATGACTTCGACTTCGGCGCCGTCAGCGAGAGCGGCACTGACGATGATGTGATCGAGAACCTGTGAGTTGCCCTGATAGACATAGGTCAACCGCTCGGGCTCGGGCAGACGCTTGATGAGGTTGAACATCGGCGAAGCCGCCAAGTGTTCGATAGGCTCGCGGAAATCGAAATCGTTGAGATCGCCGAGGACAACGATCCGCGCCTGTGGATCCAGCGCAAGAATCTCAACGACCAGGTTCCTCACGATCGTGGTCTGCGGTGTCCGCTGTTTCTCGGACCGCCTCATGGGCGGTTGCCGTCGTCCGAAAAGGGAGTCATCTCCACCCTTGGATCTGAGGTGGCAGACGATGAAAAAGAACCGCCCGCCATCGATATCGAGCTCGACCGCGAGAGGTTTTCGGCTCTTAATGAAAGCGGCATCTGACGGTTGGACGAGGGCCGGATTCGGGTGCAGATGCGGTCCCGAGACCACCGTCGCGCTACCAGCGGTGGCGAAACGATCCTCCACCTTGGCTCGACTCGGATCGAAAAGGAGCACGACCCGGATATTGGCCCCCGGTTGCCCACCATCGGCCTTGTCCACCGGATCGATCTGCCGCCAGTCGTACCGCGTACCGCCGGCCGTCACAATTGTCTCCACCAAGCGACTGAGAGTCCGTTCGGCGCTCACAACCCCATCGTCTTCGGGGCCCGTGTCATCCTGGATCTCCTGAAGGGCGAGCACGGTGGGAGATCCCATCCCATTCACGATGATCTCGGCCAACGCCTCAAACTTCGCCTCGTTCGATCCAGCGTGGAGATTCTCGACATTGAAACTCGCAACCGTGATGTGCCTCTCATCGGCTGCGAGAGTCGTTGAGGCGGGGTCGGCGGTTGCGCGGGCATCCAAGGTCAGAGGCTCGGTGTTGAGCATCTTGTATGAGCCGTAGGAGTAGTGGAGCACACCTTCGATCTCACCTGACAGGCGATCTCCAACCATCACAGCCGGGGGGTCGTCGACCAACCGGTCGCTGATCATGACGCGCTCGGAGTGGTAGTTCTCCGGTTGAATGACGACCCCTCCCCGGCTGCTGCGGGGTTGGGCACCAGCTCCGGCATCGCCGAGGACTACGATCTCACCATACTTGGAGGTCGGACCGACGACCACCGCATTGCTCACAAGAACGCGCATGCCTTCGAGGCTCTCGTAGAAGTCGATGGCGTCGGATTCCGGTTCGAAGAGCGTCAGCCCGTCGTCATCGATGTTCGGAGTGGGAATTGATCGGCCCCCGATTCCCATGACCACCGGTGGCGGCAGCCCCTGATCGTGATCGATGATCTCGAGTCCATCGGCAACCAATCGCGTCACCGGCAGCTCCATCCGCCACATCGATTCCTCGACCCGGCCGGTCAGACGAACGACATCACCAACGGAAACCGACGGCAAACCATCGAGGGCGGTCACGAACAGCCCTTCCGACGTCGCGGGATCGTCATCACCCGGTGTCTGCTGCATCCAGAAAGCAGAGCCCTTGCGCTGGCCGAGAATGGCGGTCACGGTGCCGTCGACACGGCTGACGCACCGACCCACCATCGGCGAGACATGAGCCGCTGCCTGAATGTCGTTGACCGAAGCGGCGCGTCTGGACGGTTGCGACGCGTCGACGCCCGACAAGGCCAGGACGAGCAGCTGATTGGCCTGGACTTCGGGCTGGAAATTGTTGTCCGCCACCATCACGAGGGTGGGCCGAC
Source organism: uncultured bacterium (assembly GCA_965533305.1). Lineage (GTDB taxonomy): Bacteria > Acidobacteriota > Thermoanaerobaculia > Thermoanaerobaculales > Sulfomarinibacteraceae > JAHECW01. Next base: position 50,015 of record CBESWV010000002.1, on the reverse strand, counting down.
CATCGGACAGGACCGGTCCGAACGAGAGTCCCTCGAGATTGTCGGGGTCGATCCCAAGGTCGGCGAGATCCACCACGAGGCTCTTGTCGACGGGATTCACCTTCGCCGGTATCGAGGCGATGCCGGTGAGATCGTCCCCGGTCTCTAAATTGACGAGGAATATCCGCACGGTGTTTCCGACGCCGGCCGAGAACGAACGCTCGACCACCAACACCCGGTCTTCATCGAGGGCGAGAATCTCGGACACGCCGGTGGAGCGATACCCCGTTGGCGGACGCGGTTCGTCCGGCACCGCCTCGACCCGGTATGCCCGCTCCGAGACAGAGCGCCGCGTGACCGGATCGAAGACCACCAGCCGGACGACGGTCCCCCGATCGAGATCGGCGTTTGGACCGTCCTGCACGAGGGCGCTTTCCACCGCCGCGATGATTCGGTCGCCATCCGGGCTGATACTCAAGCCTTCAAAACCGTGATTGGATCGGACACCTCTGTCACGGGCGGGCAGATAGGCCGATGGGATCTCGAGTTCATGGAGCATGGATCCATCGAGGCGAAAGGCGATGATCCGAGGAGGAATCGAACGGTGCGCCTCGCCTTCGGTGGCAACCCACAAGGTTCCATCCGCAGCCAGCGCTACCGCCTCGGGGTCGAGGTCTCCATCGGCGAACGGCTCACCTCGCTCGTTGCGCAGGGTGATGACCTCGAGCGGTCGAACGGACGGACCGTCGAGCTCGAGCTTCAGCGCGTAGACCCGGGGAGGGGCAACATAACCGCGGTCATCGGTGAGCGCGTAGAAAAGGCCGCATCCGGGGTCGTAGGTCAGACCCGAGAGACCACCGAGTGGGATCTTCTCATCGACCAGATCGACCGGCAGCTCGAGCTCGGCGATGACCGAAGTCACCGCCACCTCAACCGCAAACACGGGCACCGCCACGACCAGCGCGACGAAACCAACGACCAAACGCGCGAAGATCAGGTCGAGATGTCCGTTACTCGAGAGCGTGCGCGAGCTCGTCGAGCATCACCTGCTCGGCCGAGGAGATGGCTCCTAGACCGAGGAAACCGCCCGCGGCCTTGGCGATGTCCGTGGTCCTGGTCATGAGTCGCTCCTTGAGCTCGTTGCCGACCACTGAGTCCAAACGCTCTTCAATGGCGTGGGCGTATTCCTTCCAGGTCGCAAGGAGATCCGGGCCCGGCTTTGTCTTGAGCCAGTTTTCAAGCAACTCGTGGTTGGCCGATCCTGGTTCGATGCCTCCGTCCTCCGCCGCCCTGATGATGGCTTCGCGCTCCTTCTTCTGGATCTCGCCGTCGGCCCAGGCGACCGCTACCAGAGGCACGATACTCAGTGCTGCGATGCCGCCCGGGGTGATCTCGAGATCCACGAGCGCATCGATAAGCTGTTCGCTCTTGATGTTGGCGTCCCTGAAAGCCCGGCGCTTGGCCTCCTCGGCTTCCGCCTTCTTCAGCTTCTCCAGAAGTCGGGCGTTCTCTTTGGCGAAGAACGAATCTTCGAGGGCTTTTCCTGATTGCCTCAGACCGGTCACGTCCGGACGTTGCATGCTCATGTGGCTGTCTCCTCCAAAAATCAAGCGTATTCAGGTCAATCTCGCCGCCGTTGTGAATTATGCCACAACCGGCTGATCGAGGGTGCGGGGGCTTGAGGCCGGATGGCGCGAGTCGCACGACTCACGACTCACGCGTTTCGACAGACGATTGGCGCCCGATGAGCCTTCAGCGTAGAATGCGCCCCTATCGGCTTCCGCCGACCTGGGAGATTTGATGCCTCACGACAGCTACGATCCGCACACCATCGAGCCCAAGTGGCAGGAGATCTGGGACGAGCGCCAGGCTTTCAAGACGCCATCCGACCCCACGGAGCTCGCTGCAAAACCCAAGTTCTATGTCCTCGACATGTTCCCCTACCCCTCCGGCGCCGGGCTCCACGTCGGCCACCCCGAGGGCTACACCGCCACCGATGTCGTCGCGCGGATGAAACGGATGCAGGGATTCAACGTCCTCCACCCCATGGGCTGGGACGCCTTCGGTCTTCCCGCCGAACGCGCCGCGGTCCGCGAGGGCCTTCACCCCGCCGATATCACCAAGCGCAACATCGACACCTTCCGCCGCCAGATCAAACGGCTCGGCTTCAGTTATGACTGGGACCGGGAGATCAGCACCGCAAGCGCGGACTACTACCGCTGGACGCAGTGGATTTTCCTCCAGCTCTACAAGAAGGACCTCGCCTATATGGCGGATGTCCCGGTCAACTGGTGCCCGGCGTTGGGCACCGTCCTCGCCAATGAAGAGGTCAAAGACGGCCGTTATGTCGAGACCGGCGACCCCGTCGAGCGCCGGCTCATGCGGCAGTGGATGCTTAAGATCACCGAATACGCAGAACGACTCCTCGATGACCTCGAGGGGCTCGACTGGCCCGAATCGGTCAAGGAGATGCAGCGCAACTGGATCGGCAAGAGCCACGGCGCCGATGTGGTTTTCTCCATCGATGGACACGACACCGACTTCACCGTCTTCACGACCCGGCCCGACACTCTCTTCGGCGCAACCTACTGCGTCTTCGCCCCCGAGCACCCGTTGGTGGCAGAGATCACCACCGACCAACAGCGCGAAGCGGTGGAAGCCTATGTCAAGGAGGCCGCACAGAAGTCCGACCTCGATCGAACCGATCTGGCCAAGTCAAAAACCGGTGTCTTCACCGGCGCCTACGCCGTCAACCCGGTCAACGACGAGAAGATCCCCATCTGGGTCGCCGACTACGTCCTCATGGGCTACGGCACCGGCGCCATCATGGCGGTGCCCGGCCACGATGAGCGCGATCACGAGTTTGCCCGCGAGTTCTCTCTGCCCATCATCGAGGTTGTTTCGGGCGGCGAGAAGCCCATCGAAGAGGAGGCATTCACCGACTGCTCCGACGGAGTCATGGTCAACTCCTCGGGCAAGGACGGACTCAGCCTCGACGAGCTCAAGGTCCCCGACGCCATCGCCAAGATCACCGCCTGGCTGGAAGATCGCGATCTCGGCACCGGCCGCATTCAATACCGCCTCCGCGACTGGCTCTTTTCGCGCCAGCGCTACTGGGGCGAACCCTTCCCCATCGTCCACACCGACGACGGCGAAGTCGTGGCCCTCGACGAGAGCTGGCTGCCCGTCGGTCTCCCCGTCATCGACGAATACCGCCCCACCGAAGACGGCAGGCCGCCGCTGGCCCGGGCAGGCGAAGAATGGCTCAGGGTCGAGCTCCCCGACGGTCGGATGGCCACCCGCGAGACCAACACCATGCCCCAGTGGGCGGGTTCCTGTTGGTACTACCTGCGGTTCATCGATCCGAACAACGAGTCCGAACCGTGGTCCAAGGAGCTCGAGAACTACTGGATGCCCATCGATCTTTATGTCGGTGGCGTGGAGCACGCGGTTCTCCACCTGCTATACGCCCGTTTTTGGCACAAGGTCCTCTACGACTGCGGCTGGGTCTCCACCAAAGAGCCCTTCCAGAAGCTCTTCAACCAGGGAATGATCCTCGCCTACTCCTACCGCGACACCAAGGGAAAATACTATCTGCCCTCCGATGTCGACATTCGGGACGACGGGACCGCCGTTTTGAAAACCACCGGAGAAGAAGTCGAGAGCCAGATCGAAAAGATGTCAAAGTCCAAGCTCAACGTCGTCAACCCCGACGACGTGATCGTCGAGTACGGCGCGGACTCCATGCGGCTCTACGAGCTCTTCATGGGCCCACTCGAGGTCCAGAAGCCGTGGCAGATGAAGGGCGTCGAAGGGGTCTTCCGTTTTCTCCAGCGCACATGGCGCCTGGTGGTGGACGAAAAAACCGGCGAACTGAACCTGCGTCTGACCGATTCACCATCGAACTCCGAACCCGAGCTCGAACGCACCCTTCACAAAACCGTCAAGAAGGTCGCGGGCGATACCGAGACCCTCCAGATGAACACCGGCATCGCGCAGATGATGATCTTTGTCAACGAGGCGACGACGGCCAAAACGCTACCGAGAGACACAGTCACCACCTTTCTCCGGCTGCTCGCCCCATATGCGCCGCACCTCTGTGAAGAGCTGTGGCAACGTCTCGACGAACCTGGCCTCATTGCCCACGCAGAGTGGCCGACCTACGACGAGGCGCTGTGCATCGACGACACCATCACCGTGGTGGTCCAAATCAACGGCAAGAAACGCGACGAGCTCCACGTGGCCAAGGACACCCCGAAGGACGAACTCGAGGCCATGGCTCTCGCCTCCGAACGCGCGCAGAAGTTCATGGACGGAAAAGAACCCAGGAAGGTCATCGTCGTGCCGGGCAGACTGGTGAATATCGTCGTCTAGAGCGATTCGGTTCGCTGATCACTCGGATTCTGACGATCGGAGCCGCCAGCGCTCGATCCGGGTCGAAATGAACTGGGATCGATCGGTGCGTTGGTAGCGGCGCCGGAGAAGCCGCCAGAACTCCTCGGGGGGCTCGGTGCTCCTGGCCACCCCAATCCATACGACGGGCGGTGGAGGGGAGCCACCAAGCAGGTCCTGAAGCACATCCGGAGTTGCCTCTTGGAGCTCGAGGCCCGGGCTCATCTGATCGGCGTAGTACTGGAAGCCCTGGTGGCACATGGCCAACCACGCGTCGGTGGCCGGGCTGAACCTGGGGTCGCTCACAACCGATGCGGCCGCCTCCCGCCACTGCTCCTTGCGGGGTTGGGTGTAGTACTCGTCGGTGATGAGATTGACCAGAGAGAGCAGCAACACGGCGACGATGATCAAGGTCCGCACCAGCACCGGTCGGAGTGCGGCGAGGGCCATGGCGATGAGAAGGAGGATCGCCGGCAGCAGGACGAAGGTGAAGCGGGGCATGAGCATCGGCACGACCAGCACCGATCGGACGTAAGCGACGGCCAGGGACGCCACCACCGAGATCGCCCATACCAACGCGGCCATCCGTCGCGAAACGCGGTTCTCGGCCCCGTCGTCCTCCAGCGCCGGCCGCCTCAGGAGGAGCGGAAGCGCGAGCAGGAGCCCGGCGAAGAGCAGACTCGATGCGACGCTCTCGCCAAAGTAGGCGTGGAAGTAGTCCACAAAGAACAGAGGTTCTGGAACCGCGGGCCAGTAGCGGTCCATGGTGGCGACCTTGAGAAACGGACCGATCCACGGCAGCAGCGCCACCGCCACCACGACCGACGACAGTACCGGCGGCCACCAACGACGCCACGGCGTGCGCGTCCACAACAGCACGAGCACCGCCGCCACCATCTGACCGAAGAACATGACCAGAGCGTAGTAGTGGATGTGGACCGCCACGGCCACTGCGACACCGTAAATCAGGGCCGTCTTCCACCTCGGAGACGAAATCATTTCCACCAGAGCGACATAGGAGACAGCCGCAAAGACGAAGACCAGGGTGTAGGATCGAGCCTCCTGCGACAAGGCGATGTGGAAGGCGTTGATCGCGGTCAGCAGTGCGGCCGTCAGCCCCAGATCCTTTCCGCCCAGTCGCTTGGCAACCAGATAGACCACCCCGATGCCGATGACACCCCACAGAGCGGACAGCGACCGCGCCGCGATATCGTTGTCGCCGAAGACCCGCAGCCAGCCGTGCAGCATCAGCGGATAGCCGAGCGGGTGGACATCACCGGCATACGTGGCGATCACCTCCGACACCGACCGACCCGATGAGCTGAAGACCACCGAGAAGAGCTCGTCAAACCACAGACTCTGATACGTCAGGCGGAAGAAACGGAGGGCGGCGCCACCGACGACGATCGCGGCAAGGACGGCGAAGAACCGGCGATCCGAACCGGTCACGAACGGTGCTTTCGACGGGTTCCGTTGGATGGGAGGCGCGCTACGACCTCCAAGCCCCCTCCATCATGGTTACGGGCGAACAGTCTGCCGCCGTGGGCCTCGATGGCCCGTTTCGCGATGGCCAGGCCGAGACCCACCCCACCCGTTGATCGATCGCGCGCCGCATCGACCCGGTAGAAGGGCTCGAAAACGCGCTCGAGATCGTCGTCGGCCAGCCCGGGGCCGCGATCCCGGACCGTGACCTCGATCCCGTCGTCGACCGACCGAAGATCCACCTCCACTGAAGTATCTGAGGGTGTGTGGTGGACCGCGTTGCGGATGACATTGTCGAGGGCGCTGCGCAACAACTCGGGCCGCCCCACCATGGGACAGCTCTCGGCCGGAGCGAACACCACCTCACGTCCGTCCGGCGCCGCCTCGAACCCGGCGTCCGCCACCACTCCGGCGAGCAGGTCCGCAAGTTCGAGATCCACCAATTCTGCCCCCTCGCCCCCACCTTCCAATCGTTGGAGGAGCAGCAACTGGCCGATGAGTTCGTCGAGTCTCGCCGCTTCACGTTCGATTCGGTCGAGGGCTTTGGTCGCACCGTCTCCCGCTCGGGACCGCGCGAGCTCGAGCGCCACCACGAGTCTCGAAAGAGGCGAGCGAAGCTCGTGGGAGACGTCCCGCAGCAATCGTTGCTGCGAACCGACGAGGGCTTCAATGCGCTCGGCCATGGCGTCAAAATCGCGGGCGAGCTCGCCGATCTCGTCCCGTCTTCGGCCGACGTTGCCCCCGACCCTGGCGGAGAGATCCCCGCGGCTCAGCCGGCGCGTGGCGCGGCGCAGCGGGCCCATCGGCGAGGTGAGATAGCGGGCCAGCCAGAAGCTCAGACCGCCGACCACCAGGATGAGCACGCCGAGTCGCAAGGCGAGGGCCCGCGGTTCCATCAGATGAGTCAATTTCGGGGGATTGTGGTGCGCCGCTACAACAACCAGGCGGCGCCCGTCGGGGTCTTCCACCGGGCGCGCGACCAGGTGGAGCATCCCCGTCCGTTCGGTGACTTCCACTCCCGCAGTCAATGCACGACCGGAGATCTCGAAGACCTCCTGCGGCGCATCGGTTCCGGAGATCTGCCCACCGTCTTCGTCGATGAAGTAGATCTTTGTCGGCGACGGCGGTCCGGCGCCCCGGCCCCGACCATGCCCCCGGCCCATGGAAAGATCGTCAACACCCTTTCTCTCGATGTGGACTGCAGCCCTCTCGACCCGAGCCCGGGCCCAGTTTTCGGCATCCCGGTGCCACTTCTCGACACCCGGACGCGAACGCGTGAATAACGGCGAGGTGATGACCAGCACCGCCACGATGGCCGTCATGGCAAGCCAGAACCAAAGGAAGATGCGAAGAAAGAGGCTCCGCATCAGCGCTCCCCGGTCGTACGGACGTATTGGTAACCCACTCCGCGGACGGTCTTGATCCGCTCGCCGCCCGCAGCCGTCGGGCCGAGTTTGCGCCGGAGGTTGGAAATGTGAACATCGAGGGATCGATCAAAGGAATTCGCTCGCCTGAAGAGCGCGGCCCGCGAGAGATCGTCCCGGCTGACGACGTTTCCGGCCGAACGGACCAATACCTCGAGGAGCGAGAATTCGACCCCGGTCAACGGGATCTCCTCTTCACCCACGCGCACACAACGCGTCCCGAGATCGACAACGACATCGTCCACGCCGATCCTGTCGCCCATCTTGGGCTCGGAGGAGGCCCGACGGAGAATTGCCCGCATCCGCGCCGCGAGCTCGCGGGGGTTGAATGGCTTTGCCAAATAGTCGTCGGCGCCCATCTCGAGCCCGACGATTCGATCCACATCCTCACCCCGCGCCGTGAGCATGAGCACCGGCACCGCCGAGGTCTCGCGGAGTTTGCGCAGGACTTCGAACCCGGTGAGGCCGGGAAGCATCACGTCAAGGATGACCAGGTCGTGCTTCCTTTCGAGCGCTCGAAGGAGCCCACCGTCGCCGTTGTGGACCACATCGACGGTGAATCCCTCACCAACGAGGTATTCGGACACGAGTTCGCAGAGCTCGACATCGTCATCGATCAGGAGAACCTCACTCATGCACCGATCCTAACCCACATCGCTGATGACGACGTATCTCGTTGACGTTTCTTTAGCTTTCACCATGCTTCCTAAGGCAAAGCCTGTCAACAATGAAGGTGCCGGCGGCGTACATTCCGAGACAGGAAAACGCCGCACCGGCGGCCCGCCGTTCGATCCAGAACGCGTGCCGCTCCGGCAAGAACCAGGAGGTTCGAAATGAAAGCCAGAAACATCATCCTCACCATCACCGCATGTGCCATCATCGCTGCTGCCGGTGTCGTCTTCGCACAGCAGGGACCGGGCAACTGCGACGGCGACGGCCCCCACCGCAAGATGGGCGGACCGGGCGGCGGCGGAGCATTCGGCAACCAGGGCGGACACGGCATGCTGCGAATGCTGCCGCGTCTTGCCGACAAGCTCGATCTCACCCAGGAACAGCAGGACCAGATTCAAGCGATCGTCGATGCCGGCAAGCCCGGGCTGGAAGCTCTCAGGGAGCAGGCGCAGACCGCTCGTGACGAGTTCCGCGAGCTCTATCCCATGGGCAGCTTCGATGAGACGACCTACCGCTCCCACTTCGAGTCCCAGTCGCAGCTCCACGTGGAGATGCAGCTCATCGGCGCCAACATGATGTCCCAGGCATGGGCGGTACTCACCACCGAGCAACAGGAAGAACTTCAGGAACTCATGGAGCTGTTCGGCAACGGTCGCGGCGGACCGCGCCACGGCGGCGGCAAGCGAGTCGGCCCTCAGTAGACACACCACGTCCTTGACCGGCGGCCCCGCACGGGGCCGCTGCTTCTTTTCCTCCAGGAGGAACCAACGGACCCCGTGCGTCTACTTCCGGTTCCGGTCTGCCTCATCCTCGCCACAGCGATTCCCACGTCAGCCGCTCACACCATCGAAAGCTCAGTTCACCCCGACGGTATCTCCGTCACGACCTACGACTCACGATACTGACCAACACTCTTAGACGCCCTCGCACCCAGAAAGGTGTAAACATCAGGTAAATCTCATAAAACTGAAACACTTGCGCCAACCCTCCGTACAAGGCCGGGAAGGAGGAGCTGGTGGGAGCTCACGGTATTCGAAAGGACCGGAATTCATCCCGGGTGAAAGGCACGCTCGGGGTTGTTTTTTTGCTCGTTTCCTCGGTCGGCGCGGTGGAGTCGACTCTCCAGATTCCCCGGGTCGATGAGCGCATCTCGGTCGACGGTGTCCTCGATGAGGCGGTGTGGGATTCGGCATGGTCCATGACCCTCGACTACGAGGTCAGACCGGGTGAGAACACCCCGGCCCTGGCCGAGACCGAGGTACTGGTCTATCACGATGAATCGCGGCTCTATATCGGTTTTCGATCGTGGGACCCGGAGCCGTCCGCGATTCGCGCCCATCTGTCGGACCGGGACAACTTCGGGCCCGACGACGCCATCGGGATTGTGCTCGACACCTTCAACGACGAGCGCCGCAACTACCTCTTCATGGTCAACCCCATGGGTGTTCAACTCGACACCATCGAGACCATGAATGGAAACACGCCGTGGGACGGCATCTGGACCTCGGCGGCAACCATCACCGAGTGGGGCTGGTCGGCCGAGCTCGAGATCCCGTTCTCGACCCTGAGGTTCCAACGAAGCGACGGGCCCCAGATCTGGGGATTCGATGCCATCCGTATGTATCCCCGCAATCTTTCACACCAGATGGGCTCCTTTGCCCGCGATCGCAGCAACAATTGCTACCGCTGCCAAGCGCACAAAATCGAGGGTTTCGCGGGCGTCTCGCCGGGCCGCAACCTGGAGATCGTCCCCACCCTGACGGCATCGCGCACCGACATCCGTGAGGAGCTCCCGGATGGTCCCATGGAGTCCGACGATCCCGAGATCGAACTCGGCGCCACCGTCAGGTGGGGTTTCACCCCGAACCTGACCTTGAGCGCGGCCCTCAACCCCGATTTCTCCCAGATCGAAGCCGATGCGCTTCAGTTGAGCGTCAACCGCCCGTTTGCCATTTTCTTCCCCGAACTTCGGCCCTTCTTCATGGAGGGCGCCGACTTCTTCAACACGACGATGAATGCGGTCTACACCCGGATGATGCGCGACCCGGCGTGGGGTCTGAAGGTCACCGGCAAAGACGGCGATCACACCATCGGTGTCTATGTGGTTGAGGACGACCAGACGAATATCATCATCCCGGGCAGCGAGAGCTCGGATTTCACCTTCCTCGATCAGTCGAATCTGTCCACCGTGCTTCGATACAAGTACGACCTGGGCAGTCGCTTCACTCTGGGTGCGCTGTTGACCAACCGCAATGGGAGCGACTACCTCAACCGGGTTGCAGGGATCGACGCCGATCTCAGGCTCTCGCCGCGCGACCGGATCGTCGCCCAGGTGCTCCATTCGAGCACCGAGTACCCGGACGAAGTCGTGGAGGACTTCGTCCAGCCGGACGGTGCCTTTGAAGATTTGGCTGCCGAGATCATCTACACCCACAACACCCGCACCTGGGAGTGGTGGGCGGTGTACTCGGACATCGGCACCGATTTCCGTGCCGATCTCGGCTTCATGCCCTGGGTCAACCGCACCATCTACGAAGCCGGTCTCGGCTACACATGGAACGCCACCGAGACCAGTTGGTATTCGAAGCTCAACCTCAAGAGCAAGATCGCCCACGTTGTCGACCAAACCGGGTTTCTGCTCTTCCACGAGGACGTGGTCCAGTTCACCGTCGAAGGTCCGCTTCAATCCCATTCGGTGATCCGACCCAGCCGTGTCCGCGAGGGCTACAACGGGCAGATCTTCGATTTCAACCGAGTCCGCCTCCACGTCTGCGGCAAACCCAACGGCCACAGCCATGTTTGGTTCAATCTCACGGGCGGCGGCCAGGTCGACTACGCCAACACCCGACCAGGAGACTTCTTCAACTTCGATGGTGGCTTCTGGTATCGGATCGGCCCCCATTTCTCTATCGAGCCCAACTACACCCGCGAACGGATGGAGGTGGATGAGGGCTGGCTCTACACCACCGCCATCGGTCAACTCCAAACCTCATGGCAGTTCAACCCCAGGTGCTTTATCCGTGCAGTCATTCAGTACGTAGACAATCAGTTCAATCCCGAGCTCTACAGCGACGGCCGCGATCCGGATTACCGTGGACTCTTCACCCAGTTTCTCTTCTCCTACAAACTCAACCCACGTACCGTGCTCTTTGTCGGCTATTCGGACAATTCGGCCGCAAACCAGGACTACGGCTTCACCAAGACCGATCGCACAATCTTCGCCAAGGTCGGGTACGCCTGGGTGCTCTAACAATTCGTCGGACGAATTGTGGTCGCTCTCGCTTCGCTCGTGCGAATCATCTATGCGGCGGCTTCGTGGGGTCGGGCGCACTGAATAACCCAAGATCGCTGAATAGAGCCTTCAACTCAACACAGTCTCAGAGATTTCCGGGGAGGGAGCGAAGCGAGCCTCCACGGAAATATCTGAGTGCTCCCGGTGCGCGCTGAGGATTGAACACCGAACCAGACCTGAGAGCGTTGAGATCCTGTACCCTTTCAAGGGACGTCGAGGGAGCATCATATGAAGTACTACTACCATCCAGCCTCAACCAACTGCCGCAAAGTGAGCACCGTGATCGAACTGCTCGGCATCGATGTGAAGTACGAGTTCGTCGATCTCTTCAAGGGCAAACAGGCGCAGTCGGAATACCTTGCCGTCAACCGCAACGGGATGGTGCCGGTTCTGGTGGATGGGACCCGCACGGTTGTCGAGTCGAACTGTATTCTCATCTATCTGGCCGAGAAGACCGACTCGGAGCTCTGGCCCGAAGAACACCGGCTCGAGATCCTCCAGTGGATGTTCTGGGAACAGTCGCACTTCATGTATGCCACCGGATTATTGTTCTTCCAGAAACTCATCAAACCCATGATGGGAAAGGATCCCGACGAGACTCGGATCGAAGAGTCGATGGCCAAGTTTCGTCGCCATGCAAAGGCCCTCGACCAACACCTCAACGAACGCGATTGGCTTGTGGGCGAGACCATGACCCTGGCCGACCTCGCAGTTGCCGCCAATCTGACCTTCGCCAAACCCTGCGAGTTGCCCCTCGACGAGTTCCCCAACATCCAGCGCTGGTACGCCGCCATCGAAGAGCTCCCGGCGTGGAAAGCCACCAGCCCCGCGCTGGCGGGCTAGCACCCGCTCAGGTCCCCTGGCAAGCTGTCAGCGTTCAGCCATCAGCTGTCAGCCCGACCACCCGGCCCCATCGCTGAAGTCAGTTGGAAGGGATGCTGAGAACTGAGAGCTTCTACTTCGGAATCGTGCCAGGTTTACACATTCCATATTCGACGGTCGGGTCGATCGACAATCTGCAAATGTGTGAACCTGGCACCGCTATTTCCGTTATTTCGGCACTCTCTTGTTCCTATTCACTCGATGGTGAAATTCATGAGATCCACAGGAACCGTCGCCTGAAACTGAGGATAGCTCTGATCAAGTTCCCAGATCGAAGCGAAGTTCCAATCCACGTAGGTGGATTGCTGCATCATTTCAGCGGTAGTCTTCGGGGTTCCTCCGAGCGTGCTTGATGCGGCGCCTGTATCAGAGTCCCAGTAGCTTCTCGTTATTACCGGATTCCGGAAATTGTTTCCAATAAGCGCCTTGCCGCCGCCGCTCGAATAGCAACGGTCGACCACACAGCCGTCAGCGTCGCCGACCAGGTTGCCTTGCTTGCCGCCGGTTCCGATGACTTCGCCACGAGAATAGGAGTTGGTCAGTCGGGTGCCGGCCTCCACTCCGCGAAGGTAGCCGACAAGCCCGCCCACCTGGTTCCTAAGGCCTCCATCGACGATGACTTCGGAAAAGCACTGGGCAATGTTGCTGCCCCGACCGCCATTGCCAATCAGACCGCCGGATCCCGCTCCCGAACTATTGTTTGGCCTGACAGCCAAATTCCCTGTGGCTCCGCACGTGTAAACATCCGCGTATTCGTCGTAGCCGATAAGGGTGCCGCTATGCGCGCCGGCGGTGACGTCTGCGTCAATCAATCTCACATTCTTGATGACGGCGCGCTCGATGGCTCCAGGCGGCGTAAGGACCCTCCCAAAGAGGGCCTGTTGATCGCCGCCCGGTCGATTGATGAAGAGGTTGTGAATGGCATGAAACTGACCGTCAAATTGGCCGGTGAAAGGATGGACAACGTTGCCGATCGGCAAAAAGCCCTCACCGGAATTCCAGTTGGCCGTATCGGAGGCGTCGATGTCATTGGCGAGCTGATAGATTCCCGCAAGATCGTTGTTGATTTCTTGCAGCTCAATCAAAGTCGAGATCGTGTAGACGTGCGGCACATCGACTTCATGACCGGTCGAAGAAAATACCCCTGGAATGGATCCAACAAGGGCAAAAACGACTGCTGGTGAGATCCTCAGATGCTTGCCCATTCTTCTCCACTCCGTTTTCCTCTTGGCATATTTTAGAAAAAATATCGGCTCTCCTCTGGGCGTTGTCAAGTCGACAACGAAACGATGGGTGCTCAGGCTTGATGAACTTAGGAAGTTGAGATGATCGAATCTCTAAGGTTCTAAAGCCTGGAACCGCTATCGACGGCGGCCTGCTTCCGAGCTTCAGCGACGCACCCGGGGCGCCCTCTCCGAGGATTGCCAAGCACGCACATTGTGGACGACGCACTCTCAACCGACAGAGTGTCCAAACACAATGACGTGCATGGCACGTCCCGCCGGAACGCCGATGTGGGCGCTCGCGTGGTGCTTTCGAAAATCGACGATTCGCCCGCACCACAACGAGACCCTCACCCAGTAGTTATGTTGTCTTCGAGACTTGCCGGTGCGCCCCGTATTCAACCCAACCTCGGGAATTCACGGGGAAGAAGCGAAGCGATCTTCCACGGGGATTCCCGAGATCGATCGGTTCGCGCGTCGGGAACGAAACACCCTCCGGACTGGCAGCCGTAGATCATCGCTTATCCCATCAAAGACCACGAGAAGGGGCCGGCCGATGGCCAGGCCCTTCTCATGAACTTCGTGTTTTTCTTTGTGTCTTCGTGCCTTGGCGGTTGCGACGTTTGCGTTTACTTGATCCGGTAGCGAACGATTTCGGGATTGATCCCCGTCGCCTTGTACTTCTCCCAAGTGTAGAAACCACTGCCGGTCTTGGCCCCGAGTTGACCCGACTCAACCAGACGTTTGAGCAGAGGGCTCGGTTTGTAGAAGCTCCCGAGCTCTTCTTCGATGACTTCGCAGATAAAGAGCATGGTGTCCAGACCAACGTAGTCAGCGGTCATCAGCGGACCCATCTTGTGACCCAGGCAGTAGGTGCACTTGTCGACATCCTCGACCGACGCAATCCCCTCTTCGATGATCCGGATGGCCTCGTTGACAAAGGGCACGAACATCCGGTTGATGGCAAAACCGGCCTTATCCTCGGCTGCGATCTCGATCTTGCCGAGGTCGTGGCAAAGAGCGACGATGGTCTCATAAGTCTCTTCCGACGTCGCGAGCCCGCGAATGATCTCGACACCCTTCTGCATCGGCACCGGGTTCATAAAGTGCATGCCCATGAACTTCTCGGGCTTCCCGTAGGCGGCGCCGAGCCGGGTGATGGAAATCCCCGAGGTATTCGAAACCAGGATCTTGTCGTAGCCGATTTCGGCCAGCTTGCGGTTGATCTTCTCCTTGAGTTCGGGTCTTTCCGGTACGGCCTCGATGATGAGGTCGCAATCGAGGAGATCTTCGCTCTGGGTGGTGGTGCTCAGCCGGGCAAAGGCCTGGTCCTTGGTGTCGCTGTCGATCCCCTTTTCACCACCGGATTTTTCAAATGCCTTGACCAACCGATCGAGACTGCGGCTGACCGCATCGAGACCCTTGTCAAGAACACTTGCATCCACATCCATCACCACGGTCTCGAACCCACTCTGTGCGGCAACCTGGGCGATCCCGTTGCCCATGGTGCCGATGCCGATGACGCCGATCTTCTTCAATCCGCTCTCACTCATGCCGCGCCTCCCGTTTGGTTTTAGCTGCAATACTCGCCGCATTGCGGCAGTGGCGGTCATTGTAGCGCGGCATCCCGGGGGCTGCGCCGCCGCTCGACGAGTTGACGGCACGGCGATCCCGGGCTATACACGAGATCCGGAGTCTATGGTGATCATCGAAATCGACCCCACCGATACCGAGCCCTGGCTCGTTGCCCGCGCCGCAGATGTGCTGCGCAAGGGTGGCGTTGCCATCATCCCCACCGATACCGTCTATGGTCTCGCCTGCGGTATCAGCCAACACAAAGCCATCAAGAGGATCTACGCTCTCAAAGATATGGACCCGAAGAAACCGCTGGCCATCCTGGTCGGCGACATGACCACCGTGGGTGAGTATGCGCGCGGCGTCACCACCCCGTATTTCAGGTTGTTGAAACGGGTCCTGCCAGGACCCTACACTTTTATCTTCGAGGCGACTTCCGAGGTGCCCAAGATCATGCTCCGAAAACGGCGCACCATCGGTATTCGGATGCCGGATCACCCCATCACCTTGGCCCTGCTCGAAGCACTGGACGAACCACTCCTGACGACGTCGGTCCGCACCCCGGACGACGACTGGGTCATCGAACCGGTCGAGGTCGAGTCGACCCTCGATGACCGGGTCGATGTCGTGGTCGACGGCGGCCCCCTGGTGGCTCAGCCCTCCACGGTGATCGATCTCTCGGGAAGCGAGCCCGTTCTCGTCCGGGAAGGCAAGGGCGACATCGAGGTGCTCGAACTCTTCGGCTAACCACACGGATATCACCGTGCGAGGCTGATACCTTTCGCCTTTTCCGACAGCTCTATCTCCTGCGGCAGATGGCGTCCGTTGACCCAGATGATCCGTTGTTCATCGAGTTGGTAACGCACCCGGCGCACCGCACGCACGAGATCGTCAACGTTGTCCACCGGACGAGAATCGCCCCAACCCAGCGGAACATCTTTGGCCGGACCGGAGAGGTCCCAGACAACGAGCGGCACCCTGAGGGCGCTGAGATACCTCCGAGCGGCCTCGACCGAAAACCGGCTCCCGTCCTCACGCTCCTGCCCGAGCAGAAGAATCACAGCGCGCCGTCCATTGCCCTCGGCGGCACGAAGTCCGGCCACGGCAACGGCATCGGACAACATCAACGGACCTGCAAGGAGGGACGCAGGGGATGTTCCGATGGTTCCGGCCACGATTCCCTCCGAGCCCGGATTCGGTTTGGCGGAGAACGGAAAGAGCAAGGTCGCAGCCGACTCCTCGTCGGAGACCACGGGCTCCGGCGACAGGGTCAGTAGTTCCACGTCATCGTCAAAGGCATCGAGAGAGCGCCGCTTCGATGAATCTCGGCGCGCTTTCTTGCGGCGTTGTTCGAGTTCCGGTTCCATGGCCGCCAATCGATGGACGACGGTCGGATCCCGCACAAGAACAACCCGCGCGCCGGGTTTCTCGACCGCTGCCACCCTGAGATCGGATCCGGCTTTGACAAACCAACCATCCATCACCTCGATGGACGGCAGCTCATCGAGGTCGTCGAGGACCACTGTGATCGCGGTGAGCCCCGAGTCGTGCTGACCCTCGAACTCGGGGCCGAAGACGAGCTCGCGTCGGATGACGAGATCGGAAGAGAACTCGAAATCGGCGGTCAGGACATGGACCCTTTGTTCCGGAATGCCGGTGAGATCGATGCGATACGGGGGCCGCACTTTGAGTTCGCGACCATCGAGTTCGATCCTGGTTTTTCTGGGCTTCCCGAACTCGGGACTTGTCCATGTCAGCCGAGCCGCGGTGACGGCGCCCGAATCATCCCGGATGGCAACGATCTCGGCCTCCGCCCGTTGACCCGGAAGATTGAGCAGCTGACGGTCCCTGCCGACCTCGAGACCGCCGGCATCAAACGCCACAGCCTCGAATTCCACCGGAAGGAGCTTCCGACCAAAATCGACCTGAGTCACCCATGGTGTGCCCTCGACCTCGGCCACGACCTCGCCATCGAGGCGGAACTCAACCCGCGCGACCGGCCCGGAAACCGTCACATCGACCTTGTGAACGCCGATGACCAGACCGACAAAAAGACTGAGAAACTCAATCATCGCTGAGTGTGCGTGATGTCATGGGAGTGTTTGCCGGACTCGCGAAACCGATGCGTCGACGGCTTCACGAATCTGAGCCGCAACCCTCTCCGGCGCATAGTGTGATCGCCAGACCTCGGTTCCCCGGGCGGCCTGGTGTCGCGCCGCATGCGGATCATCAAGCAGGCGGGACAGGTTCTCCACCCACGCCGCATCGGTGTCGGCCACAATCACCGCCGACGGATCTTCGAGTCCATCCGCCGACCAGGGATCGGCGATGACCGGAATTCCCGCAGCCAGGGCTTCGAGAATCTTGATGGGGACTCCCGAACCACTGGCCATGGGGGCGATAGCCACCCTCGCTCGGGCCAGGAAGGTCCCGAGATCATCGACATCGCCGAAGACCTCGATCCCCGGCTCCGATGCGAGCCGATGGACGGCCGGGGCGGGGCGGGCACCCGCGAGAATCAACCTCGCCGCGGGCGTACGGTCACGAATCCTCGGCCATATGCGATCGGCAAACCACAGGGCCGAGCGGACGGTCGGCCGATACCCCAGATTCCCGGAGAGGAGAACGATGGGCTCGGCGGACGACGGATCGGCGTGCGTGACCTCCGCCCCTGCAGCGACCGCAACGACCATCCCATGAGCGCCAGCCCCAAGAGCCCGCAAATCCCTTCCGCTCACGGCGGTGCTGAAAGCGGTGGCGACCAACTCCGATTCACGACGACGACAGCGCTCGGCTTCCCAGCGGTATGCCGACCGGATCAGCCCGCCCGCCGACGCGGCCGCTCTGAGGTAGTGGAGAGCCATGCAATCGATGGCGTCGAAGATCATCGGAAGGCCGGGATCGGCCTGCCTGATCGCATCCGCGGCCCAGCCGCTGCGGACCATCTGAACCACCGCCACATCGGGCTGCCAGTGACGCACAGCCTCAGCCACAATTTCTTTCCCGGCAGGCGAAGCGTAGAGTCCCTCCTGGGCCGGCCGACCGGTGAAAACGGCGGCGCCGACGCCGATCGCGCTCGCGACCCCTACTCCGGGAAGGAAGCGGATTTCAGCACCCCCGCCGGGCGGCTCGGTGACATCGGCGGGCGGCGGACAGATGAGGAGGCGCTCGTGGTCCGCAAGCGCGTCGAGCCACTGGATCGTCCGAAGCTGATTCCCCCGCCACGGCGGCCAGGGAAATCGGCTCGAGACCAGCAGCAGCTTCATGAATCGATCAAACCGTGTAGAACTCCGCAATCGCGCCCACGACTTCTTCGATCTCCCCTTCCGTGAGCTCGCCGAAGACCGGCAGCGCCAAAACCTCGGCACTCGCCTGCTCCGCCACTGGACAGTCGCCTTCCGCGTAACCGAGATCGCTGAAACACGGCTGGAGGTGGAGACACAGGGGGTAGTAGACCGCACACCCGATCTCGCGATCCAGGAGGTGCTGCTTCAGCTCGTCACGACGCGGCGCACGGATCACGAACTGATTATAGGTGTGGCCTCGGCCCGACAGAGCGAGCGGCAGACCGAGGACCTTGTCCAGATCCCTCTGGGTGAAGGCATCGACATACCGCATGGAGTTGGCGCGGCGCCCCTGGACCCAACCCTGGACATGGGGCATCTTGACCCGGAGCACAGCCGCCTGGATGGCGTCGAGCCGGAAGTTCCCACCGACGATCGGGTGGAGATACGGCCCGGACTGGCCGTGGACGCGGAGTTCCCTCAGTTTGGCGGCCATCTCGGCATCGTTGGTCGTCACCATCCCGCCATCACCGAATCCACCGAGGTTCTTTGACGGAAAGAAGCTGAAGGCACCCATGATGCCGTGGCCACCGACATAACGGCCGCCGAAGTCGGCGCCCCATGCCTGGGCGCAATCCTCGAGGATCGGAACATCGCCGGCGGCTTCGCGGATCGCTTCGAGATCGGCCGACTGCCCGAAGAGGTGAACCGGGATGATCGCCTTGGTGCGATCCGAGACCTTCTCGCGCACCAGGGCGGGATCCATGTTGAAGTCAACTGGGTCGATGTCGACAAAGACCGGTGTCGCACCCAGACGGGAAACCACCCCGGCGGTGGCGAAGAAGGTGAAGGTCGGCAGGATGACCTCGTCACCGGGTCCGACATCGAGGGCCATGAGAGCGATCAGAAGCGCGTCGGTTCCCGACGCCACGCCGATGGCGTGCTCGACTCCGAGCCACGTGGCGGCGGACTTTTCGAATTTCTCAACCTCGGGTCCGAGGATGAAGTACTGGCTCGCAGCGACCTCGTTGAGGGTTCGTTCCATTTCGTCGCGCAGGGGTTCGTACTGGCGTTTGAGATCGAGCAGCGGAATGGGCATGGCGGGACTCCTTGGGCCAAGGAGTGTGTAGTGCATAGAATCGGCGGCGCCTTTCGGGTGTCGTTTGGCCCATTTCATGGTGAATCCTTGACCCATACCACCAGTATGAGCCTGCGAATTCGCCCCAAAATGGCCTCAAACGACTCACCGAAATCCATCCGCCATCTATTCACTACACACTCCAAGTTCGCAATGACGAGCCGACCATCGAGCCGGCCCCGACAGGGTACACGAAACCGGCCGGATTGCGTCTCACTCTGTTAGAATCTCGACCCTACGTGTGAGGAGGTTTCGATGCACATCTGCGTGGTAGGTACGGGCTATGTGGGACTGGTCACCGGAGCGTGCTTGGCCGATTTCGGCATCAACGTGACGTGTGTCGACAAGGACGAACGGAAGATCGACATGCTGCTGCGCGGTGAGATGCCAATCTACGAACCCGGCCTCGACGCACTGGTGGAGAAGAACGCCAAGGCCGGACGTCTGCACTTCACCACCGATCTCGACCCGGCCATCAGAAGCGCACTGGCGGTCTTCATTGCCGTCGGCACCCCGCCCAAAAAGGACGGTTCGGCCGATCTGTCGTATGTCATTCAGGTCGCCGAGTCCATCGCCGACAACCTCGACGGCTACAAGGTCGTCATCACCAAGTCCACGGTGCCCACCGGGACCGGTCAGCTCATCGAAAAGACCATTTCAGGGCGCACCACGAGCAATCAACCCTTTTCAGTCGTATCCAATCCCGAATTCCTTCGTGAGGGTTCGGCCATCGAAGACTTCATGCGCCCCGACCGGGTGGTGATCGGCGCCCGGGACCACCAGGCCATCGCCATCATGAAGGACATCTACTCGCCGCTTTTTCTCCGCGACACCCCATTCGTCATCACCAATGTCGAGTCGTCGGAGCTCATCAAGTACGCGTCTAACGCCTTCCTCGCCACCAAGATCACCTTTATCAACGAAGTTGCCGAAATCTGTGAACTCATCGGCGCCGATGTCCACCACGTCGCCAAGGGGATGGGGCTGGACAAGAGGATCGGATCCAAGTTCCTCCACCCCGGACCGGGTTATGGTGGGTCGTGCTTCCCGAAGGATACCCTGGCCCTCGCCGAGATCGGCCGCGAAGCCGGGAGGCCCTTCGACATCGTCGAGACCGTCGTGACGGTGAACGAGCGGATGAAGGCCCGGGCGGTGGAGAAGGTCCGCGCTGCGCTCGGTAACAACCTCGCCGGCAAAACGGTGGCCCTCCTCGGTCTCTCTTTCAAACCCGAGACCGACGATATGCGGGAGTCCGTCTCGATCCCCATCGCCGAGACGCTGGTCAACGAGGGCGCCAAGGTGCGCGCCTTCGATCCGGTGGCCATGGACAACGCCAAGACCTATCTCCCGGCATCGGTGGAGTATTGCGAAGACTCCTACGACGCCGCCTCCGGCGCCGACGCCCTGGTCATCGTCACCGAGTGGAACCAGTTCCGCTCCCTGGATATGGACCGGATCAAGTCGGCGCTCACAGGCAACGCCATCGTGGATCTGCGCAACGTCTGCAGCCCCGAACGCATGGCGGACAACGGGTTCGAATACTACGGTGTCGGCAGGGCGAAAGTGGATCTGCCGTCATAGTCATGGCGAGGAGCTCGAGATCTGAGTCCCACGTCGTTTTGGATCGATAAAAGCCACCCAACCGTCCACGCTGACGGAGACACAGGAGAAACCAATATGACCTATCGAATCACCATGTCGCTATTGATGGCCGCCTCGCTCGGCGTCGTCGGTGCGTGTACCGCCGAACAGCCCGAGGACGAGAATTCCCAGAACCAGACCGATATCGAGGCGGCCCAGAGCATGGCCCCCGCCGGCGCCACCGCGACCGGCACGGTCGTGGAGACCATGAACGCCGGGAACTACACCTATGTTCGCGTCGATACGGGAGGCGAAGAAATCTGGGCCGCGGCCACACGATTCGACGTGGCCGTGGGCGAGGTTGTCGTTGTTCCCCTGGAAATGCCGATGCAGGATTTTCACAGTGAGAGCCTGGACCGTACCTTCCCAGTGGTCTATTTCACCTCGCAGATCATGCGCAAAGGCGAAACAGCCTCGCCCTCCATGCCCGCGGGTCACCCAGCCGTGGCCGGAGAAACCGTCTCCGCCCATGATGCGTCCAGCCAGGCGACGGAACCGGTCGAGCCTGCCGATGGCGGTGTGACGGTGGGGCAGATCTGGTCCGAAACCGCCAAACTCGCTGACACCTCGATCACCGTCCGCGGACGAGTGGTCAAGTACAACGGCGGAATTCTGGGCACGAACTGGATCCATCTCCAGGATGGCACGGGTTCGGCGGCTGAAGGATCGCACGATCTCACCGTCACCACGCTCGGCACCGCCTCTGTCGGGGACATTGTGACCGCCACCGGCACCCTGGTCACCAATCAGGATTTTGGCGCCGGCTATACCTATGCGGTCATGCTCAAGGATGCTGAGATCGTTGCTGAAGAGTAAATAGACCGTCCTCCCATCCGCCCGGGTTGAGGGGCGCGCCGACTTGCGATTGCACCTCGTGCTTCGCCTGTGTCGGCGCGGGCGGCGCCGCGGCGTCGGCTCTGATCGCGGGATTCATCTCGCGACGACTCGGTGACCGCGGACGTCGTGGTCACCACCCGGGGGACACCACGGGGAGCGGAAGTGCATCCTGATAGGACCCCCGCCCGGATCTTGCTTTCCGGCCGGGTTGTCCGGACCGGGGACCGCGGAACGGTTCAATAGGTATAGGGGTCGTGTTCCTCGCCGTGACAGGTCAACGTGCACTCACCCTGGTGGGTCCCCGATGACACGAACTCGAGGGTGCCGTTGAAGGGCGTCACCACCGAGGTGTCGAAGTTGATGAGTTTGGGGTTAGCCGAAGCGTGCGGGTCGTGGCAGACGTTGCATGGCGTCTGCTCGCCGGAGACGTGTTTGGAGTGGTCGTCGAAGCTGTTGCCGCCAGCCAGGTTCTGCCATGAGTGGCACTTGAAGCACATGGCGTATTTTTGCTGGTTGAACTGTTGGGGGTCCGTGGTCTCATAGCGACGCTCGAGCAGATGCGGCCAGTCCGAGCCGTGCGGGCCGTTGGCGCCCGAACCGCCGGTCACCGGGCCGTCGTCGTTGTTGTGGCATGTGGTGCAGCTCATCAGGCTGGTTTCGTCCCACCCGGTGGTCAAACTCGGCACGCTGGAGTTCGTTCCTTCCATCGCGACCGGGTGATAGGACGCCAGCGAGCCGTTGAATTCGAGTCGGAGGTTGGATTCGGGGAATTGGCGCGGCGTGGACGGCGACGGCAGATTGGGGCTGTCGGCGTGACAACGAAGACAGAGCTGGTACTCATAGGATGCGGGACTCACCTCGTTGCCGGCCAGGTTGACGCCGGAAACACCTTCGAGCGGCCCCGAAGCCGGTCGAGGCGAGGTGGTGGCGCCGGGAAGGTTGACTCTCGCCACTGCGTCATGCGGACCATGGCAGTCTTCGCACTCGACGTGACGGGTGGTCACGACGGCGGGCTCGCCCGGCTGGTGAACCTCGGATGCCAGATCCAACGGGTGTGCCGAGTTCTTGAGGAAGTCGGTCCGCACGTCGGCATTCGCCGGGCTCCCATCGTGGCATGTGAAACACAGGTCTTCTTCGAGATCGATCTGGAGCCGGGGGTAATCCCGATCGACATCGTTGGTGTCGGGCCAGCCGTGCGCCTGATGGCAACCGGAACAGCTCGCGGTCTGGGATACGTCCGTGATGGCCGGGAAGGTCGATCCATATTGTCCGCCGGGCCAGAGTGCCCCGGTGGAGGCCGGGTCGAGATGGGCTGCGGGGGTCGCGGTGTCGGCGAGAGTGTGACACTCGGTGCACAGACCCGTTCGATCCACTCTGCGCAGCAGCGACCCATCGCTCGTGGGTGCGTCATGGACCTGGTGACAGGTCATGCACACCATCCAGTTCATGGGATCCAGCGGCAGCGTCGTAGGCTGCTGGTAGCCTCCCGAGCCGGGAACACTTCGGCCAACCGGGTGCGATCCATCAATGGAGACCGTCACATCCCTGAATCCGTGGCAGTCGTTGCAGCTGGCGCCCTCGTCGTCGTCGATCCGCATGAAGTGGCGTCCTTCACCGGTCCCAGCTCCACCGTATGGCGGCGCCGTGGCATCGAAGGGCTCTCTCGCCTGCTTGTGCTGGTCGTGGCAGGTCGAACACATGGCTCGGCCGTCCTCGAGACGGCTCGACATGGCCGCCGTTTGCGGATGCCTCAAATCGGCCCGAACATAGATCCGCCACACGTCCCCAGCCACGAAAGACGGCGAAGCCTCGGCGTTGGTGAACGTCACCATGACACCCTCGTCGAGGAGCACATCGGCGCCGGTGGTCAATCCGGCGCCTCCGCCCGCCAGGGTGTCGTTCCACGAGAAGACGGCCGCACCGACATCCCCGGAAGAGGTCATTGTCACCGTGTAGGTCTTTGGAAATTTCCCAACGAATAGGCCGCCCGGAGCGACCTCGCCCACCGACGTGTTGCCGCCATCGGGCTTGACGTGGCCGGCGGCGCCGGCGTCCCATCGGTGAGAATTTCCCGACGGGCTGGTACCCGAAGGCAGACCGGGGCCCGGCAACGCCTGATCGGCATCGACGAAAGGAAGCCCCGCGGCGAGACCGCCGAAGACGTGACAGCTCAGACACAGATTGCCGTTGCCTCCCACGGTCGTGAGTCCACCGCCGGACGCACTGTGAGTCGTGTGACAACTCGAGCAGTCTATGGCCCACGAGGCGTCGTGCGGCGGATCCAGCGCATCGGCGCCTGGGACGACAAGCAGCAAAGCCATCGACAGCAGAATTCCCCGCACGAGAATCCCCTTCGGCGGTCTACGGAACAGCTTCAGACCAGGCATGAACATCTCCAGATTCAAATCCGTCGTTGAAGATCAGGCCGGAGGGAGGAACGACTCCGTAGTCGTCCAACCCAAAGACCTCGAGCCGACCGCTGTTCACTGATGACACGAACAGCCGGTTGGTGCTATCTATCACCACGCCGAAGGGGGTCCGGAACTGACCGGAACGATCTCCCAGGCTGCCGATGGTCCCGAGATCCGCACCGGCGCCGTCGAGGACCTTGACATGGCTCTGGAACGCATCGGCGACATAGATTCTGCCATCGAGGTCCCCTGTCAGACCCTGGATCCGGCCGAAGTTTCGGTTTCCCCCGCCCTGAGCCCCGAAGCAGCGAAGAAAAGCACCGTCACGATCGAAAACCTGGACACGATCATTGTTCTGGTCTCCGACATAGACCTCACCGTACGGACTCACCCAAACGGCTGACGGAAAATCGAACTCTCCCGGACCAGTTCCAGAGCCTCCGAATGATCGGACCATCTGGCCATCGGGACCGTAGACCTTGATCAGGTTCGCCTCACCATCGGAGACGAAGACAAAACCAAAACCTGGATCCGGATCGATGGCGATATCGGTTGCGGCCATGAACTCCCCCGCACCGCTACCGAGGACGCCAGCGTGCTGCCACAGAGAATCGAAGATGTCGATCCGTCCTGTCGCGTCATCGCCCACGTAGATGTTGTCAAAGGCGTCCACCGCGACGGTCAGGGGAGCCCCCAATCCACTGCGCATTTCGATGACGTCTCCGTAGACATCCATGACCACGATCGTTCCCCGGGTCGGATCGGTGACGTAGACGTTGTCGGCGGAGTCGACCGCCAGACGGGCCGGGGCCCGCAGGATCTCCAGCTGTGTGCCCAGAGCATCGACTTCAGGTGGCGGCAGCATCGGTGTGCCGTCCCAGTTACACAGCTGTGCGGACGTCGTTCCCGGCAGTCCGAGGATGATCACGCCGACAGCAATGAGCACTGTCACTCGGGCGGTCATCCCTGACCGCGCGGAGCCATTCCAGCGTGCGCTCGCGCCCCTCGGGTCGCCATCCTTCGTTGGTGGGCGTCTCACTCCGTTTTCCTTTCTCGAAACCGAATCACACTCTTTAACGGGAACCGTTCCGATTATTGATTGTCGCGAAAGAGGCCATCCACTTTCAGTGCCTTGGATCACGGACCCACTCGAACTCGCGGACAGGACCGTATCAGCGAGGGTGGTGTTTTGAAGCCTCACTGTTTCCTGCCGTCGGATCTGGTGCCCGCTCGCGGCGCCGCCTGGGTGCCGGCCGGATGCCGACCCAGGGCCCCATCACGATTGGGATCGACAAACCTGGGGCGGCCTTTGGTTGTGAACATGGGCCCATAACCGAGGGGGTCGTGATCAACGCCGTGGCAGGTGAGATAGCAGCCCCCCATCCCCGCCGCCTCAGAACTGTATTCGAGCCGCCCAGAACTCGAGGCCAGAACGCCGGTGATCGCCGTGGGTTCGTTGAAGCGAATGAGGGCCCGCCCAGCGGTCGCACCGTGCGCATCGTGGCACAGGACGCACGCGGTTCGTTGGTCCACAACGTGCAGTCGGTGGTATGGGAAGGGATCGGAATCGAGGACGATTTTCCGATCGTGGCACTGATAGCACAGAGCGTATCCGGCCTCCGATTCCGGCTGCCCATCCTGCAATGAGTAGTCGGCGCCGAGCAGCCCCGGCACTCGGCTCCCGTGCGGTCCACGCGCACCACGGACATCATCGTTTGTGTGGCAATCAGAACAGTTGATGAGGGAATCAGGTGTCAATGGAGGCAAGAGGCTTGGGACCTCGCCGACACCGATGGCGAGGACCGGGTGGAACGAGGGATTCCTCGAATCAAAGAGCAGACCGATGTCATGAGGATCCGAGACCATTGTCGACCGGGTTCCGTGACACGAAAGGCAGAGATTCGCCTCGCTGGCGAAGCCCCGTTTCGGCGAAGGCTTCTGCCGTCCGAGATTGAGGTTGGCCCCAGGCGCCCCCTGAAGCCGGCCGATGCCATGAACACTGTGGCAGTCTATACAACGCGCCCCGCGGTGGATCACCGGTTTGACCATTTCCACACGGATGTCCGCCGGATCGGCGCCGGAGTCCATTCCAAGTGCTTCACGCCGGCCGGGCTCAGCTGCGCCCGTCTGGTGGCACTCAATGCACATGAGGTCGCTCTCGGTCGTCAACATGGGTGTTCGGGCGGCCCCGTGACCCTGATGGCACGGTGTACAGTCTTCGGCGAGCTTGCCCGGCTCGAAGTGCTTGCCGAGATCAACGGCCGAGGCCACCGGGGCGATCAGGACAATCGCCGCCGCAGCAGTCCTCAGGAATGACACGCGATGCATAGCTCCCCCGGTTTTGCGGTGAGAAGGAAATTTCCATAAGGGTCGCGATGGGGATCGTGGCAGGTCGTGCACTGGATGCGATTCTCCTTGTCGAGCTTCGCGAGGGGGTGGTTCCGCATCTCCGACAACGATCTCAGAGGGACATCGCCCTTGGAATTGTTGGTCGTGACCAGGTGGTCCGTCACCGTGAAGGAGACCGGGTGATCACCGCTGAGGTCTCGGCCGAGATTTGATTCCGAGGTCGACGGCATGGTCGTGATTCCTCCACGCATCTCGATACGACCCGACGAAACCGTCGATCCGAGTGCAATGGTTCCGTCGTGGCAGGAAAGGCAGAGTTTCGACGAACCATTGGGCTGCGGCGCCTCCCCCGAGGATCCATAGGCGTCCATGGTCTCGCTCCAGTACATCTGGTAGCTGCCTCCCGGGTTCTCCCGATTCCACAACGGCGCATGGAAGGCGGCGTTGTGGGTCGTGTGACAGAAGACACACACCCTGGTTTCGGACACCGCCCTGACGGTGCCCGGACCGGTCACGGAAAGATTGTGAGGGGTGTCGCGTATGCTTTCCTGGGACCAGGCCAGAACAGCCAAACCCAATACCATCGTCAGGGTGATTGCCGCGCGTCTCATTTCTGGTTTTCCCTTCGCTGGTAGCGCATGAGTTGGATCCGTCGATTCCCGGTATCCGCCACGGCCAGATGACCGCGTCGATCGATGGCGAGACCTCCGGGTGTCCAGAATTCGCCCGCTGAGAAACCACGACCACCGATGATCAGGAGAAGCTGCCCCTCCCCGTCAAAGACCTGAACTGCATCAAAGCGTGCGTCGGACACATAGATATGGCCGTCGGGATCAATCGCCAGCCCCTTGGCAAGGGCAAAATGCCCGGACCCATCCCCGTGCTGGCCGAACTGAGACAGGTATTGAAGTTCGGCGTCGAGCTGCTGGACCCGGAAATTGAAGGGATCGAGGACCCAAACCGTGCCGTCCGGTGCTTCGGCAACAGCGGTCGGAGTGTTGAACTCTCCATCGCCGGTTCCACGCCCGCCCGACCTGGCCACCTCGAGTCCATCGGTGGAGACACGAACGACCTGACCGGCCTCAGCATCGGTGATCAACACATCGCCATTCGCACACGCGGCGATCCCACCACAACGCTGCACCAAATCTCGACCCACGACTTCGCCGAGCAGCGAGCCTTTGAGGTCGAAAGCGAAGACGACTCCGAGTTCCCGATCCGCGACCAGGATCCGATTCCCATCCGGGGTCGAGGCGATAGCGACCGGTTGCACACCGTCAGGCAGCTTCAGCTTGACCGCGGAGCTTCCATCGGTCTTGCCGCCGATCACCCAGCTCATGGCCGTGTCCACCACGAAGACCCGGTCTTTGGCGAGAGCCACGGCGACGGGCCGCGGCAGAGTCCACGCCTGCTGATGTCGCTCTGCGCCTGCCACCGCGCGGAAGAATCGTCCCAGGCCCTTGGGGCGGAACTCCTCGACGATGGCCTGCCAGGCAACCTCGGCCGGAGCCTCAGCTCCGGGGGGCGGCCAGACCGGGCCCTCGGCACAGATCGCCCGCGACGGCAGGCAACCCGCTGCTAGGAGAATTACGAGTGCGAATCGTTGCGTCCTCATCTTCGGTTGTCTCCGGCTCTGATGTTGAACAAACGCCTCACACCGACCCAAATCCGTCGAAATCGGCGCTGTTCGAGTCCCGCCTCCTCGGTTCGCTGCTCTCGCACCCGAGCATAGAATGAAAGCTTGGCGTAGTTGAATCGCACTCCGAGCTCTGCGAACTCGTACGTGCCAATATGATCGAAGATCCTGCGCTCCTCGGAGCGTACGAACCCGTCGAAGAGCAACCAGTACGTCGGACCCCAGCTGATGTTCGCCTGCCACACATCGGTCAAGGTCGGGATCTCGCTTCCGACCATCTCGAACCGGTCGGCGGAGGCTCCGATGGTCACCCGTCCAAGCGCCATGTTGAGCTGGGCGCGGGCTACATCTTCCTCGATCTCGAACCCACGATCCACCCGCACCCGGTTGCGATAGTCAAAGTCGAGCGAGAACGCGGCTCGGCGGGTGGGCCGATACTCGAAGATCACCCGTCCGCGGTAGCGCCGCCGGTCGAGACCTGCGAGAAACGCGCTCCCGATGGGGGGTTCGCCGACGCTGTAGTCCGGGATCGAGAGTTGGTTGTCGAAGTATTCGCCCTCCAAGGTCACACTCGAACGGGGAAGTTGGTAGCGAACGGACCCGAAGATCAGCGAGCCGAAGGCCGACTCCTGCTCGAGTTCCTCCGGGTCGGCTCTGAGATAGGTCACCCGGGGGTAGAACGACACCCACCAGCGGCCGAACTGCTGACCCCACCTCAGCCCGAGGCCCGCCCGGGGCTGGGTCAGCCGCAGGCCGTCACCGTACTCGTTGCTGAGATAGCCGAGTTCGGCCTCGAGAAAGGTCGACGGGCTCAGCGGTGCCACGAGGTTGGCCGAGGCGTTTCCGGTGATGACCTCCTCAACCGGCTCGGTGTCGACGCGGACTACCCGCATATCCGCCCTGAGATCCCAGAATCCGTGTTGACTGTATCGGTGGCGCAACTGGTTTCTGAACAGGTAATTCGTCGTCCACGGCGAGAACTCTTCGTGATTCTGGGCGGAACGGTAGACATTTCCAATGAGGTCGGTGTGCCAGTAGACCCGCCCGGTCCGGTTGATGTCGAGGTCGAACCGTCCGGATCCGATCTCCTGCTGAAGACCATCCCCGAAGAGATTGTTCTCCTTCCACAGAAGCTGCAGCATGGCATCGACTTTGCCGACGGCCGCCTGGGTCGACAGCTCGCTCCAGGCGGAGTCCTCATCACGCAGCGTGTCCGGCTGGTCCGCGGCGAAGCTCTGCTCCCAGTGCCGAAGATTGAGACGGAACCACTGGCCGCCGAGGGCTCGCAGGCCGTACCGCTGATAGCTGCGCACCCCATCGACGATCGCCCCCTGTTGGAGACCGGTGACGTCGGTTCCCTGACGGCCCGCACCGACTTCGAACGAAATCGCACGGTTGTTGAAGAACCGCAGCGACCCGTCGTAGTAGGTGTCGTCGACCTCATTGTCCTGTTGGCCGGAAATCGTCTGATTCGACAGAGTCTTTGCAACACTGGCATCAAAGGTCATGAATCTCGGATCGACGAGGTGACCGACAACGGCCGCCCAGAGGACGGTTTGGAGATTCGATCGCTTGGTGGAAACGCCGGCGTATTCCTGCGAGTCGCTCAGGTACTCCGCCGAGAGGCCCAGCGTGAAGGTCGCCCCGCTCGAGGCCCAGGCGGACCCGGCAAAGCACCACAGACAGACCCCAGCGCAGAGCCGGCGAGCTACGAGGTTCAGAATCTCTCGACGCATTCGAGAACCTCGATCGTCGCAAGGTCAAACAACTGAAACTCGAATTCGTCGAGCCGATGCTGTCTCTTCTCCCGCGTAATTCGCTCCTCCACTGCAGCCCGCACGGCAGCGAGTTCGATCGGTTTTGATTGACGTGTGCTGATCACTTGCAACACATGATAACCGTAGATCGATTTCACCGGCTCGATCACCTCTCCAACCTCCGCCGAGAAGACCGCCTCATCGACGGCGGGCAACAGCGATCCACGGTGGACAAAGCCGATATCGCCGACCTCATCGCGAAACCGAGGAGGGAGGCTCTCGAGATCGGACTCACCCACCACGAGAAGCGGGAGGCTTTCCCGACGGGCTTCCTCGGCAAGCTGACGTGCGTGTTGCTCGGACGCCTGCCAGGTTTCCACGGTCGCGGACGGTGGAACGTGGACCAGGATGTGAGTCACGTGCCGGGCTTCCGGGTTCACATAGTCATCGCTGTTGAGGATGAAGAAGACCTCAACCTCAGTCTCGCTTGGAGACGTGACGCTGGAAACGATCGACTCGTCAACCGCCTCGGCGACGGCATCTCGACGGAGGGCCAGTCGGAAGGCGTCCTCGACGATTCCCTTGGTCTCGAGAGCGGAGCGGTATTGCCCCTCGCTGGTGAAGCGCGCCCGCACTTCCTGCCAGGCCGCCTCTTCTGCTGCTTCATCGACATCGACGGGGTTCTCCCCCGCCCACTGCCGCTTGAGTTCTTTGAGCACCAGAGCTTTGAGAGACTCGCACCTGAATTCGGTCTTCTTCTCCTGGGAGATCTGCCGATGGTAGCTTCCAACCGAAATCCGCACCGCCAGTTCACGATCGAGTTCCCACGCCTCGAGTTGCCGGCCATTGACGATCGCCACCGAATCGACCACCGAGGCCGATTGGGCAATCGGGGCGACAAGCTGTACCGTTGCCGCAAAGATGACGACCGCATTCAGCAATCGTCTGCCGATTGCGGTGTTCCTCCGACCAGGAGAAACCACCCAAAAAAAGACACGGGAGGCGAGACGATCGCCCCCCGTGCCGCGAGCTTGCATCATCAGCGGGATCAGACTACTTCGCGTGGCAACGAATGCACATCAGGCTGCCACCCGGATCCTCCACCAACAGGGACGGGTTACCCCCGACGGCCCCACCGTTGTGGACGTCGTGGCAGGTGGCGCACTCCACCTTGTTGGCGAAGAGATAGTCTGCAATGGTCCCATCGGCATAGGTCGCCGATGTCGGGTTGAGCTCGGGATCCTGACCCGCACCCGTTCCTGCGCTGTAGGTCACGCTGATCGGGTGATCGTTCGACAGATCGGTTCCGACCAGGGCGCCACCGTCGATATAGGTCGATCCGGTTGTGTTCCCACCAAAGTTCTCGAGCGCGACGGTGCCGTCATGACAGGACAGGCACGCTTTGGAGACATCGGCCGGCTGCGTATCGACCTCCCCATCGAGGGTGCCGCTGGTGTACATCTGAAAGCTGGCCACGGTCACTTCGTGGTTCCACAGCGGCGCGACAAAGGAGGTCTCACCATCGTGGGTCGTGTGGCACGGCAGGCAGATGGTGCCGTTCGACCACGTCTCGCTACTGAAGTCGTGTGCGCTGCCGGTAATCTGGGCACTGGCGATTCCCGCCACCAGGACCACGCAAAAGCTCATCACAAGCGCTCTCTTCATCATTTTTTGCCCTCCGTTCTCGAGTCCGGTGAAATTCGATTCGAACCTCGCTGCCGGCGTGAGCCCTCCGCGTTTGATTGCGAACGGCCCGCAGGTTCAGTCGAATCCCATCGACAGGCTGGAGCATATTCGGTATTTATTCCCAAATCAATGCTTGAGTTAATGAACACGTGACGAAGCGCACATAAATGGCAGGGTTTTTTGTCATGGCCGGGTCATGGAGTCTTCAAATAAAGACACTGTCGCAACAACGAGATCTCCGCTCGCGGCCGATAATGCCTCCAAATCTTTGTTGAACGCCGAATCGAAATCCGACCGCGCAAACAAACTCCGGCGGGCAGATCACTGCGGTGAACCAAGGAACCGAAAGAGTTGAATACGGTGGTTGAGCGTATCCGCGACGACCAGAAGCTTGTCACGCATGGCTATACCTGAAGGAAGAGAGAATTGGCCCGGCCCCTGACCGGGCTCTCCGAACCACATGAGCAACTCACCATCGAGGTTAAACATCTGAACGAGCTGAAACGCTCCATCCACCTCATACAACACGCCGTTGGCGGCGTCGGCCACCAATCCACGGGGCCGATTCAAGTTCCCGGGGCTGTCTCCGGCGCTCCCGAAAATTAGATCAAGATCACCGGCGGGATCGAAGACCTGAATCCGGAAGTTCAGGTAGTCGGAGACATAGAGGTAACCCTCGGCGTCGAAGGCGGCCGCGACCGGGAAGTTAAACTCGCCGTCGCGGGCGCTGTTCTCATTGCCTCCCAGGGTCATCACCGGCAATCCCGTTGCGGTTTCCATCACGTTTACCACATGGCGTTCGGTGTCGCACACTGCAATCCGATCACCACCCGCCGTCAATGCGATGGAGGTCGGCCGATCGAAGATTCCAGCTCCGCCATAGGCCCTCTTGAACCCGAGTTCCGCGTCATAGGCATAGACGGCCTGAGAGCTCGCATCACTGACATACAGAGTGCCGTCATCGGCCACCGCGACGCCGACGGGCTGGAAGAGCGAACCCGGGGCCGTCCCCCGGAAGAGTTCGAAACGCTGTTCATCCCGGTTGATAATCACCACTCCCCGGAGATGCTGATCGACCACATAGAGAGTCTGGTCAGGGCCGATGGCCACCGCCGTCGGAGCCATCAGCGACGCCTCGATTTCCTCTTCGCCGACGAGGACCTTCCTCAAGGTTCGTTTCCGGTTGTCGACATCGGCCCGGGTGCCGATCACACCGACCCACTCGACAACCGGATCGGCCGGAGCCGGAGGATAGACGACCCTCGTCGGCTCAGAGGCGGCTCGCTTGCCCGAACTCGCTCCACCTGAGCTACACGACCAGAGAAGCGCCGCGAACACTGGAAAAAGGAAGTACTTTGCTCGATGGCCCATCAGTCAGTTCTCGCTCTCATTCATTTGGGGTGGCATGCGATGCACAGCTCAGCCTGGTTTGTCGCTTTCCAGGCAAACAACTTCGAGCTCGCCGCTGCATGGGGTTCATGACAGAGCCGGCAGGTCATCTCTTGACCCACAAGCGACTTCGCCACTTCCGTCCGGCCCTTGCCATCGATCATCCCGGTAACCGGGTGCTCGGGGATCGGGTGGTTCTTGCGAAGGAAGGGATCGAGGCCGATCATCTCGAGTTCCCGAGCCCGTTCACCCCGCAGGACGAATCCGCCGTCAAGCCTGACATCGCCGTTCCGGTCCACCTTCACCCGGTTCTTCAGGTGACACCCGTTGCACAGGTCGTTCCCTGACGCCCGCAGGAGGTTCTCACTCGGACCCCCGTGGGGTAGGTGACAGCTGTGGCATCCGATCCACGAGATCGCCCGGTGAACGCTCTCACCCTCGCCTCCCGCCTGGTCTTCGTGGCAGTCGAGGCACAATTCGCCTCCGGCTGCCCGCAGAAGCTTCGGCTGGCGGGATGCATGGGGAGAATGGCAGTCCACGCACTCCATCGCCTCCATGGCGGGGTGGGGCACGGCAGCCGTCGCGATGGTCTCCGCCACGTCGTCGTGGCACATCTCGCACAGAGCATTGCCACCGCCGCCCTCAAGCTCCTGCGCCGTAGCGCCGTGACAATTGCTGCAGCCCTCGCGGAACGGCGGATGGATCGATCCGTTGGCGATGAGAGGCATGCTCGATGATCCGTGGGGATCGTGGCAGCCGAGGCAGCGGATCGTCGTCATATCCGCCCCGAAGTGCAGTCGGCGAAGATCGGGGTCCGCCGAATCGTGGCAGGTGCCACAGAGTTCGTCCACGTCGTCGAGCAGCATCGCGGGCCGATCACTGGAATGTGCGTCGTGACAGCCGTCGCAACCATCCTCCAGCGCAGCGTGAGCACCGGGGCCCTTCGCCCGCTCGGCGATGTCGGGGTGGCACGAAAAGCAGAGTTCGCCGCCGTCGGCCTTCAGAAGGTGGGGGCGATCCGCAAGATGGGGGTCGTGGCACTCCACACACCGGCCCTGCTTGATCGCGGTATGGACCACCGCATCGCCGTCATTCGCGATATCGCCATGGCACGCCTCACAGAGAGCCCCGCCCTCTTGGAGGAGACGCACACGTGTCCCGCGCGGTGTGCGGTGACATGCGTCGCACGAACCTTCCTCAAAGGGCACGTGTCGTGAAGATCCACGCAGCATGTGGGCGTTCTTCGAACCGTGAGCCTCGTGGCAGGTCCGGCAGTCGGCACGCCGCACGGGTAGTGGGTGGGCGGCGTCGGTGTCGTCTAAATCGTGACACTCGGCACAGATGAGTGCCGGCTCCACCACGAGCATGGCATCGAAGTCCGTGCCATGAGCACCGTGGCAGGTCCCACAGTCATCGACCACAGGAGCGTGCGGGACCGCGATCTCACCGGTCGCGGCCGCCGCAAGCCCATCGTGGCAGGCCAGACACAGCGCAGATCCTGACTCCATCAATCCCACGCTCGTTTCGCCTTCGCTGGCTTCAAACACGTGGCAGGTCAGGCAGTCATCGGCCGCCGGCGGATGCGGAACCCGCACCGCAAGCACCTCGTCGTGGCAGGTGACGCAGGTGGTCGTTTCCGGATTCACCAGGGTCGGATGGTCCGCCGCCGAGCCGTTCCCTGTAACCATGGACAGGGCCATCGCAATGATCAGGTAGAGCCCAAACCTGTGGGGGGACCGGTGGTGTGTTCCCATCAATTCTCCAGCAGCCGGATTTGGTCGCGAATCCAATCCAAGACGATTCCACGGCCATAGTTCCTCGTGGCGGTTATTGGCGTCCATTGTAGATCGTACTCCGGTTTCCGAAAACCCTGAGTCGAACACCGGGGTCGTCAATCCTCGATTCTGAACCAGTCGTGCCGGGAACCGCGGCGCACGACCAGCTCCCGACCGACCAGTCCATCTCCGCAGAGCCTCCCACATCCAATCCTCGTTTGCTGTGTGATGCGGATCACCGAATTTGAAGGTTGCTCAATCAAACATCCTTCAATCGTGAAATCCACCCTCGATTCGTGCGGGTTCTTGCTCTCCCAACTCTCATCCTCTCGCGCTACACTCGCACCGTGGCCGACAATGCTTCCCTCCGTCTGGACATCTGGCTCGATGTGGCCTGCATCTTCAAGACCAGATCACAGGCCCAGACGGCCTGCAAGAATGGCCGTGTTGAAGTCAACGGAGACAACGGCAAGGCTCATCGAGCGGTCCGTCCGGGGGACGAGATCAAGATCTCCCTTCCCGGCGGTCGGAAGCGAACCATCGAGGTCGTGGGAATCGAATCCACCAATGTCTCCAAAGCCCGGGCCCGCGAGCTCTATATCGATCACACTCCGCCGCCGACTCCAGAAGAGATCGAACTCAGAAGAATGCAACGTCTTTCCATGCCGCCGCTCCGCGATCGCGGCATGGGTGCGCCCAAGAAGCAGGAACGCCGCCGACTTCGCCGGCTGAAAGAGGGCGAGGAGTTCTGAGGAGTCGTCCCCCGAATCCCGATTAGCTACAATCCTCCAGACTCGCACCTCGGGTGTGGGTCTGGAGGATTGCATGGACACATCAAATTGGGACACTCTCGTTGTCGGCGGAACCATTCTCACCATGGAGCCCGGGAGCGAACCCATCCCCGACGGCGCCATCGCGATCGCCGACGGCCGGATCGCCGCCGTCGGCCTCGCCGAGGACCTGCTCGAGCACGCGCCCACCGGCGAGGTGGTCAACGCCGGCGGATGCCTCATCCTGCCGGGTCTGGTCAACACCCACTGCCACCTCGCCATGACCCTGCTCCGCGGTCTTGCCGATGACCTCCCGCTGATGGATTGGCTGGAAAACCACATCTGGCCCGCGGAGAAGACCCACATGAACCGCGAGGCCGTTCGACTCGGCACCGAACTCGCGGTTGCCGAACAACTTCTCGCCGGCGTCACGACCACCACCGACATGTACTTCTTCGGCAACGAGGTCGCCGCGGTGCTCGCCGAGGCCGGGATGCGCGGGGTGATTGCCGAGTCGCTCATCGATTTCGCCACCCCTCGCTGCAAGACCCCCGAAGAGATGATGGAAAAACAGCGGGAGCTGGCCCAGGAGTACCGGGACCACCCGCTGATCACACCCTCCGTCGCCGCCCACGCACCCTACACGGTGAGCGCGGCCAACCTGGTCAAGGAGGCCGAACTCGCCGAGGAGCTCGGAACCACTCTCCAGATCCACCTCTCCGAGTCGCGATGGGAAGTGGAAAAGCTCATGGAAGAGAAGGGACGATCTCCCGTCGCCTACCTCGCCGATCTCGGTGTGCTCTCCGAGCGAACCGTCGCCGCCCACTGTGTCCACGTCTCACCGGAAGACATCGAGACCCTGGTCGAATTCGAAGTCGGCGTCGCCCACAACCCGGTCTCCAATCTCAAGCTCGCCTCGGGCGTGGCCCCGATTCCCGCCATGGTCGAGGCAGGGGTCAAGGTCGGTCTCGGCACCGACGGTGCGGCGTCCAACAACACCCTGGACCTCCTGCGTGACACCCAGCTGGCCTCGCTCCTGCACAAGGGCGTGTTCGGAGATCCAACGGTCCTGCCCGCCCGTTCGATGATCGAGATGGCGACCATCGGTGGGGCCGGAGTCCTGGGGCTCGAAACCGAGATCGGCACTCTGACCGAAGGCAAAATCGCCGACTTGGTGTGTTTTTCGGTCGATGGACCGCACGCCACACCGGTCTTCGATCCCTGGTCGCACCTCGTCTATGCCGCCCGATCCTCCGATGTCCGGCACGTGTTGGTCCACGGCAAGCTCGTGGTTGGAAACCGACACCTCAACACCATGGATCAGGAACGGATCGAGTCAGAGGCGAGGGACTTCGCGCAGCAGTTGAAGACATAAGTTCCTAAGATGAGCGACTCACGGTCAACAACGGCACCGGACACCTCCTCAGCACCCCCTCGGCTACCGAGCCGAGCACGAGTTGCTCCAGTCCGCTGAGTCCGCGTGTCCCCATGACCACGAGATCGAAGCTCTCGGGCCGCGCTTCGGTGATGATGGTGTTGATGGCGCGTCCGATGAGAACCCGGGTAGTGACCCTTAGATCAGGGAGAGTCTCCGTCGCGGCGTCATCGAGGGCCTCGGACGCGCGATCCTGAAGCCGCGTCATCACGTCGTCGGAGAGGGCGTTGATGGCGTAGAACTCGGGATAGACCACCGGTTCCACGACGTGGAGCAGGGTGATGTCCGCATCGAAGGCCCGGGCCCACTCCCCGGCAGCCCGCACAGCCCCCGCCGAACGACCCGAAAAATCGTGGGCTACGAGGATTTTCTTGGGTCCGTGATCGGGGAAGGCGGTGCCGGGGCGAACGGTGAGCACCGGGAGATCGGCGCTTCGAATGACGTTCTCGGCGACGGAGCCGAGCAGCATGTGTTTGATGCCGCGTCGCCCTTGTGTGCCCATGACGATGAGATCACAGTCGAGATCCGAAGCGGTCTCGGTGATCGCCTCCGCCGCTGAAACGCTGCGGATCAGGTGAGTTCTAACGGTGATGCCGGGTTCCCCGGACCGATCCCTGGCAAAGGTCTGCCGGGTTGCCTCGTCCGTCGAGGACATCATGCGCTCAATTTCCATCTGCTGCTCTTCCGCCATGAGTGGATCTTCCAAAATCACCCTCACGTGGACGAGATGGAGCTCGGCTTCCAGCTGATGCGCGAGCTGATAGGCGATTTTTTCTGCCATGTCGGCTGTGGTCGAAAAATCCGTCGCGACCAGGATCCTCTTGGGGTTGGCAACCATCGTGTCCTCCTGCCGGGAGTTCGTAGCCCAAAGAATCGGCGGCGCCTAAGAGATCTTGTCTGAGCCTTTTCTTGGTGAATTCTCGGGCCGTACCACCGGCATGAACCTGCAGATTCGCCAAAAAACGGCCGCAGAGACCTCGCCGAAATCCATCCGCCATCGATGAATGACACACTCCTCGATCGAGATCAATCTTACTCGCTTTTTCGGCTGGACCCCGATGATCGGATCGGGTACTCTTTTCGGGCACCGCAAATAACTGACCGGACGTCGCGACCTGAGGTTGTGCTGGAGGGGACGCCCGGCCGGAACCGGTAAGAGGGGAGAGTCCGATGGACGAACGCCGTCACTCTCGTCGCGCCGCTCCGGCGCACGAAGTCGAAATTTCGATTTGGGGAAACCGACCCGCCCGGGTGGTCGATGTCTCTCCGGAAGGCGCGCATCTCGTATTGGCTTCGGCCCTCAATCCGAGAGGTGAATGCAGGATCTCGCTGCCGCTCCCCAAAGGACTCCTGCGGATCAAGGCGAGAGTGGTTCACTGCAAGCTCACCGGTTTCTCGAACACCGAATCGAGCAGCGAGCTGGTCTACCACGCCGGGGTTCAGTTTCTCGATGTGGACCCCAAGTTGGCGAAGATGATCCGACTCGCCTACCCGGCGAAAGAAAAGAAACCGGCGCATCGCGGACCCATCAAGATCAAGGTGAATGTCGACGCTCTCGAGCACGCCCCCGAGCTGGAGAAGCATGGGGCGAATTAGGGTTCACATGAGTCGTGAGTCGTCAGTCGGCTGGACCGGCGCAGCCCACAGAATGACAA
Organism: uncultured bacterium; assembly: GCA_965533305.1. GTDB lineage: Bacteria > Acidobacteriota > Thermoanaerobaculia > Thermoanaerobaculales > Sulfomarinibacteraceae > JAHECW01. The sequence goes on along the minus strand of CBESWV010000002.1, from coordinate 11,331 downwards.
GCTGATTAGCTTCAACAGTTGACGTCTTCAGGTTCGACCTCAAACCGATTGAACCGATTCATCGCCGCATCGAGGCCGTCGGTGATGACGGACTCGACCGCGTCCGCGGCGCGGACGATTGCTCGGTCCACCTCCTCCAGCTCATGCGCACCGAACGGATCGGTGACATAGGCCGCAAGATCATCCCAAACCTCTTCGCCGCGGACCCCGACCCTGAGCCTGGGAAACCCATTCCCGATCTCTTCGCAGAGGTCCCTCAGACCGTTGTGCGTCCCAGGCCCGCCGTGCTTCCGTAACCGCAGACGACCGATGGGCAGATCGATGTCATCGACGACCACCAGAATCCGTTCAGGTTCGAAGGCGTATCTCTCGATCAGCCACCCGGCGGCGTCACCCGACCGGTTCATAAAGGTCAGAGGTTTTGCGCCGATGACTCCACCAAGGGTGGCGAGAGGCCGGATTTCACAACTCGGATGCCGGTCCCAGACACCGACGCCGCTTCGGCGCGCGAGTTCGTCCACGACGCGAAACCCGACATTGTGTCGGGTTTCGGCATAGCGCGGCCCCGGATTCCCGAGGCCGAGCACCAGTTCGATGGACATCCTTTTGCTGGAAAAGGACGGCTATTCGGCCGCTTCCTCGTCGTCCTTGTCCTTGCCGATGAGCTCGGGCTCGGCGCCTTCCTCGATGATGAGGTCCTCAGCGAGCTCGTCCTCTTCCTCTTCCTCGACAAGTTTAGGCTGCTCGATGACCACGACGACCCGACTCGGGTCCTCGAGGAACTTGCCGCTTTCGGGAAGCTTGTCCTCGAGATCAGCCACGGTGACGACATCGCCGATCACCATCTCTTCCACATCGATGTCGATGTGGTCGAACATGTGACGGGGAAGCACCTCGACCGAGAGCTCGCGCGACGAGAAGTCGATGCGGCCACCCTCGCGGACACCCAAGCAGTCTCCAACGAGATCGATGCGGATGGACACGTTGAGCTTGTGGCCGGCGGTGACGCGAATGAAGTCGATGTGGACGAACTTGCCCGAGATCGGATTGACCTGGAGTTCCTTGATCATCGCCATCCGCTCCTCCGTCGAGTCCTTGAGCTTGAGGAGGAAGATGGTGTTCTCACCGGCATCCTGCTTGAGGATTTCCCTGACGGCGAGGTCATCGACGGAGATCGCCACCGGCGACAGATCGCCACCGTAGATCACGGACGGGATCCGTCCTTTGGCGCGTAGGCGGCCCGATGAGCCGGTCCCCTTGTCCTCGCGTAATTCAACGTTCAGTGTGATATCAGCGGTTTGAATTGTCGTTGCCATTCTCGATGTCTCCTTACACACAGCCCCATCCCTGACGATGGGTCAAAGAATAGGGTTATACAAACAGGCTCGAAACGGACGCTCCCTCGTGGATCCGGCGGATCGCCTCGCCGAGCAGCACGGCCAACGAAAGCTGCTCGATCTTCGGGCTCATGGCCGCCTCCTCACTCAGGCTCAGAGTATCTGTCACCAGAACCTTTTCGATGGTGCTGGAATTGATGCGTTCAACGGCCGGACCGGACAGAACGGGGTGGACCCCGGCTGCATAGACCGAGCGTGCGCCACGTTCGGTCAGGGCCTTTGCCGAACCCACCAGGGTTCCGGCAGTGTCGATGATGTCATCGATGATGACGCAGTCGCGACCTTCCACATCACCGATCACGTTCATGATTTCAGCCTTGTTGGCCTCGGGACGACGCTTGTCCATGATCGCCAGGTCGCTCTTGAGTCGCTTGGCGAATGCTCGTGCGCGTTCGACACCGCCGGCGTCGGGCGAAACCAGTACGAGTTTCTCGAGGTTCTTGCGACGGATGGCTTCAATGAGGATCGGCGCCGCATAGAGGTGATCGACGGGGATGTCGAAGAATCCCTGGATCTGGGCGGCGTGGAGATCAATGGTCAGCATCCGACTGGCCCCGGCCGAGGTGATGAGGTTGGCCACGAGCTTTGCGGTGATGGGAACACGCGGGGCGTCCTTGCGGTCCTGACGTGCATACCCCATGTAGGGCATGACGACGCAGACCCGCGAAGGCGAGGCCCTGCGAAAGGCATCGAGGATGATCAGCAGCTCCATGAGGGACTCGTTCGCCGGTTGCCCGGTGGGCTGGACGATGAATACATCGGCGCCCCGAACGTTGTCCTGGATCTGGCAGAAGATTTCTCCATCGGAGAAGCTCCCGAGACGCAGGTGCCCCATCTCGATCTGCAGATAGCCGCAGATCGCCTCCGACAGCGCCGGGTTCGCACGACCGGAAAAGACCTGTAAGGGATGTTCTTTGAGCATCTTCGTGCCTGCCTCTTGGCTGGGGCGGAAGGATTCGAACCTTCGAATGCCGGTACCAAAAACCGGTGGCTTACCACTTGCCGACGCCCCAAGCGTCGCGAATTATAGCCGAGTACATCTTCACCGGGGGCAACCGAGCACAATGCCCGGCGCCGTCACCGATTCAGTTACTCGGCGTCGAGATTCCTCCTGTCGACGTCCGCGGTCCAATAGTCCTCGCTGAAGAGCTTTGCCGCCAGTCGATTCATCACATTCGGCCCGCCGGAGCCACGCTGGTTCTTGTCACTCTCGCGGTTCGGCACAGCGTGATTACGAACGGCGTTCATGTACTCCTCGATCACCCGTTCCTCGATGGCCTCACGGGTTTCCTTGTTGAGGGGATGGGCAATGTCCCGCATCTGCCCGTTACGCGCCTTGCGGGCGGGCATGGTGACGAAAAACTGGTTTTCGCGACCTTCGATCACCCGCAGATCGTTGACGATGAAGCAGTCATCGACCACGATGCTCGCGAACGCTCGTATCTTGCCACCTTTGGCCGGGCTGATGCGCACCTCGGTCACTTCCATCGCCTACCTCCATCACATCATCTTCGACGACAAGTCCCGCCGACCGGCGCGGCAGGGTCGAACCCACGTGCACGAACCAGTCCGCCGGCAGCTTGTCGGCGGCCCGACGGGCGGCCGCCGGATTGTCGAAAACCGCGTAACTCGCCGCCCCGGAACCCGACAGAGAAGCGTGCAACGGACTGCTCGAACGCAGCATCTGCAACCCCTCGCCGACCTCCGGCCAAGACCTGACCACGACCTCTTCGAACACGTTGGTCATGGCCGGCCAATCCAGATTCCCCCGCAGGCCAGCCGCGAAGGCGTACAAGTTACCTTTCTGTCGGTGCGAGGTCAACTGGTCATCAAAGGCTCTGTAAGCCTCCGCCGTCGAAACTCGCACCTTCGGGACCACCACAACCGTCGCCAACTCAACCTCATCAGGAAGTGGAAAGACCTCGTCTCCACGACCGATCCCAAGGGCCAGTCCGCCGTGGAGGAAGAACGGGACGTCGCTTCCGAGCGTCGCGGCCAGGCGATGGAGACACAACCCATCAAGGTTGCAAGACCACAACCGATCGAGGATCACGAGGGCCGCCGCTGCGTCGGCCGACCCGCCGCCGAGACCGCCGCCAACGGGGATGATCTTGCTCAACATCAATCTGGCTCCGGTCGAAACCCCCGCCTCTTCGGCGAGCAGCCGCGCCGCTCGGAGTACGAGATTGACTTCACCGGATTCAACGGCGCCCTTCGGATCCACCTCGAGGGTCACTTCGCCCGGTGGAGCCATCTCCGCGGTGAGGCGGTCGAAGAGGTCGATACTCTGAAAAAGCGTACGGAGTTCGTGGAAGCCGTCCCGCCGACGTCCCAGAATCTGAAGATGGAGATTGATCTTTGCCGGGACCGAAACCGAGATCCGGGGCGTTCCCATCATCCACCACAGGGTGGGAAGTTCGGCAAATCCGGCAGCGTCGCACCAGTCGGCCACTCCAACCTCTTCAGCACAAGCTCGGCCCAACGTCCATCGGGGTTCTCGATCCTGATCGTGCCGGGTACGGAACTCGCGTGGGAATCGAGATCGAGGTGCCAGCCATTCCCCCTGGCGTCCTGATTCACCCAAACCTCCTCGACCCGCCACGGGTCCGATGCCAGGCGGACCGTGGCCACGAACTCGTCCTCGACGACCTCGACCATGCCGTCCCCGATGGGCTGCACCTGGCCGCGGTCGGTCGTCGGGAGCCGGCCCCCGAGAAGCCGAGCTGCGTGCTCCAAAGGCAGGGCCCCGACACCGAGAATGTCCTCGAGGTCTCGAACCTCACGCCGGCAGCCCTTGTCCATGTCGAAGAAGACCGTTGGGGAATCCGCTTCCCAGGCGGTCAACGAGACCGCCGAACCAAACGGTTCGGAAATCGTGAGCCGGCCGGCGCGCCCGACGGTGATCATGGATAACCGCAGCCCGCCCGATCGTGCGACCCTGAGATCATAAAGCGCAGCCATGTCACCCGCAGTGGGGCGATCGAGGCGATCGATCGCCTCGGTCAACTGCTGCGAATCGGCGCCGCTCGAACTCGTTCGAGCGCTCGAACAACCGGCCGCACCCTGAATCAAGATCAGAAGGGCGACAGCGCTGAACGTATGCCGACGGCAGCTACGGCCGCGCCGCATCGTCGAGGCCATCGATCAGCGATTGCACGTGTTCGGGGCGTTCGCAGCCCAGACCCAGCGCAAGCTGGAGGTATCGGCTTCCCTCCTCGATCTCGCCGTTTGCCAGCAGCACCTCGCCGAGATGGGCGAGCAAGGTGCCGTCGCCGTCGTTGAACTCGATGGCCCGACGGAGCCAGAACACGGCCTCTTCCGTGGAACCGAGCCGGTAGTGAACCCAACCCAGGGAATCAAGATAGGCAGGGTTCTCGGGATCGAGCTCCACGGCAAGGCTGATCAGATCGAGGGCCTCATCGAGTCGAACCTCGCGGTCTGCCCAGAGATACCCGAGATAATTGGCGGCATTCGCGTCGCCCGGATCGGCCTCGAGAATCGCGAGAAAGACATCTTCCGCGTCCTCGAATCGTTCAAGACGTTCGAGCGAGGCGGCCTGAACAAAGAGAATGTCGCGGTTGTCGGGGAACCGCTCGCGCGCCGCGAGGGCCTCACGTTCGGCGTCCGACCATCTCTCCGCCGACTGGAGCACCTGCAACCCGATCAAAACCGACACAGGGTCATCGCTATCGAGGAGAGGACGCAGCCGCTGCCAGGCACGCGGATCGGCGGAACGGATTCTGAATTCCGCTTCGATGGCCTGTGCGGCCAACAGAGGAGTGTCCTTGAGCCGAGGTTGGAGACGCATCAAGGCGCCGATTCCACCGCTCCAGTTTTCCTCCTGCCGGTAGGACTCGCCGAGCAGGCGCACGTACTCCTCACCCACCCCCTCCGGATCGGCAATCCGCGCCAGCCACTCCCTGGCGACGAGAGGATTTTCCGCCACGAGTTCGATCCTGGCGCCGGTGACGGCACACCGGACCGCGTTGGCGGAAGCGGCGTCGGCGGCGACCGGTTCCCAGGCACGATCGAGCCAACGGCGGGCTTGGTCGAGATCGTCCATTCTCGACAGTGCCCACGCCAAGGACAGCTTGAAGTCGATCTCGGTCGGGTTCTTCTTGAGCATGGATTTGAACTCGCGAGCGGCTTCAGGATATCGACCGGTGGCCGAAAGAAGATGGGCCCTGAGGGCGCGGCCGCGCTGGGAATCGGGCACCTGTCGGAGAACCCGGTTAACGACCTGGAGCGCCTCTGAGGGCCGGTTGTCGTCCCACAGAAGATACGCGGTCCGCATGAGCTGATCGAGATCGTCATCGTCGAGCGATGCCAACAAGAGATCCGCGGCTTCACCCGGTCGGTCGAGTTCGATCAGAAGTTCCACGGCGCTGTCGCGGCACTGATTGACCGTTATCGGGCTTGCCGCACACACGGCAAAGAGCTCCGCAGCCTCCTCCCGACGATCGAGTAGGAGCAGCAGGGTTGCGTGGTACGAGATGAGCTGCGGCGACCCGGGGCGGCTCTTACGCACTGCCCCGATGGCCGCTTCCGCCTCATCGATGCGATTCATCCGATGAAGAAGTTGACCAAGAGCCAGCTGCAGGTTCGGATCGTCGTCCCGTTCATCGAGAACATCCTCGAGAGCCACCCTCGCATCTTCCATCCGGTCTGGTTTTTGGACCGAGTACTGGGCGAGAGCCTGCGCATAGACTCTGCGACCGTGCCAATCGAGGTCGTCGACATCCTCGAGGAGGGCGACCGCACGATCCGCCATACCGAGCCGGAAAAGCAAATTGGCGAAACCGATCCGGACCTCGACTACCGAAGGATCGTCACGAAGGGCGCGATCATAGGCCTCGAGAGCCTCTCGAAAGCGTTCTTCGCTCTCGAGCAGCCGGGCTTCGAGAAATGCCACCAACCCGGCGGGCATTCCATCATCCTGTGGGTCGCCCACTCCTTGTTGGGCCCGCAGTGGTCCCGTCAGGACCACCAGGACCATGAATGCGATTGTCGTTGCGATTGCAAAACGTCGAGTCATACGAGGGTCTTTTTGCTCCATACGCACTGTTTAAGCAAATATTCGTCCAGGATCTTCCCAGATACGCCCACGAGTTTACCTGGGAAGTGCTGCTGAACAAGGCCCGGATCCCGCGGGCAGGAAACCCGCAAGGACCCGCACCTCGAGATTTCAGGTGCTACACTTGCGCGCTATGACTGATGCTACGGCTTTTGATCCGCTTTTCTCCGACAAGACTTTTTCCGACATCGACCTTCCCGAGGAACTCCTCGCGGCGGTCAACGATCTCGGCTTCGAGCGACTCACCCGAGTTCAGGAGGAGGTTCTTCCGCTTTCTCTCGAAGGGCGCGACATCGTCGCTCAGGCACAGACCGGATCGGGAAAGACCGCCGCCTATCTCCTGACGCTCTTCACCAGAATGATGCGGCAGGAGCGGCAATCGGAAATCCAGAATCCCCGCGGATTGATCATCGCCCCAACCCGCGAACTCGCCGTCCAAATCGCCTCGGACGCCGAAAAACTCTCGGTCCACATACCATTCAGCGTCCACGTGGTCTTCGGGGGCATCGACTACAGGAAACAACAGAACCGGTTCGCCGACGGTGTCGATCTTCTCATCGGCACGCCCGGACGCCTCATCGACTACCACCGTAAGGGGGCCTACTCGCTGCGCGACACCGAGATGGTCGTCGTCGATGAGTGTGACCGGCTCTTCGACATGGGCTTCGCCGAAGACCTCAGGTGGCTGCTCCATCGCCTCCCCTACACCGACAAACGGCAGTCGCTCATGTTCACCGCCACCCTATCGCGACGGGTCATGCAGCTCGGCTGGCGCGAGATGACGGACCCCGCCGAGATCGTCATCAACCGCGAACAGCTCACCCCCGACACGGTCCAACAGGAGCTGTATCACGTCGCGTCCCACGAGAAGCTGTCCCTCCTCCTCGGCCTGCTCAAACGAGAGGGCGGGGAGCGGATCATGATCTTCCTCAACACCAAGCACGCCGCCCGCCGTCTCGTCGAAGACCTGCGCCGCCACGGCTACATCGCCCGCGGTCTCACCGGAGACGTCATGCAGACCAAGCGGCTGAAGGTGCTCGACGACTTCCGCGACGGTAACCTGCCGATTCTCGTCGCCACCGATGTCGCGAGCCGTGGGCTGCACATCGACGGCGTCACCCATGTCATCAACTTCGATCTGCCGCAGGACGCCGAGGATTACGTCCACCGCATCGGCAGAACGGCCCGGGTTGGCGCCGAAGGCAAGGCCTTCACCCTCGCCTGCGACAACTATGTCTACTCCCTCGATGCGGTTCACAAATACGTCGGCTACGAGATCCCCGTGTGTTTCGCACCCGAGGAACTCTTCGCCGAGGTCATCCCGTTCAGACACAAGCCGACACCGAGACCCCAACGCAGCAACCAACGACCTCCGGCGAGAAGACCCGCCGATCGGAAGCCAAGCCCTCAGCCAGAGAATCGCCCGGAATCGAGCGACGACCAGCCGAAGGAGAAGCACCGGCGTCCCAGGCGGCGGAAGAAACCGACAACGGACTCCGGCGGCAGCACCCCCTGACGAGCTGGGCTAAGGTTGTGGTGATGAAAATCAAACACATCCCAGCCCTCGTCGTCGCTCTCACGTTGTCCGTTGCCTTGCCTTGCTCGGCGAAGACGAGGCCCCCGGACGGTATCCTCGCGGCATCGGTGGGCGACACGGTGATGCTGGTTGAACCCTTCAGCGGCCGCACGGTCTCCTTCGAGACCGGCCCCATCGGGTGGCTCTACCCGGCTCCCGGAGGGATTCTCTTCGCCCCGGATGTCATCAATGCCCGGACCACGGTGATCAATCTGCTCGCACTCGCCGTTGTCGACCGCCTCGACGGTCTCACCATGCCGTACTTCAGCGCCAATCCCGACCGATACACCGCCATCACCGACGAAATCGTCCTATTGAGCTACCCCGACCGCGCGGTCATCAAGACAATCGGGGCAAAGATCGCCCACCCGTGGCAGGTCATCATGGCCCCCGATGGGGCGGCCATGATGATCCTCGAGCGGCTGCCGGACGGGAGCACCGGTGTGCACATGACCACCGTGAACCTCATCACGAGCCAGGTGGTCTACCGACGGCCCTTGATCGGCGACATCCGCCACTTCGCGCTGTCGCCCCAGCTCGGCATTCTCGCCCTGGCCGATGCCGAGACCGACCAGGTTCACCTGGTCGAGCCCGCGACCCTGACCCCCATTGCCGTGCGCGCCACCGCGGGCCAGCCCGTCGATGTCACCTTCACCCACGAGGGAAAGATCATGGCCACCGCGATCGCCACCGGCGACGGCGCCGGGGTCCTCGATCTCGCGATCTTCAAGACCAGTAAAAAGGGGATGAGGATCGACAAGGAATTTTCGATCCCCCTCGCCTCGAGCCCGGTCCGGATCGCCCCCTCGCCCGGGGGAACCTATGTCGCCGTCGCCCTCGAGGGCGGGTCGCTCACCGTCGTTGATGTCAAAGAACGGAAGATTGTCGCGACCGGGGCGCTCCCCGGAACGCCTCGCGATCTCCGTTGGTGCGATCCCCTGCGCGAGGGTCCCATGATCGCCAACTGGTCCGATGGCGAGACCCCGCCGGAATTCGGGACCTTTGTCCCCAAGGTCCGGGACGAGGGGGAATTGAGCGGCCTCGAGGAGCCGGTGTGGAAAAAGCCGCCGAACTGAAGAGTTGGGCTCTCGACGAGGGATTCGATCTTGTTGGGATCGCCGCCGCAGGGCCGGCGAAGACCACATCACGGCTCCACCGCTGGCTCGCCGACGAGATGCATGGTCAGATGAGCTATATGGCCGAGACCGCGGTCCAACGATCGCACCCGGAGCACCTCCTTGAGGGTTGCCGCTCAGTGATCATCGTCGCGATGAGCTATCACGGCTCGCAACCGGATTCCGACGCCACCCCACCCGATGATCGGGTGTGGATCTCACGGTACGCCTGGGGACGCGACTATCACCGCCTCCTCAAAAAGAAACTCGTGCGGCTGGGTCGTCGGCTCGAGGAACACCACCCTGGTAGTTCCTGGCGGGCGGTGGTGGACACGGCACCCCTCCTCGAGCGCGAGTGGGCGGCCCGTGCGGGTCTCGGCTGGATCGGCAAGAACACGATGCTCCTCAACCGCCGACTGGGTTCCGAACTCTTTCTCGGCGCTCTCCTCACCGATATCGACCTCAAGCCCGATGAACCCGTCACCGACCACTGCGGCCGGTGCACCGCGTGTCTCGACGCCTGCCCGACCGACGCCTTTGTAAAGCCCTATACCCTCGATGCGCGCCGCTGCATCGGCTACTTCACCGTGGAACATCGCGGTGAGATTCCCGCCGAGTTCGGGCAGGCCTTCAGCAACATGGTGGCCGGCTGCGATCGCTGCAACGAGGTCTGCCCGTGGACCAGGAAGGCGCCCGCGGATCTCCACCCTGAGTTCGCCCCGGCGCCGCACCGGTTTCGTCCCCTCATCTCAGACCTCGAAGCCCTCGATGAGGATGGATGGAAGCTCTGGCGGCAGGGAAGCGCCCTGGGCCGGATTCCCTTCCTTCAGCTCAAGCGAAGCCTGGCGGTGGCCAGGGCCAACCTGGAACGGGCGGAGACTCAACCCAGGGACGCGGAGGCGCAACCATCGCGGGATTGATCCGCGAAGACGCAAATCTTCGTGGTTGCGACAGGCGATGGTCGATTTCTTGCGACGCCGCGGTCCGATAACCAAAAACCCGCGGCGAGCGCGGGTTGGATTCGTTCTGGCTCAGATCGAGGTTACTTTTTGAGGGGCCGCAGCACCATGGTCAAGTCACGTCCCTCGAGGCGGTCGGGCATCCTCTCGAGTTTGGCCACATCCTCGAGATCTGCGGCAACCCGCCGGAGAAGTTCGAAACCGTTCTCCGGACGACGCATCTCGCGCATGCGAAACATGATGGTCACCTTGACATGCTTTCCCTGACCGAGGAACTTTCGGGCTCGATTCGTTTTGGTGTTGAAATCGTGGATGTTGATGTTGGGTCGGTACTTGACCTCTTTGAGTTCGACCTGGTGCTGCTGCTTCTTGGCCTCACGCGCCTTCTTTTCCTGCTCGAAGCGGAAGCGCCCATAGTCCATGATCTTGCAGACAATGGGGCGTGAATTGGCGGCGACCTCAACGAGGTCCAAGCCGACATCACGAGCCATTCTCAGGGCCTCGTCGACGGGAACAACACCAACTTGCTCGCCATCGGCGCCGATGAGGCGGACCGGCGTGAGCCGGATTCGTTCATTGATTCGCACCTGGGGTGCTTCAGGATCGTCTCGGAACGCGAACTTGCGGATGATTTTCCTCCTTTGTCTCTCGGTTGTCTACCCAGCCGGCCGAACCTTCGGCCAGGCTGAATTCGCAGTATATCAAACGAAAACCTGAATTAAGCGATTCTGCCGGATGAGATGTGCCAACTCCTTGATGCTCGCTCTGGTGTTTGCAAAAAACGCAGGAATACTGGTGGTATGTCGAGGCTTTTTGCAAATACCCAGAGCGCAAGGAGTTGGTGCAGATCGCCGGTGAGAATCGCTCAATTTAGGGATAAGTCAATCAAAAACGCTGTCGGGACGGTTTCCCGTCCCGACAGTTCGTTGAGGATCGCTACAGTTCGCCGATCGCCGCCGTCCAGTTGCCGCAACCACCGATTTCGAAATCATCTCCGAAGAGCATGTCGCAGGGTGCCGTGGTCTCGATCTTGATATCGTCCACCCACCATCCGTTGCCGGAGACTGAGCTGTCGCAGCCAAGGCGGAATCGAATCCAGAGATCGCCACCGGCCAACGCGGTGAGATCAACCTGGACCTGCTGAAGGCTGCCGGTTCCAGCCCAGAAGTCTCTTCCTGCCAGGGGGTTGGAGCTATACGTAGAGACCGAA
>CBESWV010000001.1:0-58395 GCA_965533305.1 uncultured bacterium | reverse complement strand
GAGATCCACGGCACCCTGGACACCGCCACGAAGTCGCCGCGGCGTTTCCGGCCGAGGAACTGGGCGGCCTCATACGCCTTGATCAGAACATCGCGCCCGCCCTGACCGGCCAGAACATTGGCCGGTCCCCAACCGGTGGCTGCATCGAGTTGCCAGTAGTCCTCGACCACCGCTTGGCGGAACATGGGGGTGCCGAATGGCTTGTCGTACCCCGTACCGTGCTCCATTTGCAACTCGTGCGCTGCCTCGAGGACTTCGCGCGGGACACCGGGCAGGCTCGCGCCGCCGTCGCCCTGGCTGGCGTCGAAGACCTCCGCGTCGGGATCGGTGCGGCGAAAAACCGCCAATGCCTCTTTGATTTCGAACATCCGACTTCCCGGAATCTCGGCCATGTGCCGAGGTGAGTCATCGAGATTGGTCAGTTCTTCGGGGCGTACCACCAACTGGGGTGCATCAGCGTTCATCGATCCTCCGTTTGGCCATTGTGCCATTGTCGGAAAGATCATCTCACCCGATGGAGAACTCGGCTCCGACCGGATGGAATCGCAGGAGCGCATCGCGAATCTCGGCGAGGCTCCCGTCATCGGCCAGTTCTCGGGCGACCGATCTGGTGCGAAGGACCCAGTCCCGGTGCCGGAGCAGGTCTGCAAAACGAAAACTCTCAGCGCCCCACTGCCGCTGTCCGGTGATCTCACCGGGCCCGCGGTGTTCGAGATCGGCCTCGGCGATGGCGAATCCATCGTTTGTGGCGGCGAGAACCCTGAGTCGCCGAGATGCGTGCTCCGTGGGGTCGTCACCGGTGATGAGGACGCACCAGGACTTCCGACTCCCGCGACCGACCCGTCCCCGCAGTTGGTGGAGTTGGGACAGGCCGAAGCGATCCGCGGATTCGATGATCATGACCGAGGCTGCGGGCACATCGACGCCTACCTCGATGACCGTGGTGGCGAGAATGACCTTGATCTCCCCTTGGCGAAAGCGATCCGCGACCTCTTCACGTTCGTCACGACCGAGCCGTCCGTGGAGAACCCCGATTTCGGCAGGGCCCATGGCTTGGCGGACAATGCTCTCGTGTTTTTCGAGGGCGGCAGCTTCGAGCTTTTCCGAAGCCTCGATCAGCGGGTAGACGATATAGCCCTGCCCGCCCGCTTCGATCTCCGAACGAAGAAACCCGAGAATCCGATCCCGCGCGCCGGAGTCCCGGATCTCGGTTCGAATGGGCGTCCTTCCGGGAGGAAGCTCATCAATGATCGACAGATCGAGGTCGCCGTAGAGCGTGAGGGCCAGTGAACGCGGGATCGGGGTCGCAGTCATGACCAGAAGATGGGGTGAATCGCCCTTGTCGAGCAGCCGTTGCCGCTGGGCTACGCCGAATCGATGCTGCTCGTCGATGATGACCAAACCCAGGTTGCTGTAAGCGACGCGCTGCTGGAACAAAGCGTGGGTACCGACGACGGCATCGATTTCACCCTTCGCCAATTCCGATCGCCGTAATCGCGCGTCTGCCGCAGCCGACGAACCGGTCAGCGAACAGACCCGATACCCGAAGGGACCGAGGGCGGTGGAGACCGACCGGTGAAGTTGCTCGGCCAGCAACTCGGTCGGCGCCATCAATGCAACCTGACGGCCGGCGGACACCACTGCGAGGATCGCGAGAATCGCCACTGCCGTCTTGCCACAGCCGACATCTCCCTGAAGCAGGCGGGCCATGGGGATCGTTCCGCCGAGATCGGCAACGATCTCGTCCACCACCCGTTGCTGGGCGGAGGTGAGATCGAAGGGCAGCGCCCGTTTGGCCTGGCGGCGGAACTTCGATGACAGGCGGATGGGTTTTGCCGACTGTTCGATCCGGCGCGCCCGATATCCGGCGACAACCGAAGCCACCGCGAGGAGTTCATCAAAGGCCAGCCTGGAGTGCCCTTTGTTCGACCTCTCGTTCAGAGCTGTGACGAACGAAGCCCGTTCGCCTGGGTCTACGGGTAGTTTGGGCTGGTGAAGACACCCAAGGGCTTCGCCGAGCGGCAGCAGCGCGAATCGGCGCCGTATCGCCGTCGGAACGGGGTCCACGAGACTACCGAGGCAGTCCATCGCCTGATCCAGTGCTCTCCGGAGTCGTTTGCCCGAGAGTGAGCCGAGCCGTCCGTAGATCGGAACCACCTCGTCCACCGACGCGGATTTGGGAGCGATCTCGATTTCCGGGTTCACCATCTGCTGCTGACCGGTCTTACCCCGGCCCACATCACCGTAGACAAAAGCGTCGACCCCGGCGGCCACTCGATCGCCCATCCAGGGCTGGTTGAACCAGCGAATGGACATCACGCCGGTGTCGTCGGCGAGTTCGCCATCATTGATGTGGAGCCGTCGGCGGACATAGCGGCCCGAACCGGCGGTGAGCCGACCGTGCAACAGGACCGAACCTCGGTGTTGCTTGGCTTCGTCGACGCTGATGACCGCGCCTCGGTCCTCATAACGTCTGGGAAGGTGGAAGAGAAGATCCGCGACTCGCCGAATCCCGATTTCTTCCAGCGCAGCGGCTGTCTTGGGGCCGATGCCCACGATGCAATGGACCGGGTCGTCCGCCCGTAGCGGCAACTCGGCCTCAGGCTCTGGTGGGGTCAATCTCGAACCGGCACTGAATCGTACCGAAGATGACTGTGTCACCAGCCTCGACCGGATGGGATTGCCCGGCCGTCAGCCTCACGCCATTGACAAAGGTCCCGTTCATGGTGCCGACATCCTCGATGACGCTGTAGGAGCCGTCCTCTTCCCGGCGAACTCGCGCATGGCGGCGGGAAATCGATCGTTTGCCGTCAACCGGCGTGAGATCGACATCGGGGTGGATCCCCGTCACCGGGTCGATGCGGCCGACCGACGTCTCACCATCCTTCGCCAGGGGAAAGACCAGACCGGATGTCACCTCGACCAATCTCGCCCTGGGGTCGAGGCCGGATTTCGGCTCGTCAGATATCCCTGACGATTCGATGTCGACCTTGTGACCGACGGCCTCTTCGAGCAGTTGGGTCGTTTGTCTCAGGCGTCGGACCAGCTTGCGCATGATCCGGATGGTGATCTCCGGGTTGTGCTTGAGGATAAAGGTGAAGGCCGACCGATCGATCATCACGACTTCGACATCGGTCAATGCCAGAGCAGTCGCAGATCGCGGGATTTCATCCTCCAGCATGCACATTTCGCCGAAGAAGTCGCCCTTGCCCAGGACCGCGAGCACCCGGTCTTCCTTGCCGAAGTTCTTACGGATTTCGACCTCGCCGCTCTCGATAACGTACATCTGAAGCCCGAGATCGCCTTCGCCGAAGACAACATCTCCGGATGCAAATTGAGTCCGCATCGGATCCAGGGAGTCGTGGGTCCCCTTTGAGCCGGTCGTTTTGAATTTCGCCATCACACGCTCCAGGTTAGCGCACCTCGCCGGGTATCGATCTCCACCGATGCACCGACGGGGAAGGCCAGGTTTCTCGTTGCATGACCGAAAGGCATTCCAACAATGACCGGAACCGTTTCAGGCACCGATTCAAGAAGCAGCTCGCACCAGCGCGGCAGGCACTTTGATTTTGGCCGACAGGCGTGCAAACTCCCACCTATCAGTGCTTTTACCCCTCCGAAGCTAGCAGAGCCACGGAGGTGGGTCAACAGACGATCGAGTCGGTATGGGGGCTCCGAAACCTCTTCGACAAAGAGCACGGAATCACTGAAATCCGGCTCCCAATGGGTCCCCAACAAAGCCGAGAGCAGCGAGAGGTTTCCACCGAGCGCGATTCCCTCAGCGGCGCCGTGCCGGAGCACACACCCCGAAGGTATCGGAAACAGGGTCTGACCCACCAAACGACCATCGAGAAGCTCGCGAAGCCTGTCGGCGTTGGAATTTCGCTCGAGACCAGCGGCCACCATCGGTCCGTGGATCTGAACCACCGATGAGGCGAGGGGATTGAGAATCGCGGTGAGATCGGAATACCCGACGAAACGAACCTCATCGGCGATGAGTCGATCCCAGGGAAGGCGCTCCAATAAGCGGGTGGATCCGAATCCGCCCCGGGCCGCGATGAATGTGCGGACGCCGTGATCGAGGAGTTCGAGAAGACCGCCGAGGCGATCGTCGTCCGATCCGGCGAGATAGGTTTCCCGATCGCGAAGATTCGACGCCAGGCACACCGGATTCCCCCAGGTGCGGAGGACCTGCAACCCGTCGTCCAACTTCGCCGGATCCACCGGCCCGGAAAGAGCGACAACGCCAAGAGGCTCGTGAGGATCGAGAGAACGCCAAATACCCATGCAAACCAACAATAACCTAAGACGAGCGGTTCTGCCGGATGAGATGTGCCAAGGGCTTGTGACTCTGGTGCTTGCGAAAAGCGCAGGCATACCCGTTGGTATTCCGAGCATTTTCGCAAATATCCAGAGCCCAAGAGCTTGGTGCAGATCGCCGGTGAGAATCGCTGATCTCAGGTTAAACCCTTTTCAGCAACATTGGCCCGTGGCGCCGGGCACCACGGGCCAAAAATTGCAGAAGGAGGCTATAAGCCGGATTCTGTGCCCACGAGGCGGCGTTCATTCATCTTGGCCGTGCGTTACCGCGCGGCTCCAGCAACCTACCCGGAAGTCGTTCCCGCCGAGGCGGGGGGCGGGGACGGGCGACCCTCGACTCCCCTATTCGGTCTTGCTCCGCATGGGGTTTACCATGCCCTCTCCGTCACCGGAGAGGCGGTGCGCTCTTACCGCACCCTTTCACCCTTACCCGCCGACGTCCGGCGGGCGGTCTGCTCTCTGCGGCACTTTCCCTCGCGTTGCCACGGCCGGGCGTTACCCGGCATGCTGCCCGTCAGGAGTCCGGACTTTCCTCGACGATCCGAAGACCGCCGCGAACGCCCGCCTCCTCCTGCGTTGGAGAGAATAGCACCGACCGATGAGCCCAAATCCGACCCGGGGATCAGAGCCGCGCGAATGAGGTCTGAGCCTCAGAGGCCCATTTTCCTCATCTTCTTGAACAGTCCGGCTCGTGAAAGCCCCAGCCGTTGGGCGGCTTGCGACTGGTTCCCGTCACTCGTCGCGAGGGCGCGTTTGACCATCCACTTCTCAAACCAGTCGCGGGCCTCGGCAAGCTCGAGTGCCGCGACACTTTCGAGGTCGATATCTGGGATAACACTACCGGTGGTGGGATTGGTCTGTTTTCCCTCCGAAAGCCAAAAATCGGCAACGGGAATGGCACTGGTCGCGGCCGGAGTCTTCGAGTTGCTGGAATCAGACGAAGGCGAGCTGCTCCCTGAGCGCTGCAACTTGCCGCATCTGAGCACGATGTTGACCCCGGCGATCACTGATCGCAGGTCGCCGATGGCCGGTGGTTGGCCGGAATACCGAACCACCAAAACGTGGTCCGCCCCCACGGTTGCGACGAGGAAGTCCTCACCGAGTTCACTGACCTGGCGGACACGGGTTCCGGAGGCGTCGGGCTGTTTGTGATCGATTGCAAGCTTGGCGAGGATCTCGCTTCTGCGAGCGAGCTGACCGAGATCTCCCGCACTGCAGATCATCGCGACGCTGTCGTTCTCATCGCGATAGAGCACGACCGCGCCATCGAACCCGAGGCGCTCCACCGCCCAGATGAGCGGTTCAGCCAGGCCACCGCATTCGACGACGTCTGCGATGGTTTCGAGCAGCGAGACCACATCTTCCATGGAGGCCTCACCGCGAAATTTCTGAGTCTCTTCGGTCCCTTGGATCCCTGAATCGTCGTCGCGCCGGAAGATCGCTTCAGGACCGGTCGGATAGCTTCCGGTGCCCAATTCCACGATGACGAGACGAGCGGATGAGAGGTGGACCATGTCGCCGCAGTTGAAGGCCTCGGATGCCGTCTTTGCCCCGTTGATGAAGGTGCCGTTCTTGCTGTCGAGGTCGGTGATGAAAAACGAGCCATCCTCGACCCGGAGCACCGAATGCCGTCGCGAAACATCCTTCTGGTCGATGACGACATCGTTGTCCGGTCGGGAACCGATGCGATAGCTCCGACCGGGGACCAGATCGAACCTTTTCTCCCCTTCAGTCGGGTGGGTGTAGACCAGAATGAACTGCGCCATACTCTTCGCCTTCTTTTGTTTCTCACGCTGCATCGGCGCATCTCGATAGCTCTTCCCTTATCTTATCAGGAGCCTTTGTCGACGATTCAACTCCTCCGGCCGGCGATGACTCGTTGCACCATCTCCGTGGAAATCAGCAGTCGTTTTCCGCCCCCGGGGTCGTCCTCGAGTCCTTCAAAGGTCCACGGGTCGAACTCGAGCGGGTTGATGATCCGGCCGAAGACCGTCCGCAGTGCGCGTGCTCCGGTTCGAGTGCTCTTGGCCGCCTCTTCGGCAATCATCCCGGCAGCGACATCCTCCATCTCGAGGTTGATACCGAGGACCTCGAAGTAGCGCTTCGAGCGCAGGAACGGCGAATCGACCGATATCAGAAGGATTTCTTTGAGCACCGATGTGTCGAGATCCCGAAGCAGGACGACGTCGTCAAACCGGGCCATGAACTGCGGCACCATCCCGTATTCGAAGAGGTCTTCGGGCTTGAGAAAATCACTGATTGCAAATCGGCTCTCGATCCTGACCTGCCCGTCGGCGGTCTGGATCGCCTGCGATTTGAGTTTCTCACCGCTGCCCGGTTTGATCACTCTGAGGTAAACCTGGTCATACAGACCCTCGAAAGCCCCGCCGCAGATGAACATCATGCGGCGGGTATCAACGGAGAGGATGACCTCGCGCTCTTCACCGTCCTCCCAGACGTGGGCGCGGTGGGCCACCACCTCCCCTTCCATGAGGGTCAGGAGGCCCTGCTGGAGAACAACCCCGATGGCATTGGGTTTTCCGGCGACGATGGATGACATCTTGTCGATCTCATCGATACAGACGGTGGCCCGTTCCATCGTGGCGACGAGTTCCTCGGCTGTCGGCTTCTCTCCGACGAGCGCGCGGGCGCGTTGCTCAACGGCGGTGAGGAGTCTCGCCGGTTGAAACTCGAGGCGTTCCGCGTCCACCAAGAGGTTTGCATTGATGATGGTCATCGCTCTGAACGGGCGGTACTCTTCAACCTCGTGGTACATCCGCTGGATGTTGTTCATGATGGTTGTCTTGCCGGTTCCCGAGTTGCCGATAAGCAGGATGTTTCCCGGGACCTTCCCGGTCGTGTGCTTGTAGACCGCGACCGAGGTGTATCGCAGCGATGTGCTCTGCCCGAGGACCCCCTTCTGGAGTTCCTTGAAGATATTGGGTGGGGTGATCGAAGTGAGATCACGCAATCCACCCTCGGTGGTGGACGGGTTGGAACTGTCGGTTGCCATCTTGACTCCAATGTTGAGCGACGGTGCGCCCTCGATGCCTCGAACGCCTGGAAAGCGCCGCAGATTCCGACGCTGCCGAAACGTATACGGACTCGGACCTCGAAACGACTCAGCCGGCGGCCACCCAGACCCCATCGCGCGGCACCAGCTCGACGCCGTCGATGTGAACCGAGACGCCGCACCCTCCGGGTCGGAAATCGGTGACAATATCCACGTGTTGGGCCGAGCGATTGAGCACTCCGTCGGCTTCCAGCTGGGCGATCCGCTCGCGCCCCTCATCAGAGCCGGGATCTTCGACATAGCAGTGTTCATAACTGGCGCCGATAGCGATGTGAAGGGTGCCCCCGACCTTCTCGACAAAGAGTGGGTGTTTGAGTACGCGATCGAGGCCCGGGTTCATCCCGAGCGCCACCTCGCCGAGCCGGTGGGAACCGTCGTCGGTTTCGATGATCGTCGTCAGGTGTTCGTGGCCCTCATCGGCTCGATACTCGACGATCTTTCCGCCTTCAAACCTGAGGTAGATCCCGGAAATGTCGTTGCCGCCGGAGTTGATCGGCAGATCGATGAAGATCTCACCCTCGACGCTGGATGCATCGGGGCTCGTGAAGACTTCTCCGTCGGGAAAATTCCGCAGGCCGTAGGAGAGCGCAGCGTGGCCCTGGGATATCCCCATCTGCAACACCAGTTCTCGGTCCTGACGCGGGTGTCTCGTGGCAATCGTGATCTCGGAGCCGTCGTCCAACAACGGCGCGATCCGCTCTTCAGCCTCTCGCAAGGGCCTCGGATCCACCGTCGAAGCGCCGACAATAAAGTCCTCGAACTCCTCGACGGTCATCCCCTCGAGCGCGGCGAAAGCCGGTGTCGGATAAAGAGTGATGACCCAGGGTTTCGACAGACGGATGTTGGAATAGGGACGATCGGCCGCAGCGAGGGCCTGGGATTGTTCCGGATCGAGTCCCATGTACTGGCTCGGATCCTCGCCTCCGAGGATCTCGATGTACTTGGTCATGCTTTCATATCGCTCACGGTGCCAGTCCGGGACCTTTGCGAGCTGCTCGGGCGAGGCCGCCCGGCCCATGGCCGCCGACCACACCCGACCACGATCGTTGTTGGGGGCGACGAGACAGATATCGGGCACGGCCCCCGCTTCGATGGTCTTTCTTTCAAGCACCGCCATGAGCGGCCAACAAACCGGCTCCCCTTTGATCATGACCCGGTCTCCGGGAACGACGCCGCCCACGGAATGTTCGAGAAGGAACCCTGCCCAAGTTTCGAGATCACGCTGATCGATCATTCAAGCCTCCACAATTCAGCCTGCAGACTGCCGTTCGCGGCGGGTCGTCGGCAGGCTGAATTGTACCTGGGCTATGCTCCGTGTATGAAAAGCGTGGTTTGCAGCGATCATGGTGACGAAAGTGTGCTTCGGATTGAAGATCGTGTCTCTCCGGAGCTGAGATCAGGTTCGATTCGAATGGCGGTCGGTGCGGCGGGGCTCAACCGCGCAGATCTCCTGCAACGCCGTGGTCTGTATCCTCCACCTCCCGGAATTTCGGACATCCTCGGACTCGAGTGTTCGGGATCGATCACTGAACTCGGCTCTGAAGTGACCAGTCTCGAGGCGGGCGGCCGTGTCATGGCGCTCGTCGCCGGGGGGGGCCAGGCTCAGGAGGCGGTAATCGATCGGGGATCACTGCTCCCGGTGCCGGAGGTCTTTTCTGATCAGGAGGCCGGCGCGTTCCCGGAGGTCTATCTCACGGCGTATCTCAACCTCTTCATGCTCGGTGGGTTGAAAACCGGCGGAACGGCCCTCGTCCACGGCGGATCGGGCGGAGTCGGAACCGCGGCGATTCAACTCGTGAAGAATGCAGGAGCACGCGTCTTCGTGACGGCCGGCTCCGATGACCGCTGTCGTCGCTGCACCGAACTCGGCGCCGATCTCGCCCTCAACTACCGCGACCGGGATTTCGAGAGCGTTTGCCTGGAAGCCACCGAGACGCGCGGGGTCGATGTCGTTCTCGACTGTATCGGCGGACCGTATCTGGAGAAGAATCTGAAGGTGCTGACAACCGAGGGGCGGCTGGTGGTGATCGGTCTCATGGGCGGAATGACGGGCGACCTCGATCTGCGCCGGTTGCTGTCAAAACGGATTCGGATCATCGGATCGACCCTGCGGGCGCTCAGCCTCGAGCGCAAGGCCGAGATCGTGAGTTCGTTCCTCGACCGATTCGGCGATGCCCTGCAGGCCGGAAGACTCCGGCCGGTCATCGACAGCGTTTTCCCAATGAATCGTGTTGCGGATGCCCACCGACGGTTGGCCTCGGGAGAAGCCTTCGGCAAGGTCGTATTGACCATCGGTTAGAGGGCTGCGCCAGAGTGTCATCGCACATTCCCACTGCAGTTTCACCGCAAAGAACGCTACGACCGCTATGGCCATCGCAAAGAGACCATTTCAAGAAGTCATCGCAACAGGAGTCGGATGGTGGCATCCGGCTTGAAGAAAGACCTCTCTGAGTGATTCGTTTCAGCGAACCTGAGTGCTCGACCCTCGATGAGCTCCCGCGATGGTGCGATGGCTCAATCATGCGATGTCCTTTGCGATGGTCTTTGCGATCATCGCGGTCTTTGCGGTAAAACTGTGATGGGTTCTTGGCCAGGAGACCTCACTCTCGACGAGCCAAGGGATGATGAGCTTGGGAATGGTCCTGTCGTTGAAAACTTCAGCCCATTTTGCGACTACTCCCCCCGGCAGCTCAGAGTGTTTTGAACTCCTCGATGAGTCGGTCGGCGGATTCGTCGTCGAGATCGAGCAGTGGTGGTCGGGTTCGGAAATCGCCGAAGCCCTTGTTCCGAAGGATCGCCTTGACCGCAGGACCGAGGCCGTACTTCTCGAGGAGATCTCTGACAACATCGAGGTCGGGCTGTCGTTCGGAATTCTGTTGGGCTGCCGCTACGAGCGCCGGAACCACGCTGGCCGAGGCGGTGATGCTGCCACTTCCCCCGGCAGCTCGCGCCGTCGATAAAAGCCGATCGTGCCCGACCATGTACGAGCGATCACCGGGCCTGGAGGTGAATCTGTCGATCTCATCGAGCTTGCCGGAACTGTCCTTGACCCCACCGTAGCGGGGATGGTCGGCGACCCCGTCGAGGATCGCATCCGAAATCTCGATCCCGGTCACCTGCGGAATGTGGTAGAGCAAGACCGGGATCTCGGCGGAGTCGAGGACCATTCGGAAGAACGCGACCAAGCCCTCGATCGGTGCTGAGCGGAAGTAGAACGGCGGTGGAAGCAACACCGACGAGTAGCCGAAATGCCGAGCTGCCTGGACAAGCTGAATCGCCTCCGGCAGCGCGCTCGAGCCGACGCCGAGCATCAGCGACAATCCGTGCGCGAACCGGGCGGCGGCCTCAGCCAAGGCCAATCGTTCACTGACTTCAAACGATGGGAACTCACCGTTGGTCCCCATGATCAAGGCCCCGTCGAGTCCCTCATCGGCAAGAAATCCGAGATGACGATCCAGGGCGACCGGATCCAGCAAACCTCCGGCATCCAGTGGTGTCGGGATCGGAGCGTATGCGCCGCTCGGTAGTGCCATGGGACCTCCTGAAGCGCCGAGACCGGGCGCCATCTTCGAGAGTGTACCAACACATCTGCGGCGGCTTCCGTAGTAGAGTGCAGGGAGCGGTGCGTCTGACGCCGCCAACCCATTGGAGTGACATGGCGATTCGAATCCTCGTACTGACCCTGATTTTGTTTGTGATGCCGGTGATTGGACTGGCTGAGGAACTCATTCTCCCCGTCTTTGCCCTCAACGCCGAGAATCCCGACGGCTCGCGCTGGTCGACCGAGGTGTATCTCGTTAACCCGACCCTGGATCCGGTGTCGGTGGCCATCGCCGAACTGCTGCCCGGGAGGGTCAGTCGACCCACCCCCTGCGGCCAGTTCATGTCGCCGACCCGCGTTGTTCCTCCTCAGTCAGCGGTGCTCTGGACCGCGTCGGGTCTCGCCACGGATCTCGGGTGTGCGGATGAAGTCCTGGGCGCCCTCAAGCTCCACGCCGATGGCCCGGTTCGGGTCACCGCTCGGTTGGTACGCCATCTCGATGCCGGCGAGGCAACACCCACGGGCGTTCTTTCCGGTGAAGGACAGTCGGTGGGTGCGGTTCGCGTGAGCGAGCTTTCCGGACCGACCACCCTTCTGCTCCCAGCCCTGCTATGGCACCGAAATCCCTGCGGCGAACCCGCTTTCACCACCGATGTCGGCTTTGCCAACCCCGGAGTCGAACCGGTCACAGTTGCGTTGTACCTACCCAAAGAGCCCCAACGCGCCATCAGGATCAACAACCGTGCCGTCGCCCTTCCCCATCAGTTCGTGATCGAGGCGGGACGGTGGAAGCAGTTCAGCCTCGCGCCGATGGGTCGTCCCTTTGAGGGCTGTTTCGAGCCCGAGAGCTTTGATCTCGAGGTGGTTGTCGATGGTCCGCTCGTCGTCTATGGATCAGTGACCGACAGCAGAAGTCTGGACGGTCGGATGGTGGCGCCGGTGGATCTCCAACGACACTGAGCTGGGCCGACCCGGCCGACGACGATCAGACGTCGAGCGGGAGTGCTCGTTGTCCCTCAACCCTCGTCAGCCAATTGAGCCGAAAAACGCCTCCTCCGAGGGGTTCGAGTTCGAATTGTGGCGGATGCTTCTTTGGCCAACCAACCAGATCGTAGCGGATCAAGAATTCTTTGATCCGAGGTGAACGGAGTTCGGGTGACCCGTGCCAAAAACTTTCGGTGAGGGGTATTTCGACGGGTTCGGCACGGTCCGGCAGACAAATCTCCACCGTCTCCCACTCGGGTCTGAACCAGAGGCTCACTTCCCGGTCGAGAATGCGCACCCCGTAGGTGCTGTGTCCGTCGTACCAGGCTGAGACGATCATCGCCGGGTAAGTCTAGCATTCTCGGAGGGTAAGGAGGTGAGACGTGAGAGGGTTAGACGTCTTACGTCAAAACCTCACCTCTTCCCCTTCCGCTCACGCCGGCCGGTCGCCGAACGAGGTCCCTACGTCTCTGGCGGTGAGGACGGTGTCGCAATCGATCGGCACGGTCTTCATCCGGCTGGTGGCCACCTCCAGTGGGACCGCCAGCACCCGCGGCGGATCGAGGGCCACCATGTGGTTGAAGGTCCCCTTCTCGATGAGTCGAACCGCCGCAGCCCCGAACCTGAGGGCGAGGAGCCGGTCGAAGGTGGTTGGGCGTCCACCGCGCTGGATGTGACCGAGCACAACGGTCCGGGTCTCCTTTCCGGTGCGCTCCTCGATTTGGTTCGCCACCTTCTCCGCGATCCCACCAAGCCGAACCTCGCGCCCGAGCTCTTCCTTCATGATGATCGTTCCACCATCCTTGGCGCGGGCGCCCTCGGCAACCACCACGATCGAGAACCGGCGGCCGTGGCCCTCGCGGTCGGAGATCTTGTCGCACACCAAATCGATGTCGAACGGGATCTCCGGGATCAGGATCACATCGGCGGTCGAGGCGACGCCGGAATGCAGAGCGATCCACCCGGCGTACCGGCCCATGACCTCGACCACCATCACCCGTTCGTGGGCCTCGGCGGTGGAGTGCAGCCGGTCGATCGCCTCGGTGGCGACGGTGACCGCGGTGTCGAAGCCGAAGGTCACGACCGTGCCGGTGAGATCGTTATCGATGGTCTTGGGGACGCCGACAACCCGGATCCCCTTGGCGGCAAAACGGCTGGCGATCCGCATGGAGCCATCACCGCCGATGGCAATGAGCGCGTCGATCCCCAGACGGTGGTAGTTCTCGACAACTTCGTCCGACCGGTCGACGAGAGTGGTCGCCTGTCCCGGGAGGGTGACCGGAAACTCGAACGGATTGCCCTTGTTGGTGGTGCCGAGAATGGTGCCCCCGGTGTGGGTAATGCCGCGTACGGCATCAGGATCGAGCTGCATGATTTTGCTGGTGTCCAGCAGCCCCGTGTAGCCGCGCCGGATTCCGAGCACGTCCCATCCCCGCTCGACGGCAGACAACACTGCCGCCCGGATGACGGCGTTGAGTCCCGGCGCATCCCCTCCCCCGGTATTGATCGCAATACGTCGAATTGTGCCAGACATCAGTCACCCCCGGGATTCGGTAGGCATGAAGTGTAGCCTTTTCCACCGCTCTTTCTGATTCGAATCCACCGCAGAGGTATAGTTGACGGCGAAAGATGTCACCCGAAACCGCCATAGCCGCCAAACTCTCCATCGCCGTACAGTTCTCGGTGGTCACCACGCTGTTGGTCTACTTCCTGCTGCTGAGGAAAACCGTGCGCCTCGAAGAAGTGCGGCTGTGGTCGGCGGCGTGGTTCTCCGATGCCGTCGCCCTCGGCGCGGTGCTTTACAGTTCGTTGTACGGCGGTGGAGGGATGCCCCTCCGCCTGACCCTCTTTCTCTATCTCGCCGGCAAAACAGCATTTGCGGTGTTCATGGTCTCGGGTGCAAGAAATCACGTCCGACCCGGAGCCGAACCGCGTATTCGTCCCGCTCCTCTGGCGGTTCTCATTGGCGTGTGGAGCATTTCGGTCGCCGCGGTGGCGAGACAACTTGTGGTGGCCCAGTTCGCCCAAAGCGTCATGGTCGCGGTCCTCTTTGCCGCGGGCGGGTGGATCGTTCTCCGCAGGCCCAGGTCCCAGGTCTCCCGCTGGCTCGGGTGGGCATTCGTGCTCCAGAGCTCGGTTTTTCTCTTCTATGCGATCGCCATGGCTCCGACTCTTATCGACAAGCCGGTTCTGTTCCCTTTCCTGCACCTCACGTCCTTCATGGACGCCTGGCTCGAGCTCATCCTCGCGTTGAGTTGTCTCGCCGCGGTTGCGGACAGAAGCGAGGACCAGCTGCGTTACGCCAATCGGGAACTGCTCGAGTCGCAGGATCGTTTGAGCCAGATGGTGGACACCGACCCACTGACCGGGCTTGCCAATCGGCGGGCGTTGCGACCTTTCATGGATCGGGCGACCTCGACGGGCGCGGCGCTGATCTTTATCGATATCAACAATTTCAAAATGATCAACGACCGCTTTGGTCATCCCATCGGTGACGCGGTCCTGCAACGACTGGCGCACCTGCTTGTCGAGGCCTTTCGGCCGCAGGATATCGTCATGCGCTATGGCGGCGATGAGTTTCTCGTCATCGCACCCGAAATGGTTCAGAAGAGCGTCGGCCCGAGAATCGAGCGAATCAGGTCGCTCATGGGTGCCTCGGACAACAAGAAACCAGCCGTCTCGCTCGCCGTCGGCGTGACCGAACTCGAATCCGGCGGGGATCCATCGGCGGCGATGGTTCGGGCCGATCACCTCATGTACCACGACAAGAGCGGGAGGCGTTGAGGCGTGTCCCGGCGATTCAAACGAGGATCATGAGCGATCGTTTTCATCCGCTCGGAGCGAAGCGCCTCGCCGCGTGGATCGCCCGTGAAATTGACGACGCCGGTTCGGTTTTCGGCATCCCCCGCGAACTCTGGTTCAAACCGCGGGCCACCGACCGATTCACCTTCGACCTTCGCGGCACGAGGCTGCAGACACCAATCGGAGTCGCCGCCGGTCCCCATACCCAATTGGCGCAGAACATCGTCGTCGCGTGGCTATGCGGAGCTCGGGTCATCGAACTCAAGACGGTTCAGACCCTCGACCGGATCGAGGTGTCGAAGCCGTGCATCGACATGCAGGACGAGGGCTACAACATCGAGTGGTCACAGGAGCTGACGGTCCGAGAGTCCTTCAGCGAATACCTCACCGCGTGGGTCCTGATCCACACGCTGCACGCCGAACTCGGATTCGAGGGTAACGACCCAGGCGTTCTCTTCGACCTCAGCGTCGGTTACGACCTCGATGGCTTACAACAGCGGAACATGCGTTGGTATCTCGAACACATGACCCATCCGGGCGAGGAACTCGAGTGCTGCGTGACCGAGGTCGCTCAAGCGTTTCCCTGTGTTCTCGATCTCGAAGTCCCCGGCAGAATCGCCGACAGCGTGACCCTGTCCACCCTCCACGGATGCCCACCCGAGGAGATCGGCGCCATCGCCAAGCACCTCCTCGAATCCTGGGGCCTCCACACTGCGGTCAAGCTCAACCCCACGCTGCTCGGATACGAGGCGGTGAGAGAAATCCTCGTCGATCAACTCCACTGGACCAAGGTCGAACCCCATCGACCGGCCTTCGACACCGATATCGGGTATCCCGATGCCATCGCTCTCATCGACCGTCTGCAGCGATTCGGTGATGAGCGAGGACTCGGATTCGGCATCAAGCTCTGCAATACGCTGCCGGTCGCCAACAGGTGCCCCGAGTTCTCGACCACCGAGGCCACGGCCTATCTTTCGGGACGTCCCCTGCACGCCCTTGCGGTTGAACTCGCCCGGCGTCTCGGCGATGACGCCGAGGAGAAACTCGACATCTCTTTTGCCGGCGGAGCTGACGCATTCAACACTCCGGCTCTCCTCGCTTCCGGGCTGAGACCGATCACGACCTGTTCTGATCTTCTGCGCCCGGGAGGATATCTCAGGCTCGGACAGTATCTCGAGGAAATCGATACCGCCCTCGATCGCACCGGCGCCGCCGGTCTTGATGAACTCATCATCACAACCGCCGGTGACACACAAAGCGTCCACGATGCGGCCAGGCACAACCTCGAGATCTACGCCGACAGCCTGCGGGACGATCCCGAACTCGTGTACGGCAGCTACCGGCGACAGCACACCAAGACCGGCCGATCCCTCGGGTTCTTCGATTGCATTGAAGCGCCGTGTACCGACGCCTGCAGCGTGAACCAGCAGGTACCCGGCTATATGCGTCGGGTGGCCGCTGGTGATGTCGACGGGGCGGCGGCGATCATTGCGCAGGACAATCCCCTCCCCGCGATTCTGGGCCGAGCGTGCCATCATCCCTGTGAGCCGGTCTGTCTGCGAACCCACCTCGATCAGCCGTTGGCGATCCGTGAGATCAAACGATTCGCCATGGACAACTCCCATCTCGATATCCAACCGGTGCCCTCCGATTCCAAATCTCCCGGGGTGGCTGTCATCGGGGCCGGACCCTGCGGACTAGCAGCATCAGCCGAGCTCGCCCGTGGCGGCGTTCGGGTCGTGCTCTTCGAGTCAAGGAATGAAGGTGGTGGAATGGTCTCGGCGACCATCCCTGGATACCGCACGTCCTCGGGAGCGGTCCGCCGCGATCTCGAAGCCATCGTGGCTCTGGGAGTCGAGGTGCGATACGGCATTTCCGTCGGGCGTGACCTCAGCCTCGAGGATCTTCTGCGGGATGGTTTCTTGTATGTCGTCGTCGCAGCAGGCGCCCAGCGCGGGCTTCGCCTCGGGCTCGAGGACGAAGGGGCCGCGGGCGTGTTGGACGGGCTCGATTTCCTGCGGGAGGCTCGTCACGGCGTGCCCGTTGAGCTCGGTCGGAGAGTCGCTGTCATCGGCGGCGGTGATGTCGCCATGGACTGCGCCCGGTCGGCTCGACGGCTGAGCGACGGAACGGTGGAAGTCCTTTACCGCCGCACCATTGATGAGATGCCCGCCCACCCGGAAGAAATCCAAGATCTCCTCGCCGAGGGAATCACCATTCGCGAACTCGTCGCGCCACGGAAAATCCTCGCTGAGAACGGCGAGATCCAGGCCCTCGAGTGCGCTGTCATGGCACTCGGGGAGCCCGATGCATCGGGACGACCGCGTCCGGTCGAGGTGCCCGGCGGGGATCTTACCCTCGGACTCGACACCCTCATCGTGGCCATCGGCCAGCAGGCGGATCTCGGAGTCTTCGAAGGCAGCAACGTCAGGATTTCATCTTCGGGCTACCTGGTCGTCAACGAGGAGACGCTGGAGACCTCTTTGCCGCGGGTTTACGCCGGTGGCGATCTCCGCGACCCCGGGCCGTCGAATATCGTTGATGCGTGCGGCGACGGCCAGATCATCGCGAGATCCATCATGGATCGCGAAGGGCTTGTCAATTCCCGTGATCGTCGAGATCCCCGAGTTTCGCTGGATCGAGCCGAACTGGTCGATCTCTTCGCCCGCCGGGCCCACCGTCTTCCCCGGGTGGAGATTCCCCGACGTGAAGAAATCGATCACAAGGGATTTGACGAGGTGATCGACACGCTCAAACCCGATGCAGCGGCTCGCGAGGCGGCGCGTTGCCTTGACTGCGATCACCTGTGCAGCACCTGTGACGGGGTCTGTCCCAACCGCGCCATCGCGACGTATTTCCTCGAACCGTCACCCCCATTCTCCGATTCAAGACGCATCCAGGGGGACAGCTTCACCGCTCCCGAACAGATCCCCCAGGTCGCCGTGATGGCTGATCTGTGCAACGAGTGCGGCAACTGCGCGACCTTCTGCCCGACCATCGGAAGGCCGTGGCGTGATAAACCGCGGGTCTTTTTCGATCGTGGGGATTTCGAGACCGAACTCGACAACGCATTCATGCTGCTGACCATCGACGATCTGCCGGCGATCCAGGGCAGATTCGAGGGAAGGACCCACCAGTTGGTCCTCGACGGAAATCCGGCTGTCATGAAGATCGACACGACACCGGAGTCGGCGATCATGATCGCCCTCCTTCGTGGTCTGACCGAATCCATGCCCCACCTGCCGAGGCCGGAGGCGCAGCCGGAATGGTTGATCCACAGACTGTAGAGGGCTGGCGACGCGTTTCAGGAATGCGATTGGATGAGGACCATTGGTCTCCCGATACTGTGGCCTCCCCATTACAATGATCCCAACGGAGGCTGAATGCGAACACGATTCGTCAACATGAGGATTCCCGCGGGTGGTAACGAGGTTCAGGATGTCGAGATCGTCGTCGATGACGGCCGTTTTGAAGAGATCCTCCCCGCCGGAACCGAGACCGCCGCAGGTGGCGAACAGTGGGTCAATCTCCGCGGCGCGCTGGCGCTCCCAGGGGTCATCGACGGACATGTTCATTTTGACGATCCGGGGTTCACTCATCGTGAGGACTTCGCCAGCGGCACCGCCTCTGCCGCGGCGGGCGGCGTAACCTGCGTGGTCGATATGCCGTGCACCTCGTTGCCACCCATCACCGATACCGAGGCACTCGCAACCAAAGTCCGTGCGATCCAGACCAAAGCCCATGTCGATTTCATGCTTTGGGGTGGTGTCTCGGGCAACGCCATGGCCCGCGATGATTGGCGAGCAAACCTCGCCGATCTCGTGGAGGCCGGTGTCGCGGCGATCAAGGTCTATTGTCTGTCGGGGATGGAGAGCTTCACCGCGCTCGACTATGGCCGGATCCGCGAGGTCCTGGTCGCTGCCGAGGAGTTGGGGATTCCGGTCGGGGTCCATGCCGAAGACTCGACCATTGTCCGCGAACTCACAAACGGGGTCCGCCAACAGGGAGGGAACGAGCCTGCGGACTACGCCGCCTCGCGACCGACCTTGGGCGAGGTCGTGGCGGTGAGAGAACTCATCGAAGCGTCACGATCGACCGGCGGGCAGGTCCACATCGTCCACCTTTCGAGCGGCGCCGCCCTCGACCTCATCACCGAAGCCCGGAAAGACGGGGTGGCGATCAGCACCGAAACCTGTCCCCATTTCCTCCAATTCACGTTGGACGATTTCCTGAGCCAGGGTTCACTGCTCAAGACCGCGCCGGTGGTCAAGTCCATGGCGGATCGCGAGCGCCTATGGCGGGGCGTCGCCGAGCGCGAAATCTCGTTCGTCGCCACCGACCACGCGCCGGGGCAATGGCCGGAGGAGAAGAATACGGGGGCGATCTGGACCGACTACGGTGGGGTCCCAGGTGTTGAAACCCTCCTGCCCTATCTCTATTCTGAGGGAGTTTCCGCGGGCCGGATCACCCTCGAACAGCTGGTCAAGCTCACCGCCGCCCATCCCGCCCGCTTCTTCGGCATCGAGGATCGAAAAGGTGCGTTTCGCGAGGGCTATGATGCCGACTTCGTGGTTCTCGACGAAAACGTCCGTTGGAAGGTGGTGGGTTCCGAACTGCACAACCTCAACCGCTACACGCCGTTCGAGGGACACGAGTTCACCGGCCGGGTCCGAGCCACCTATGTTCGAGGTCAAGCGGTATTCGAACGCAAGCCCGATGGGCGTGAGCTCTTTGCCCCGGCGGGTTGTGGCCGCTGGATCCAACGAGGTCTGGAATGAACGAGAATCCCGGATTCTCGCCACCGGTGACGATTCTTGTCGGAGGAACCATCGTCACGGCTTTCAGGGCGCCCCGCGTACTCACCGACGGCGCCGTGGCGTGGCAGGGAGATCGAATCCTCGATCTCGGAGACGCTTCCGAGATCACCGGAAAGTACCCGAACGCCCGAATCCTCGACGGCCATGGCGGTCTTGTCCTTCCCGGCCTGGTCAACCTTCACCACCACTTCTACTCGAGCCTCGCGCGCGGGCTGGACCCGGGCCGGCAAATGGGCGACTTCGGCGAGATCCTCGACGGGTTGTGGTGGCGGCTTGATCGCGCACTTGACGCGGATACCATCCGCATTTCCGCCGAGTTGGCACTTGCCGAGTCGATCCGCTGGGGGGTCACCACGGTCTTTGACCACCACGCGTCGCCGACGCTGATCGGCGGCAGTCTGGAGATCATTGCCCAAGCGGTGGACCGCGCCGGACTCTCAGCCGTTCTGTGCTACGAGATCACCGATCGCAACGGCCACGACGGCGCACTCGAGGGTCTGGAAGAAAACCTCGCATTCTTCGCGAGTCGTCGCGATGATGCCAGGATCCGTGGGATGCTCGGCTTTCACGCCAGCTTCACTGTGGATGATGAAACCCTTCAGGCGGCCACCGATTCACGCCTCGCCGGGATGGGTTGCCACATCCACGTCGCGGAGGATCCCATCGATCTCAGAGTGTCCAAGGTGGTCTACGACAACGGCCCCGTGCAACGGCTCGAACGCTGGGGATTCATCGACGATCGCACGCTGGCGGTTCACTGCATTCACCTCGGCAGCGATGATCGCCGGCTTCTCGCGGATCGTGGTGCGGTCATCATTCACAACCCCGAGTCCAACGCCAACAACGGCGTCGGACGGCTCGACCTCGACGGTGCCGCGGCCGATGGCTGTCGGATCGGGCTCGGCACCGATGGGATGTCGTCGACCATCCTCGGATCCCTGCGCGCCGCCTTCCTCGGTGTCCGCGGCGGTCGGCGGGATCCTACGGCGGGTTTCACCGTCGTTCCGGAGATGCTCGCCGTCAACGCTGAGGTCGCAGGGAGGTTCCTCGATGAGCCCCAGCTCGGTTGCCTCGAGGTCGGTGCGCCCGCCGATCTCTGTGCTCTCGACCAGGCGCCGCCGACCCCGCTGAATCCCGAAAATGTTTTTGCGCAAATGGTTTACGGGCTCGCCGGGTCACCCGTGCGTCACACGATTGCACGCGGGCGAGTCGTCATGGAAGACCACCGGCTCGCCGCTGTTGATCCGGTGATCATCGCCGACGAGGCCAGAGCTGCAACGCCCGCCCTTTGGGAGCGGTTTCACGCCCTCGGCGTCTCGCGACCGGAGTGGTTGCCTTCAAAGGACTGAGCGGGAGGACGCCCTAGTCCTCGTCCGCTTGACCGTGGATGTTGATGTTGACGTTGTTGTTGCCTCGGATGATGTCGTGGAGTTCGCTGTACCTGGCAAGATCGAGTTCGACGATCTCGTCGCGATGGTCCCAGAAAAGTGTGGAATTCGCCTCCGGCACACCCTCGACCATTGGTGCACCCGGGTTGTCGAGGGAATCCAGCCGGGCATCGAGAACAGCCGCGAACTCTCTGGTGGCTCGCGAAGATCCATACCGCCGTTCGAGATCGGCCAGGGCCTCCATATCGGAAACCGCGGTTTCGCGCAGCTTTTCGGACACGATGCTCCCATCTATCACGTCGGTCACATGTTCCGCCCAGTTCACATAGGTTGAATCCTCGATCCAAATGAACTCGGCCGGCGACATCCCGTGCTTCCGCAGGGTCTCGATCTGCATCGTCATCGCACCCTGGATCGCCTTGAGAACCTCCATCCCGGTTTCCCAATCCTCCGGCTCGCCCTGTTCGAGCTGCCGTTCGATCGCCTGCCACTCGAGATAGCGGGGAAGGAGATCACGCCGGATGTCGAGGAAGACGGTGAAGCGATCGTTACTGATGGTTCCGTCCGAGGGCTCGTCGAAGGGAATCTCATTGTTCATCTCGGTGAGACGCTCCTCGGATTGGGCAATGTCGACGATGGGTCCGACCAGCGCCTTGCCCTGGCGGTACATGTCGGGTCCGTAGATCAGACCCAGGATGCCGAGAACAGCGATCACGGTACCGATGAGGCTCCAGACAACGGTCGATGTTTTGGCCATGACTCCCCCTCCGGATAGTCTAACGGGAAAGCGGCGGCCGAGGTTCAGTTTTCGGCCCCCGTGACCGGAACCGGCTTTTTGGACCCAGAAATGGCATAATCCTTGAGGCATCGCTGTTGAAAACTCGGTAGCGGAGACTCGTTCGCGAAGGAGCAACTCAGGGTGGCACAACCATCGTCCAAGAGCGGTTCGAACAGCCTCGCACTCCTCTCAAGCCCCGAATACGTCGATGAGCTGTATCAGCAATGGAAGAAAGACCCATCTTCGCTCGCGGATGAATGGCAGGCTTTCTTCTCGGGTTTCGAATTCGGCGCCGGGTCCGGGATGCCCTCGTCACAAGAAGCTGCCGATCAGAGCAAGGTCGCAGGTCTCATCTTCGCCTATCGAAACGTCGGCCATTTCATCGCCGAATTCGATCCCCTCGGCGACGGCGATCTCCACGATCCGATATTTGACCTCGAGACCCACGGTCTTGGCGAGGAACACCTCGACCGCGTTTACGATACGGGTCACCTTGGTGGACCAAGCCGGATCACTCTGCGCGAGCTCATCACCTATCTTCGTGAGTGCTATTGCAGAAAAATAGGCGTCGAGTACATCCATATCCAGGACCGCGAGATTCGGCGCTGGCTCCAAAACCAGATGGAGCCGGTGCTCAACGAACCCGAGGTGGCCAACGAGAAAAAACGTCGAATCCTCGAGCAACTCATGCACGCCGAGGCATTTGAATCATTTCTCAACACCCGCTACCAGGGCCAGAAACGATTCTCCCTCGAAGGCATCGAGGCGGCGATCCCTGCTCTCCACTTCTTTATGGATATCGCTGCAGAAACCGGTGCCGAGGAAGTCGTGATGGGCATGGCCCACCGCGGGCGCCTCAACGTGCTGGTCAACATTCTCAGCAAACCCCTCGATCTCGTCTTCCACGAGTTCGAGGACAACCTCAAGACCACCGACTACGCCGATGGCGATGTCAAGTACCACCGGGGTTATTCCTCCGACTACACGACGAGTTCGGGGCAACAACTGCATATCAGTCTGACCGCGAACCCGAGCCACCTGGAGGCCGTCGACCCCGTGGTCGAGGGAAGGGCACGTGCCAAGCAACGGCGTCGCAACGACGCCGAGAAGCGATGCAAGGTCATCCCGCTGTTGCTCCATGGCGACGCTGCCTTTGCCGGGCAGGGCCTCGTGGCGGAGACCCTCAATCTTTCTCAGCTCCCCGGCTATCGCACCGGCGGTACGGTGCACATCATCATCAACAACCAGATCGGATTCACCACCACGGCGAGCGAGGCGAGATCGTCGCGCTATTCCACCGATATCGCCAAGCTCGTGGAAGCTCCGATCTTCCATGTCAACGGTGAAGATCCCGAGGCGGTTGCCTGGGTTGTCGAAATGGCAGTCAAGTTTCGCCAGGAATTCCACCGCGATGTGGTGGTCGATATCCTCGGCTATCGCCGTCATGGTCACAATGAGGGCGACGAACCCGCATTCACGCAACCGTTGATGTATCAGAAGATTGCCAATCGGCCCTCGGTCCGAGAGCTCTATCAGCTCCAACTCGAAGGCGAGCACGCGATCACCCTCGATGAGAGCGCAAAATTCCGGGACCAACTCCAAAGCCTCCTGATCGAAAAGCACCGGGCGGTTCAAGAGAGCTGTCCCATCGAAATCGACGATGTCCACGCGTTCCACGACCTGTGGACCGGGTTCAACAATCCTTATACTTTCGACCCCGGCGAAACCGGTGTTTCCCAGACCGCTCTCGATGAGGTCATCACGGCTCTGACCACCGTTCCAGAGGGTTTCAACCTCAATCGAAAGGTGGGCCGCCGGCTGCCGACGATCAAGAAGATCATCGAAGAACACGGAGATGTCGACTGGCCGCTCGCCGAGCTCCTCGCCTTCGGCACCCTGTTGCAGGAGGGACTTCCGGTTCGACTCTCGGGCCAGGACAGCGTGCGCGGGACCTTTTCCCAACGCCACGCGGCCTGGTTCGACACCCATTCCCAAGAAAAATACGTCCCCCTCAACCACATCTCGAAGAACCAGGCCAGGTTCTGCGTCTACAACTCGATGCTGTCGGAAGCGGCGGTCCTCGGTTTCGACTATGGCTACTCGCTGGTGGAACCGAATATGCTCGTGCTCTGGGAGGCGCAGTTCGGCGATTTCGCCAACGGCGCCCAGGTCATCATCGACCAGTTCATTTCCCCTGCACTCGACAAGTGGCAGCGAGGCAGCGGGATCGTCATGCTGTTGCCCCACGGATATGAAGGCCAGGGTCCGGAACACTCCAATGCCTATCTCGAACGGTATCTGACGCTCTGCGCAGAGGAGAACATCCAGGTCTGTAATTTGACGACGCCATCCCAGTACTTCCACGCCCTGCGCAGACAGCTCAAGAGAAACCTGCGCCGGCCGCTGATCATCATGGCCCCAAAATCGCTTCTCAGGGCCGCGAAGTGCGTTTCACCGGTGGACGAACTCATCAACGGTCATTTCCGCGAGATCCTGGATGACCCCACACCACCGAAGAAACCTCACCGTCTGGTGCTGTGCAGCGGCAAGGTCTATTACGATCTGCAGGCGGGTCGGGAGCAGGCGGGCGCCGATCATGTCGCCATCGTCCGGGTCGAGCAGTTCTACCCGTTCAACAAGGAGATGTTCCGGCAGATCACCGAGCCCTATCGCGGAGCAAAGGAGATCGCCTGGGTTCAGGAGGAAACCGCAAATCGCGGAGGTTGGAGTTTCATGATGCCGCGTCTGCTCGAGGCGTTCCCCGACCATCCCGTGAACTACATCGGTCGCGCGCCGAGCGCTTCTCCGGCCACCGGTTCGGCGAGGGTGCACCGGGAGCAGCAGCAGGCCATCGTCGATGAAGCCCTTGCCGACTGACCGGCCATCACGTTGAAATACCCAGAATCTTCAGATCGATGTACTCAAGGCGCGTGGAGGTAGCTATGGCGGTTGACGTCAAAATCCCCGAAATCGGCGAGTCCATTACCGAAGGATTCCTCGCCGAGTGGTCGCAGAAGGACGGCGCTACGGTCGCGGCGGAGGAACCCCTCCTCGTACTTGAAACCGACAAGATCACCATGAATGTGACCGCGGAGGTCGCCGGCAGGCTCGAGATCCTCGTCGCCGAAGGCGAAACCGTCGAGGTCGGTCAGGTCGTCGCGCGGATCGATCCGGACGGGGCTGGAGAATCGCCGGCGGCAACTCCGACGGAATCCGCCGAACCACCGGCAGCTCCTGCTCGGGCAGAGGCCGACGAGTCGCCCGTGCGGGCGACAGCCCCAACCGATGCCGCTGGGTTGGATCAACTGTCTCCGGCGGTGCGTCGTCTCGTCGTGGAGCACGCGCTCGACCCATCCGCCATCGAGGGCACGGGCAAAGACGGTCGGATTCTCAAGGGTGATGTCCTGGCCTTCATGAAGGAGCAGGCGCCCGCACCGGAAACGGCATCGGAAGTCCCCCGGGAAGTGCCAAAGGCGCCCACTTCGGCTCCGAAACCAGTCGCCGTCTTAGACGCCGGACAGAGACAGAGCCGGAAACCCATGTCACGTCTTCGCAAGCGCCTGGCCGAGCGGCTGGTCGAGGTCCAACAAACCACCGCCATGCTCACGACTTTCAATGAGGTCGACATGAGCCGGATCATTACGCTGCGTTCTGAGTACAAAGACAGCTTTGTGCAGAAGCACGGGGTCAAGCTCGGTTTCATGTCCTTCTTTGTCAAAGCCGTCGTCGACGGGCTCAAGACCGTTCCCGACGTCAACGCCTTTATCGAAGGCGATGAAATCATCAACAACCACTACTACGATATCGGCATTGCGGTCAGTAGCGAGCATGGCCTTGTGGTTCCCGTCATCAGAGATGCGGATCGTCTGTCTGTGGCCGGTGTCGAAGCCGCCATCGGCGATCTCGCGGCCAAGGCCAGAGATCGGACCCTCGGCATCGCCGATCTTCAGGGCGCGGTCTTCACCATCACCAATGGCGGCATCTTCGGATCGCTGCTCTCGACACCGATTCTGAACCCGCCGGGCAGCGCGATTCTGGGGATGCACAGCATCAAAAAACGCCCAATCGTGGTCGATGACGAGATCGCGATCCGTCCCATGATGAACTTGGCCGTGTCGTATGATCATCGGCTCATTGACGGCAAGGAGGCCGTGACGTTTCTCAAGCGGATCGTCGACTGCCTCGAGAATCCCGAACGTATGCTGTTGGAGGTCTGAGCCATGGAGAACTTCGACCTGGTCGTCATCGGCGCCGGCCCCGGCGGTTATGTCTGCGCCATCCGCGCAGCCCAACTGGGGATGAAGGTCGCCCTCGTCGAAGAGCGCGCAACCCTGGGCGGCACCTGTCTCAACGTCGGTTGTATTCCGTCCAAGGCGCTGCTCGAGTCATCGGAAGTCTTCGAAGAGACCATGAACCATGCCGGCGACCACGGGGTCGTCATCGGCGACATCGGCCTCGATCTGGAAGCCATGATGGCGCGGAAGGACCGCATCGTCGGCGAACTCACCGGCGGCGTCGCCATGCTGATGAAGAAGAACAAGGTGCAGGTCTTCGCCGGACGCGGCGAGCTCAGCGCAGCGGACAAAGTCGTTGTCCACGGCGCCGACGGCGAGACCGAACTCGAGGCAAAGCACATCTGCCTCGCCATGGGCTCCACCGTCATCGACCTCCCCTTCCTGCCCATCGACGGAGATCGGGTGGTCTCCTCCACCGAGGCCCTCGGCTTTGACTCGGTTCCCAAACACCTCGTCGTCATCGGCGCCGGAGCCGTGGGACTCGAACTCGGCAGCGTATGGCGTCGTCTCGGCGCGCGGGTCACCGTCATCGAGATGCTTCCGACCATCACTCCTTTCGCCGACAAACAAATGGCCAAGACCCTCGAGCGAGCACTCTCCGACCAGGGTCTCGAGATCCTCCTGGGAACCGCGGTCACCGCCGCCAAGGTGATGAAGACCAAGGTCAAGCTCACCGTGGAGAACGCCAAGACCGGGACCCAGACCATCGATTGCGACCGCGTTCTCGTGGCTGTCGGGCGCCGCCCGGTGACAAACGGCGCCAGCCTCGACAAGATCGGGGTCAAGCTCGATGACAGCGGTCGGGTCGAGGTCGATGATCATCTCCAGACCAGTGTGGAGGGGGTTTACGCCATCGGCGATCTGGTGCGGGGGCCCATGCTCGCGCACAAGGCCGAGGACGAAGGCATGGCTGTCGCCGAACACTTGGCCGGAATGCCCGCCCACGTCAACTATCACGTGATTCCCAATGTGGTCTATACCGACCCCGAGCTCGCCGCGGTCGGCCGCACCGAGGCAGAACTCAAAGATGCCGGGATTCCGTTCAATACCGGTCGCTTCATGTTCAAAGCAAACGGAAGGGCCAAGAGCCTGGGCAACGAGACCGGAATGGTGAAAATTCTCGCTCACAAGGAGACCGACGAGATTCTCGGGGTTCACATGGTGGGTCCGCGGGTCTCCGAACTCATCGCCGAGGCTGCCATGGCGATGGAGATGCGCGCCTCCGCCGAGGATCTCGCCCGGACCTGTCACGCTCACCCGACCCTGGCCGAGGCGGTCAAAGAAGCCGCTCTCGCGGTGGACAAGCGGGCGATCCACGGCTGAGCCTTTTCTGCAGATCGACTCGAAAGTCATAAACTCTCGCTGCTGCGATCACGTAGAATAGTCGTGATCATGAAACGACAATCTCAACAAGGTTTCGGGCTCGTGCTCGCGATGTTCGTCATGAGCGTGGTGTGTGGAACCGTCGGCTGTGGTCGGGACCGAGGCGCGGTCTCCTCCCCTGCGGATCTTCGTGTCTCCCGAGGAACTCTGGTCGAACGCCACCTGTTGACCGGAGTCCTGGAAGCGATCGAGGGCGCCGAGATCAAGGTTCCCCGAACCAGCGAGCACCGTCTCCAAATCCAATGGTTGGCACCCGACGGCGCGATGGTCGCCGAGGGAGACACCGTTCTCGAGTTCGACAACTCCTCCTTCACTGCCAACCTGGACCAGCAACGCACCGCCGTACAACGGAGCCGGAGGACGCTGCTCCAGACTCGCGCCCAGGGAGAGGCTCGACTTCGCGAGGCAGAAGCGGCGGTCGAGCGAACACGCATCACCCTTGCCAAGGCCGAGATCGATGCCTCCGTTCCGGAATCGATCCGGAGTCGATACGACCACAGCAGGGTCAAGCTCGCTGCGACCAAGGCCCGGGCGGATCACGAAAAAGCGCTGGCCGATCTGCACTCCACCGCAACCGCGGTGGAGTCCGAAAATCAAGTCGGCGAGGAGCAGTACCTCAAGGTGGAGCGCGAGTTGACGGTTGCCGAGGAGGCGCTCAAGGCGCTGGTGCTGACCGCACCGCGCGACGGGATCATTGTCGTTGATGAACACCCCTGGGAAGACCGCAAGTACCAAGTCGGCGACACCCTCTTTCAGGGTTGGACGGTTCTCAGAATCCCTGATCTCAAGCGACTCCAGGTGCGAGCCACTTTGAGCGATGTCGATGACGGACGCCTCGAACCAGGCCTCGCTGCACGTTGTACCCCGGACATCGAACCCGGTCTCCACCTCGAGGGACGGATCACTGAGATCAC
Source organism: uncultured bacterium (assembly GCA_965533305.1). Lineage (GTDB taxonomy): Bacteria > Acidobacteriota > Thermoanaerobaculia > Thermoanaerobaculales > Sulfomarinibacteraceae > JAHECW01. The sequence continues at coordinate 30,100 of CBESWV010000001.1, read as the reverse complement.
CCCCATCGCCCGCGAGCAGAGGATCTTCTCCGAACGACGCGGATTTGACGTGACCATCGAGATCGGGAACGACTTTGGCGAGGCCCTTCTCGTGCCCGGGATGTCGGTACTGGTGGAGATCGAGGCGCGGGCCGAAGAAAGTCTTCTAATTCCCAGATCCGCCGTCGATCTCGTCTCGGAGCCTCCCCGCGCATTCCTTCGCAAGGGAACCTGGGCAGAGATCGAGATTGGCGCCTGCTCGGCACAGAGCTGCATCCTCATCGATGGGCTCGCCGAGGGAGCCAAACTTGCCCGGATCACCGAGAGACCCTCGTGATGCGTCGCCGGATCGTCCTCGCGATCAGCGCGATCGTCATCCTGCTGGTTGCGGGACGAGTGATCTGGGCAGTGCTGCACGAGCCCCCGGGCTGCCGGCGGACCGAACGCGGAGACCTGGTGATCGGAGTCGAGGTCACCGGAACCCTGCGAGCGGTGGATTCGTCGGTCCTCGGCCCACCTCAGGTGCGCGATGTGTGGCAGTTCAAGATCTCCATGATGGCCGATGAGGGAACCGAGGTGAAGACCGGACAGCCGGTGATCGCCTTCGACGCTTCGGAGCTCCAGCAACGTCTCCAGACCAAGCTGGCCGACCTCGACTCCGCCCGCACCGAAGTGGAGAAGAAGAAGGTGGACATCGCGGTCACCGTGGCCAACGATCGCCTCGCGCTTGCCGAAGTCGAGGCCAGACTCCGAAAGGCAAGCCTCATCGCCGATCAGCCGTTCGGGCTCCGGGCGAACAACGAGATCGCCAAGGCTCGGTTGGATCTCGAGCTCGCGGGGCTCGAAGTGGGCCTCGTGAAGAGGAGAATCGACGCCACACGGCGCGCCGGCGACGAGGAGCTCGGCGTACTCGAGGCGACCCTCGCCCAGGTCGAGTCCGAGGTTAAGCAGATTCAGGACGGGATCGGCCGGATGCAGCGAACGGCACCCCGCGACGGGATCGTCATCCACGTCGCCAACTGGCGCAACGAGAAAAAGAAGGTGGGCGACTCCTGTTGGGTCGCCGAGCGGGTGGTCGAGATCCCGGATCTCAGCCGGATGGAGGCCGACGGCGAGGTCGAGGAGGCTGAGGCCGGACGAATCCGTGAAGGCCAGGCGGTTTCACTCCACCTCGACGCCCATCCGGACCACGAGTACCGCGCGGTGGTCGAATCCATCTCAAGGGCCGTCCAGGAGAAGAGCTGGCGCAACCCGCTCAAGATCGTTCACCTCACCCTCTCCCTCGAGGAAACCGACCCCGAACGGATGCGGCCCGGGATGCGGGTTCGCGGCGAGGTCGAGGTCGATCGTCACGACGATGTCGTCCTGATTCCGGTGGAGGCCGTCTTCCGCGACAAGGGACTCACCGTGGCCTACAGCCGCGGCATGACCGGTTGGCGATCCGTTCCTCTGGTCCTCGGCGATCGCAACTCGGATCAAGTCGAGGTCATCGCGGGTTTGGAACCCGGAGATCTGGTCTCGTTGGAGAGACGAGAATGACCCGAAGAACGTCGCTGATAGGATTCGCCCTGGTCGTCATTGTGCTCGGCGCCACTGTGGTGGTTACGGGCTTTCTCAGCCGATCGAGTCCCACGGTTCCCACCCTCAGGGTCAAGAGCAGCCAGTTTCGAGCACGAGTGACCGCTGAAGGGAATCTCGCTGCCGTCCAAAACACCCCACTCACTGCTCCCATGAAACCGCAAATGCCGTTCACCCTTGCCTGGCTGGTGGCGGATGGTGCTGTCGTGGAGGAGAACGAGGTTATCGCGATATTCGATGCGAGCCAGCTCGAGAAGGACCGTGAGGACGGGCTTTCCGACCAACGGATCAGCGACCACCGTCTCGGCAGCGCTCAGACCTCCCGCGAGGTCAACGTCAGCAAGCTCGATCGCGACGCCGACGTGGCGGATCGGGAGTTGGAAGTCGCACGGGAGTTTCAGTCCACCGACAATCTCGTCTACTCGAAGATCGAGATCGTCGAATCGCAGATCGACACCGAGCTCGCCGAAACCCGGGCCGACCACGCCCGCGAGTCGCAGGACATCGTAGATCAACTCTCCGAAGCCGAGATCGCGCTTCTCTCCATCGAGCGGCGCAAGGCGGACATCAAGGTTCAGCAGGCCGACGAGGGGCTCGCGGCCCTCGAGGTTCGATCCCCACACGGAGGCATCGTCATGCTGGATCGCGATTGGCGCGGGGATCCGGTTCGGGTCGGCGACACGGTATGGCCGGGGCGTCCCCTCGCCAAGATCCCGGATCTCACCGAAATGCAGGCAGAGGTCTTTGTTCTCGAAGCCGATGCCGGTAATCTCGAATCAGGCCAAACCGCGACGGTCTGGCTCGAGGCCGACCCCGGTGTCCCCCACCCGGCCACCCTCAAGAGCATTGATCCCATGGCGGGGCGCAGAAACCGCCGCGTTCCGGTCCAGTACTTCCGCACGGTTCTCGCTCTCGAAAGCACCGATATCGAACGCATGAAGCCCGGATCGCGGGTCCATGCCGAGATCACGATTGCCGACCTCGATTCGGCCATCACCGTTCCCCGTCAGGCGATCTGCAGCCTCGACGGGACCTCCGTTGTTTACCGCTGGCAACGGGGAAAATTCGTGGCTGCTGAGGTCGAACTCGGACCCGCTGCCTTCGGGAGGGTGGTGGTCACCTCCGGACTCGAAGACGGCGATCTTGTCGCGTTGCGAGACCCCACCACAGCCGAAGACCCGAGTGATGAAAACCGAGAATCGACGGGGCCCGTCCTCCCTGGTGGTGGATCATGACCCTGCGCGATGCATTCGGTACCGCCGTCGAAAACCTCTCAACTCACAAGCTGCGCTCCGTGCTGACCATGCTCGGCATGATTTTCGGGGTCGGTGCGGTCATCGCGATGCTCTCCATCGGGGAGGGCGCCGAACGGCAGGCCATGGAAATGATCGAAAGGCTCGGGGTCCGGAACATCCTGGTGCGCGACGTGGATATGCGAGACGAAGAGCTTCAGGAGGTTCGCGAGACATCCCCAGGAGTGTCGCCGCGAGATGCGGTGGCGATTGCCGATGCGATCCCCGGCGTTGAACGCACGTGCGCGCGGGTCGAGATTGAACCCTACACCGTTCTGTCGGGAGGACGAACCGTCAAGGCCACCGCACACGGCGTCGATGCCGGCTTCGCAGGGCTCACCAACCTCGAAGTGACCGTTGGTCGGTTCTTTGACGGCGTGGATGTGGCCCGGCACGCCCAGGTCTGCGTCATCGGAGAATCCGTCCGTCGTGAACTCTTCGGCTACGAGGAGGCGGTCGGCAAGGTTCTCAAGGTCAACGAGCTCTGGCTCGAGGTCATCGGCGTCCTTGCCGGTTCCGGCGGGGTCTCTTCGGTACAGGGCGTGGCCGTCGGATCCACCGATCTCGACATCTATCTGCCGGTATCGACCGCCATTCGCAAACTCGACCTTCCCCTCCTCGAGGCGCCCCTTGATGAGATCATCGTCCGCCTCGAGCCCTCCGCCAATCCGGGAGAAACCGCTCGTCTCATGGATGAGCTCCTGGGTCGCCTGCACGGCGGGGAAGAAGACTACGAGCTCGTGGTTCCGGAAGCCCTGCTCGAGCAGAGCCGCAAGACCCAGCGGCTCTTCAACATCGTCATGGGAGCCATCGCCGGGATCTCGCTCCTTGTGGGGGGCATCGGGATCGCCAACATCATGTTGGCCACGGTCTTCGAGCGAACCCGTGAGATCGGGGTCCGGCGCGCCGTCGGCGCCCGCCAAGTGGACATCCGAACCCTGTTTCTGATGGAGAGCTTCACCATCAGCGTCCTCGGCGGCCTCGCCGGGGTCGTGGTCGGAGTCCTGATCTCCAAGATCGTGGCCGTGTCAGCCGGTTGGTCCACCGTGGTCACCCTGTGGTCGGTGGTGTTGGCGTTCGGGGTTTCCATGGCGGTCGGGATCGGATCGGGTCTCTATCCCGCCCAGCGTGCTGCGAAGCTGAATCCCATCGACGCGCTGCGGTGGGAGTAGACCGAGCCCGGCACGTCCCGGTGTGCGGTTTCGGTCGAGCTGGGGGTTGATCGCATGTGCTACAACAACGCCATGAGACAGTCCCCCACCATCGTCATCCTGGTCTTTCTTGTGGCTCTCACCGGATGCTCCCGGGATGCGCCTGATATAGATCCCGCCTACCAAACCGAAATCGAAGCTCAGTGGGCCGCGCGGGAGGCCCACCTCATCGCCGATGATGGTTGGCTGACCCTGACCGGGTTGTTCTGGCTCGCACCCGGAGCGAACTCGGTTGGGTCCGGCGAGGATGCAGCCGTCCTCCTGCCGGACGGGCCCGATGAAGTCGCAAGCCTCGTCATCGGCGAGGACGGGGCCGTCACCCTCGTTCCGTACCCCGGTGGCGATCTCATGGTCAACGGTGAAACCGCAGTCGAGCAGACCCTCGCAATCGACACCTCCGGCGCCCCGGATCTGATGCGAACCGGCCGCGTGCTCTTTTATCTCATCGGACGCGGCGACCGGATCGGTGTCAGGGTCAAGGATCCTGAATCTCCCATCCGCCGGAACTTCCACGGCCTCGAACGCTACCGGCTCGACCCGGCTTTTCGGGTGGTGGCTCTCCTCGATCCTTACTCCGAACCGAAGGAGGTCGCGATACCGACCGTCATCGGTGAGCCGTCGATGATGCTCGCGCCCGGCATCCTCGAATTCAAAATTGGCGGGGAATCAGTGTCCCTTGAGCCGTACATCTCGAAACCCGGAGAGCGAGACCTCTTCATCGTCTACCGCGACGCTACTTCCGGAGACACAACCTACGGCGCCGGGCGATTCCTCAACGCCGAGATCAGCGAGGGATCCAACGAGGTTGTGCTCGATTTCAATCTCGCCACCAACCCGCCGTGTGCCTTCACCCCCTTTGCCACCTGTCCCCTGCCGACCCCGGAAAATACCCTCTTTGTCGCCATCAAGGCCGGGGAACGGTACATTGGCGCTCACCACTGAGTTCGAAAGGACGAAGATCAGCTCATGAAAAGACCTGCAATTGCCTCGCTTTGTTTCGCCGCCTTGGCGTTTTTTTCCACATCCGGGGTGGTCGCCGACGAGATCCAGGAGACCCTTCGTGGCCGGATCGACACACTTCACGAAACCGGCGTGTTGACCGTCGGCCAAGAGACCATCGCAGCGGTTCGACTCATCCCAAAGTTGTACCAGGACCGCGACTTTCGCTTGGTCTGGACCCGGCCGGCTATGGTTGAAACCCTCCTGACGGCCATCGAGGAGGCGCCAGACCAGGGTCTCGATCCCAACGACTACCACTTTGAGGCGATCCGTTTGCGTCTCGATATCGCAGCGCAGGGTCTCACGGGCACCACTTCGTTGGTGGATCTCGATCTCCTGCTCACCGATGCCTTCGCGCGCTACGCCTTTACCCTCCACTTCGGCAAGCTCAACCCCGAAGATATCGACCCCGTGTGGAATCTGAGCCGGGAATTCGCCGAACGCGGTGACGGTGTCGAACTTTTTTCCATGGCCCTGGACACGGGTTCAATCAGAGAGTTCCTCATCGCTGTCGCCCCCGATCTCACCGAGTACCGGAGGTTCGTAGCTGCCTTGAAAGAGTATCGCGAGCTCGCCGAGGCCGGCGGCTGGCCGACCGTCTCGGAAGGACCGGTTCTCGAGCCCGGCGACCGCTCTCCGCGGGTCACCGAGCTCCGGGCCCGCCTCGCCGTCACTGACGGCCTCGAAACGACTGCCGGGGATCCGGAACTCTTCGACGAGGAGGTCGAGGAGGCCGTCAAGCGGTTTCAGGATCGCCACCACCTCGACACCGACGGCAAGATCGGTCCGAAGACCGACGAGGCCCTCAATATTTCGATAGAGGATCGGATCGATCAGATCCGCGCCAGCTTGGAACGGATGCGGTGGGTTTTCCGCGACGTGCCCGACGATTTCGTCATCGCAGACATCGCCGGTTTCCAACTCATTCTCTTTCGCGATCGCGAGCGGGTGTGGACCACCCGGATCCAGGTCGGCAAGCCCTACCACGCCACCCCCGTCTTCAAGGACGAGATGACCTATCTGGTGATCAATCCGACCTGGACGATACCGCCAGGTATTCTACGCAAGGAAACCCTCCCCGCCATCCGTCGCGATCCCGACTACCTCAAGAAAAAGAACATGAGTGTGATCCGCTCTGACGGATCCGTCGTCGACCCCTCGACCGTGGATTTCAATGGCAAGTTTCCCTACGGCGTCCGACAAGAACCTGGTCCCAGCAACGCCCTCGGCCGGATCAAGTTCATCTTCCCGAACCCCTACTTTGTTTACTTCCACGACACCCCGTCAAAGAGTCTCTTCGGCCGCTCGGCCCGCGCCTTCAGTCACGGCTGCATCCGCACCGAGAATCCGCTCGATCTTGCCGCTCTGCTGCTGGAGGACAACGAAGGCTGGGATCGCACCCGGATCGACAAGGTGGTCGACTCGGCGAAGATGACCACGGTCACCCTGGCCAAGCCCATGACCGTCTTTCTCCTCTACTGGACCGCCGAGGTCCGCGCCGATGGGACGATCGGATTCCGCGAAGACATCTACCACCGCGACGCGAAGATCATCGATGGGCTCGACCAACCCTTCCGGTTCGAAGCACCGAGCAAACTTCCCGCGTCGCTGCGTTAGAAAGGTTGAAACTGATATCCACGGCCGTGGGCATGGGACGAGGCCCCAATTCGCGGCCGCCGCGAATCGCGGCTAGACGATCCGTTCGCGAATCTTCGCGGAAATCACATCCATGAGCCAGACGGTGCCTGCGATCAGCAACACCAGAGTCCCCACCTCACCCCACTCGCCGAGATCGACCCTCGGTTTGAGGATGTAGCCGATCCCGCCGCCACCGACAAAACCGATGATGGTCGACATCCGGACATTGATGTCCCAGCGGTAGATGGTGAAGCTCAGGAAGGGCGGGATGACCTGCGGCACGACGCCGTAGCGCAGCACCTGGAGACCCGAGGCCCCGGTGGCTGCGATGGCCTCCATGGGCCCGGTGTCGATTGATTCGATCTGCTCGGAGTAGAGCTTGGTCAGGGCCGCCACCGAGTGCACCCACAGGGCGAGGACACCGGCGAACGGACCGATTCCCACCCACGAGATGAAGATCAGCGCCCAAACCAGCGGTTCGACAGCTCGTACGAAATTCATAAGGGTGCGGGCGACGGTGTAGGAGATTCTGGCGGTGAGGGTGTGGCGCGTCAGGTTCCGGGCCGAGGGAAATGCCAGCACGAACGCCACGGGGATCGCGAAGGCGGTGGCCATGAAGGCCAGGAAGATGGTCTGGACGAGCAGAACGAGGCCCTCGTGGAGGACAGCGCCGGACGGGTGCATGAGACCGCGGACGATATCGGCGGCCTTTCCGAACTTGGTCAGGAAGGTAAAAAGATCGAGTTCGGTGATGAGCCATCCTGAAAACACCGTGAGTTCGATGAAAACGGCGAGGTACCACCCGCGCAGCGTTCGATTCCACGCGAGAGGCGCTTCCCAGTCGGGGACACCCCTCACCCACGCTCGACCGGGCGAGGCTCCGAGATGCCGGTAGAAGAGATTCCACAACAGGGCGAGGATGAGGCCGCCGACCGCCGCCCACGAATAGTGGAGCAGATCGAGGATCTGTTCGGCCGAAAGAAGGAGGCCGGTTGGTCCGCGGCGTCCGGAGAAGGCGAGAAAGAGAAACTCGAGCATGAGCAGCGTGATGCCGAGCAGCACCGCATCCAGGATCGTCGCCTGTAGTCGATCGAGACTCTTGACCAACACCGCTCTGCGCACGGATGAATCGTCCTTCCAGCCCATCAGAAGCCCGTATTTGATGCCGGCTGGGCGTCCTCGCCGTAGATCTCTTTGAAGGTCGTTCTGTCGAACTCCGCGGGCACACCCTCCCAGACCAGCCGGCCGTCCCGCAGGGCGACCATGCGAGTGGCGTAGCGGGTCACCAGATCAATGTCGTGCAGCGAACACATGACCGTCATGCCCTCATCACGGTTGAGGGCCTCGATGTGCTGCATCACCGAGTGCCGCAGGGCCGGGTCGAGGGACGCAACCGGCTCGTCGGCGAGGATCAACCGCGGCTCCTGCATGAGGGCGCGGGCGATGGCGACGCGCTGCTGCTGGCCACCCGACAGGGCATCCGCGCGGCTCGCAAACCGATCACCCAGACCGACCCGATCCAGGTAGGCGATGGCTCGCGCCCGCTCTTCGGTCGAAAACGTGAGCATCATGCTTGAGATCAGAGGGCTCCGGCCGAGGGCGCCGGACAGAACATTGGTCAGAACCGTCTGCCGTCGCACGAGATTGAATTGCTGGAAGATCATCGCCACCTGACGGCGCATATTGCGCAGACGGGGGCCCTTGGCTCCGGTGATCTCTTCATCGAGGATCCACACCCGACCTTCGGTGGGATCGATGAGCCGATTGATACAACGCAGAAGCGTCGATTTGCCTGAACCCGACAGACCCAGGACAGCGAGGAATTCACCCGCGCGGACATCGAGGGAAACACCCTCCAGCGCCCGCACACCGCCGGGATAGACCATCCCGAGATTCTCGACCCGGATTGCGGTTTCGGCCGTCACGACCCACTCCCCGATTTGGCCTTCTTCCGTTCGAGTTTGGCCTCGGCGGCCTCGAGGAGCCTCGAGGCGCTGACGCCGGTCTTCTTGAGGGCGCCGCGGAACTCGTTGAAATCTTCATCGGTGCAGGGCGCCGCCGCCACGCCGGCGACGAGGTCGTAGTAGGCACCCTGGCCATCGGGGGTCTCGAGGAATCGATTGAGCGAGGCTTCGAAATCACGCCAGATGGACTCGGGAAATCCTCGCCGGACACAGCAGACATCGTTCGGGATGGGATCGGTAAGAGCGATGACGCGGACGCTGTCGAGAAAGGCATCACGGGTTTCCTGATCGGCCATGTTCTTGAGAATCAGGAAACGCGCGTCGCCGACCTTGGTGCCGTCGCGTTCATTGGCGGCCGATGGCGGCGAGTAGAAGGATGCGCCGCCTGCGACCTTGCCATCCTCCACCGCCCGCACCGCGTTGGGGTGGCCGCCGGCGAAGAAGATACGACCGAGTTCGACCTTGTTCCGTTGCAGCAGCGCCCGAGCGAAAATATGCCCCGAGGTGGATGTTTCGTCCGAGAAGGCGAAGGTCTTGCCATTGAGGTCTTCGAGACGGTTGATTCCCGAATCGGATCGGGTCATCACGCAGCCGTAGTAGACCTTGGAGAGTTCCGGCGCCGCTTGATCGGTGCGGTGGATGATCCTGGTCTCGAGCATCGTTCCGGGCCGGTCGTATTCGAGTTCCTTACGGCCATCCCCCACCAGGTCGTTGGGACCCGAGGTGACGTGCCGGCTCGCCGCCGCGACGACGCCGTCTTTGCGCTCTGCGAGATACCACGCGGCTTCCTTGTCGTCGGCCACGGGAACCTCGACCCACCCTGGGGCGTACTCATCCAGGAGTTCGACCAGCATGGCTCGCAGCCGGCCGCGGATGGTCAGGGGAAAGGCGATCTTCCCATCCACGAGGTTCTCGAGACGATCCGGCTCACCGGCACCGTTGCGGGTGATGATGATCCCGTACCGATCCACCGACCGAACCACCTGGAGCCGTGCTTCGGCGCCATAGCGAGCATTGGCCAGGACATAGGCGAATGCGGGAATCCAGGCGACATCGGCCTGGCCGGCACCCAGGGCCTCGATGACCGCGGCGTAGCTGGTCGGAACCTGAGATCTGAGAGTCAGACCGCTGTCGGAGCGGACAAAGCGGGCGAGCTCATCACCACGGCGAACGAGGGTGCCCTGTTCCACCGATGGGACAAAGAGCATCTGGACCGCTTTCTGCCCCGAGGCCTCGAGACGGGAACGTCGATTGAGACCCCAGACAAAAGTCACCAGAAGGACGATGACCACCGCCCAGCCGACCCACGGAAACCATTTTCTGCCCTGTGTCACAACCGGCGAAGATTACCACGGCGCGTCGGCGGTCGTGAGTCGGCGGTATCCGGAGTGACCCGAGACTTCGTTCTTCGGTCGAGGCTGCCGCGAGGGCGTGATTGAAACACAAAGAGCACGAAGATCCACCAAGGATTTCACGAAGCATCGCAATTGAAAATGGGTCACCGCTGCCGGGGAAGTAATCGGCTTCGTTCAGTAATCTCTAAATCCTCGGCCTCCATCGCAGTTCTACCGCAACGACCGCTAAGATCGCAAAGACCATCGCAAAGGACATCGCATGGTTGACCCATCGCATCATCCAATCCAGGACTGAACACAAGGAGGGCGCCTGCAGATGCCACCCTTCCTTGCGGTGGATCATGTTGCGTTCGTTGCGATGGTCTTTGCGATCTTTGCGGTCATTGCGTTTCAAACAATTCGCTGAAGATTCACCGACCGATCCACGGAGTTGAATGTCACTCCGGGACCGAGATCCTACTTTCAAATGCGACGCTTTGTGTCGATCTTCGTGGAACTTTGTGCCCTTCGTGTTTCAAAGATGGCACCGAGGTCACGAGCACCGTCGTACGGAGTCGTCGATCGCTCAGGCTACCAACTCACGATTCACGACCTTCGCTTAAACTTCCAGCCGGAGGACCGGTGCGGGTGGTTGAGCCCTCGTCGGAGTGATCCCCTCGATGAGCTGCTTGAACTGGAGTTTTTTCATATCGCGGAGCCATCGGCACTTCACCACCCGACCGTTCCAGATGGTGTGCATGGTCGGGTAGCGCCGGACATCCCCCCGCTCATCGAAGGCAATGGTACCCGTCACGCCATCGAACTCCTGAAGACCGACCCGCATGTATCGACGCAGCTCGCTGACATCGACCGAACGTGCATCCACGAGAGCTCGGAGTGCAACTCGCATGGCGTCATAGCCGTGGGCCGCATAGAAATCCGGTTGGCCCCCGAATTCGTCCTTGTATCGGTCGACGAACGGGCATTCACGAGCGTTGTCGGTTTCCTGTTCGCAGGTTCGCAAGGCGGCGAGCGGAAAGAAAACACCCTCCAGGGCCGGGTTCCCCTGTTCGAGGAGTTCGGCGAGATAGACCGCCGAGGTTGTGCATTTCACACCCTCATAGCCGATATCGCTGAGCAGTTCGAGGCTGGTCAGGATGTGTTCGGCGTGCCCGACGATATAGACCGCGTCGGGTTCATGGGCGTTGACCATATCGGTTGCCTTGCGTTTCCACCACTCGAGTTCGTTGTGGATCGTCGCCACGATTTCGCCACCGAGCCGGAGCTGATAGTGCTGACGGAACTCGGCCTCGAGCCCCCGTGAGAAGGTCGAATCATCGGTGATCACCAGAACTGAGCGGGCGGATTGGGTTTCGTGGAGATAGCGTGCGGCGGTGCTTCCTTCAACCTCGTCGGTGGCGAAGAGCCGGAAGAAGTATGGACTTTTGCCGGTCAGGCTGCTCGCCGACGCCGACGGCGAGAGACACACGACCTTTTCGTCCTCGACCACCGGCAGAAGCGCGAGGGCCTCATCAGTGGTCACCCCTGCGACGACTAATTTGACATCGAGAGTCGAGGCAAGACGCCGGAGTTCGTCGGCCGCGAAGTCGGGGCGCGAGCCGGTGTCTGCCTCGATGAGCTGAAAATTCTCGGGCAGGGTGTTCGATGCCCGCGCCTCGTTCAAAGCCAGACGAATTCCGTTGTTGACCGCGTGGCCGTAGGCCTCGGCGGGTCCGGTCTGCGGGATCAGCACACCCACCACGGGCTCCGGAGCGCAGGCGGACCCGATCAGGCAGAAACCGATGACGACGGCAAGTACGACTCTTTCTCTCATGGTCGCCTCCGCGGGGGTGGGTTGTTCGAAGATCGAGACTCTCCTTCCAGTATCCCCCGAAACCGATCCCTGACCATGATTTCTACAAACCCGTGACGAAAATCTTCGTACGGTCATCCAGCGCCCATGGGGGCGGTTCCGGATTCTGTTAATCTCGACCGCCAATGGTCGCTCACATCGGAGGAGGAATCGAATGCGCCTGCACACCCCGGTTGCCCTTTTCATCAGTCTGGTCATCGCCGCAACGGTCATGGGTGCCGACGCACCGCTGCCGCGCCACCCGGCGCCGTCACCGGACGCTTCACAGATCGCCTTCTCCTGGCAGGGTGACCTCTGGTTGGTTCCGGCCACCGGTGGTGATGCGCGACGGATCACCGCCCACCCGGCCAACGAGCGTCACCCGGTGTGGTCGACCGATGGTCGGCTCATCGCCTTTGCGTCGGACCGGCACGGCAACGCGGATATCTTCTTCATGCCCGCCGACGGCAGCGCACCGCCGACGCGTCTCACCTACGCCTCGGTGACCGATGTTCCCTACGGCTTCACCCCGGACGGTCAGGCCGTCCTCTTTTCATCCAACCGCGCCATGGGCATCCGTTGGATGCCTCAGCTCTGGACCGTCCCCATCACGGGGGGCACTCCGGCCATGCTTCAGGAGGCCTTTGCCGAACAAGCGGTCTACTCGCCCGATGGAGATTTTCTGGCAATGGTCCGGGGCGCCACCAAATGGACCCGGCGTGGTTACCGCGGATCCGCGAGCCGCGATCTTTGGTTGACCGAGGGTGATGACGATTACCGCCGTCTCACCGACTTCGACGGCGATGACGACAACCCGTCATGGCTCGATTCCGACACCATCAGTTTCCTGTCGAGCCGGAACGGTCGGAAGAACGTATTCAAACTCAACATTTCGAGCGGCAAGGTCAGCGCACTCACCGATCACCAGGGTTCGGCGGTCCGTTTTCCCAAAGCTTCGGCGGATGGATCGCTCATCGCCTACGAGTTCGAGGACGGTATCTGGACCGTTTCGCCGGCGAATGGGACTCCGGCTCGGCTGACCATCAATGTACCGGCCGATCAGGTCGTCAACGCCATCGAGCGGCGCACCGAACGTGACGGTGCATCGGATCTCACCATCAGTCCCGACGGCAAGCTCGCAGCCTTTGTGATCCACGGCGATATTTTTGTGACCGACATCGTTTCCAAAGAGGACCAGGAAATCGCCAAGCCACCGACGGTACGCCTCACCACGACACCCGAGCGGGAGCAGCAACCACGTTGGGCCCCCGATGGTGAGGCCCTCGTCTTCACCTCCGCCCGCAACGGCAATTTCGATCTCTTCTCCGTCACTCGTGCCGACGAGGATGCGGCGTGGACCGACAGCTTCGATTTCACCACCAATCCCATCGCCACCGGGCCGGAGAACGAGCAGGATCCGCAGTTCTCTCCCGATGGAAAGCTCATCGCATTTGTCCGCGGCAAGGGACAACTCGTTGTTGCGGATGCCGAAGGCGGGAACGAAATAGTGCTCAACGACCATTTCTACCCACCGACCTTCAACTGGTCGCCCGACGGCCGGTGGATCGCCTACGCATCGGAGGATCAGCACGCGAACTCCGAAATCTTCATCGTGCCTGCATCCGGTGGGGAGCCCTACAACGTCAGCCGCCACCCTGATTTCGACGAGAACCCGGTTTGGTCGCCGGACGGGAAACGCCTGGTGTGGGGATCACATCGTCATGACAATAACTTTGATGTCTGGGCGGTCTGGCTCACCGAGGCGGATCACCAACGAACGGCCGCCGAGTGGCTCAAGGTGTGGCGGAGTGATGATGAACCCGAGGACGATGGCGATGATTCAACCGATGAAAGCGACGAAGAAGATGAGTCTGATCCTCCCGATCTGCCCGAAACGGTGATCGAGTTTGATCGACTTTGGCGACGCTCGGTCAAACTGACGACCCTCAACGGTAATGAATATCCGGTGGTTGTGGGTCCCGACGGCAAAAAAATCTTCCTCGTCGGCGAGGCCGAGGACGAAACAGATCTCTTCAGCATCCGATTCGACGGTGAGGAACTCGAACGCCTCACTGAGGGAGACACCAATCCCGACAATGTCCAACTCATCGACGAGGAGACGCTCTTTTTTATAGACGGTGACGGCACGATCAACCGGATCGGCATGGACGGCTCCGACGGGGATCCGGTCCCGTTCAAGGCTCGTTACGAAGTTGACCGGCGGGTGGAGCGGGGGGTGATCTTCGACGAGGCGTGGGCCGCACTCAACGACAATTTCTACGACCCCGGGTTTCACGGCGCAAATTGGGCCGGCATCCACGATCTTTATCGTCCCTGGGCCGTCGAGGCGTCCTGTGAGGCTGATTTCTCAGATGTCGTCAATCTCATGCTTGGCGAACTCAACGCCTCACACATGGGTTACTACCCCACCGGCCGCGGCACCTCCGCCGAGGGCGACCAAACCGGCTGGATCGGCGCCGTCTTCGATCCCACCGCTGAAGGCCCCGGCCTTCTGGTGAGCGAGATTCTGCCCGACTCTCCCGCCGCCAACGCCGAGGTCGGGATCAAAGCCGGAGAACGCCTTCTCACCGTCAACGGTCATGAGATTGAGTCGGATACCAACATCTACGACTTCTTTGTCGACACCATCGGTGAACGGGTACCGACCACGGTCGTGGCATCGGATGGATCAACACGTTCGGTCATCCTTCGTCCAATCGACTACGGATCACACCGCCAACTCCGGTATGAGGAGTGGGTTCGGCAACGCCGGCTGATTGTCGACGAAGTCTCAGACAGCCGTCTGGGCTATCTCCACATCCAGGGCATGAGCGCACCGTCCTTTGAGGTCTTCGAGCGCGATCTCTTTGCCGCCGCCGATGGCAAGGAGGGGCTGATCATCGACGTCCGGTCCAACGGCGGCGGCTGGACCACCGACTACCTCATGGCCGTGCTCACCGTCCAGAGGCATGCCTTCACCATCCCACGCGATGGCGATCCCTCGGTGAGGTCCTACCCGACCTCGGAGCGACTCCCGGTCGGGGCCTTCACCAGACCCGCCGTCGCCCTGTGCAACGAGGACTCCTATTCCAACGCCGAGATCTTTTCGTGGGCCTTCCAGACCCTCGGCCGGGGCCCGTTGGTCGGCTCCCCCACTTTCGGCGCCGTCATCTCCACCGGCGGTATGGGTCTGATCAACGGTGGCCTCGTGCGTCTTCCAGGCCGAGGCTGGTATGTCGCCGGATCCGGGATCAACATGGAAAAGCAGGGAGCGCAGCCCGATGTGGTCGTCTGGCAGCCTCCGGCAGAGGATTCGTCCCAAATCACCGACACCCAACTCGAGACCGCGGTCCGGGTGCGGCTCGATGGGATAGAGGAGGATCCGCGATACGGAGCCTGGTAGTACTCAATTCTGAATTATGAATTATGAGTTATGAATTGCATCGCAAGACTTCGATGGGGTGCCGCGACGCCGCTGGGTTTCTGTGTGAGAAAAGCGGGCTCGTCGATGCTTCCGAACATCGATCAGAGCAAACACGCAAAAACACGTCGAAACCAGACCGTGGCTGCTCAGGAGCGCCAGGCGGAGCTGCTGTCATTCAAAATTCATAATTCATAATTCATAATTTGAATTGGCCTGGTTATAATGACCTCGTGGCACAACACACGATACTTCTGGTCGATGACGATCCGGTTTTTGTCGATGCCATGACCGCGGTTTTGGCAACCCGCTATGAGGTCCGTAGAGCGGCCGATGGCGAAGAGGCCATGGCCAGTCTCATGGCAAAGCGCCCCGACCTCATCCTTCTCGATGTCATGCTCACCTACCCTTCCGAGGGCTATGATCTCGCGGCCACCCTCAAAAAGAACCCCGAGACATCCGACATTCCCATCGTCATGCTGACCGGGGTCAATCGGGTCTTCGAGGTCCGTTCTCGGCTCGAAAAAAGCTGGGTCGATGTGGAGGGCTTCCACACCAAACCGCCGGACTTCGGCAAGCTCATCGAGACCATCGAGAAGCACCTGCACCCGGTCGCGGTCGGCTAGCCGAACGCTGACAATCCTCACGGTGGCGAGGCTCGTCCCGTTACACTCCTGGGGGCGAATCGGAAACCCCGAATCCACTCCACCGCCGCATCGACGACGGTGTCCCGACCCTCCGCAACATCGTCCGGCGTCAGCCAAACGGCATGGTCCACCTCGAGAGGGTCGTGGGTGAGGTACTCCCCCGGGTTGGTCAACAGATAGGCGTCAGCGACCGCATACGTGGCCCGCCACTCGTCATCCGAATACAGCAAGGCCGCGGCGTTGAAGGCGGTATTGGTCGACTTTCCGAAGAACCGCGCCTTCGGGTGAAATTTCATCCGCAGGGCGACCTGATCCCCGGAACTCACTGAACCCGGGCCCACGAGGACCGCGATGGGTTTGTCATACCCCGTTTCGGGATCCCCTGGAATGACATACGACGGCCAGATATCCTCGTCGCACAGCGCCAGGTGGAGATCAGGATGACACCGGGTGACCCAGTCGATGGTGGGAACAACCCGGTCGAAAAGGAGGGCAAGACCGGGATTGCTGAGGTGCATGTTTCCGCCCATGTTGAAGCGGAAATCGATGATCAGACCGTCGGTTTCGTGCTCGGTCATCAACGCTTCAACCGCCTCCTGAAACTCCCGTTCGGCATCCCAGGCCCAACCCCAACCATAGATGTAACCGATCTTCGTTCCCTCGATGACACCCCAGGAAAAGAGCTGTTCATGATTGAAGTCGGGCATGGCCACACCCGCAATCGGAAACTGCTCGGTACACCACAATTGCTCGTTGTATCCGGCCATCAGCGTGGTGGAGAGGTGGTCGATCTCACCAGAGCCGTGTCGTTTGATATCGATCGTGTCAAAGAGGTGCCAGTTGGCCCCAGCGGCCATCAACCAAGCGTGCTCGTAGGTCTCATCGCTGCTGCCCCAAAAACCGGAGACCGGGAGGCCATGCTCGAGCATCTCCGGATAGAGTTCGGCCCAAGCCCGGCTCTCATACCCGGTGATAATGTCGCCGGGCGCGAGGCCGAGGGGATGGTCATCCAGCGCCTTGTAGACCAGCAGTGATCGATCGGACAGTGGTGTCAGACATGCACCGAACTCGCGGAGATAACCCCACCCCCCAACCACGAGGAGCGGAACACCGGGGACCGAGGCGGTTCGCCAGAAAACGACCCTGTCGAGCGCGACGGTGTGAGCATCCATGAGTGCGAGCGAGAGCCGGCTCATGATCGCGGCGAATCGACCCTTGCTGACCCCGGACACGACCTCGGGTCGGTAGTGATCCCTGAGCGCCGACCAGTCCACATCGAGGCCTTGAAAGCATGCGAATTCATCATTGACGGCGTGCCAGAAAGTGTCGAAGAAAAAGAGCTTCTCGCCAGTGCTCAGTCCCTCACCCCAGGTCTCGTCGATGAGTTCCGCCCAGGACTGAGAATCACTCTTCATCGCAGCGGTATCGGCGACGGAGGGCGGAACCGTTTTCAGAGCCATCTGCGCCTGGATCCATCCTGGAAGCTCAGAATAGTCTGGCCCCTCACCAGCCCCCACCGACGAGGCCAGAGCCAGCGCGCA
This sequence comes from uncultured bacterium, assembly GCA_965533305.1. Classification (GTDB taxonomy): domain Bacteria; phylum Acidobacteriota; class Thermoanaerobaculia; order Thermoanaerobaculales; family Sulfomarinibacteraceae; genus JAHECW01. The sequence continues at coordinate 12,644 of CBESWV010000001.1, read as the reverse complement.
CAACAATGTGACCGGTCTGAACATGACCTCATCATCCTATCGCGGGTTCCGACTGGACGGCAGAACTTCGTCCGACAACAAATAAAGCCCCCCGCGAAGGGGGGGCTTGAATCGATCGATTGGCTGAATCTAGAGGCTGGCGAGCATTCCATCGACCTCGTCGCAGGTCTTGCGGACGGCGCCGACGGAGTGATCGAAGGCGGCCTTCTCGGCATCGGTGAGATCCATCTCGAGGACCTCTTCCACGCCGTTCTTTCCGACGATGGCCGGAACACCAACATAAAGACCGTTGACGCCGTACTCACCCTCGAGGTAGGCACAGACCGGGATGATCTTGCGTTTGTCGAAGATCACTGCCTCGGCCATTTCAAGCGCGGCCCAGGCCGGCGACGCAAACGCCGAACCAAAGCCGAGCAGACCGACTACTTCGCCACCGGCTTTCCGGGTGCGGGCCTCGATGGCGGCGAGGGTCTCTTCGTCGAGGAACTTCTCAACCGGGATCCCACCGACCTGGCACGAACTCCGGACTGGAACCATGGTGTCGCCGTGGCCGCCGAGGACCATTGCGGTGACGTTCTCGACCGACACATTTGCGGCATCGGCGACGAAATAGCAGTAACGCCCCGAGTCGAGCTGCCCGGCCATACCGAAGAGTTTGTTCTTGGGCGGATTCAGGCGTTTGTTCAGGGTGTAGACGATGGCGTCGAGGGGGTTTGCGATAGAGAGAATCGTCGCGTCGGGGCAATACTGCTTGATTCCCTTCGCGACCTCATTGGTGACTTTGAGGTTGACGGTCAGCAACTCTTCACGGGTCGGGAAGGTACCGTCGGGACGGGCCTTGCGGGGCACCCCCGCGGTGTTGATGATGAGTTCGGCGCCATCGAGGGCCGAATAGTCTTTGGATCCATAGCAGCGGACATCGGACCCGATGGTCGGAGTGCCCTCAGCAATATCCAGGGCCTTGCCCTTGGCCACCGACTGCTTGGCCTGCGTTGCCTGCTGCTCAGGCGGATCGTTGGGGTTGACGAAGGGGGCCGGATCAGACATCCCGACTTCTCGGGCGAGGCGGCGCTTGACGATTTCCTGAAGCAGAACACCGCCGATGTAACCGCCACCGATGAGACCGATTTTGTTGAGCATAGTTGACTCCTTTCGCGAACGAGATGTCAGTGCCCCGATTCAACTTCGAGGCGCTGTGTGAAAAAAAGCACGAGTTCGCTCATCCGCAGAAGAATAGCACTAAAAATTCCACCTGGGGACGGAAATTTGTCGGTGCAACACTTGCGCAATGATCGAGGTCACGATCCTTTTCAGCCGTCGTCCATGCCCCGGAGAATTCGGTTGAGTACCGTTGATCCTTTGCGGGCGAGTTCTTCGCCGGCTTTGCCCACCACGCCGCCGGTGACGGCGTTGGCAATCGCCTCTTCCACACCCTGTCGGACCTCTTCACGAACCCTGGGCAACACACTCTCAGCGCCACTTCTCACACCCGAGGCCACCTCATCGCGGACGGTGGGAAGAGCCGTCTCGACGGACGCGTCCAGCCCCGACCGCACCGCGCTGCGGATTTTCGGAACGACCTCTTCGGCGCCCTCCTCCACCGCAGTGCGAATCCTGCCCGCGAGTTCTTCGCCGGCAGTGGCGAGCTTCCGGTCGATGGCCCTTCTTGCAACCGACCAAAGCAGCAGAACCGTGACCACGCTCGAGAGAATCGAAGCCGCCACGACGAGAATGATCGATGACATCATGCGGACCCCCCTGCGGATGATTGAAACCACTGCCTCAACCGCACCATACCCTCATCGATCCCCACCGTGGCCTCATACCCGAGATCCCTCTTGGCGGCCGAGATGTCGTACCAGTGCGCCGTCGAGAGGTGGCGGGCGAGAAACGGGGTCATCCGGGGTCCGGACGGTGATGGAAAAATACGGTGAATCGCCTCAAAGATCCTCCCGGCGGCGACGGCCATTCCTACCGAGATGGTTTTCTCGACAGGAGGGAGTCCGGCAGCTGTCACGAAGCCGTTGATGATCTCTCGAATCGGTCTCGGGTCGTCATTGGTGATGAAATAGGCCCGCCCCGAGCAGGCCGAGTCCGGCCCCAGACGTTCGGCGGCGAGGACGTGCGCATCCACGGCGTTGTCGATGTAGACGGTATCGATGAGGTTCGATCCATCCCCTACCAGTCGAAGCTGCCCGGTCCGGGCGCGGTCGACAATGGTCGGCACCAGATTGGTGTCTTCAGGTCCCCAAATAAGGTGCGGCCTCAGGGCGACCGTCGAGAATTCAGCCGAGTTTGCGGCAAGGACCAGACGCTCTGCTTCGGCCTTGGTCTCAGGGTAGGCCGCCTCGAATTGATCCGGGTACGGCAGCGTCTCCGTGGCGCCTTCGATATTTTCGCCGCCGTGGACCACGCTTGGAGAACTCGTGAAGACGAGCTTGCGAACTTCATGACGGCGCATGGATTGCAGAAGATTCTCGGTTCCCACCACGTTGGCGAGCCGAAAGGGTTCTCGTGGCCCCCACATCTCGACCTTGGCGGCAACGTGAAAAACCCGATCACACCCGGCGACGGCGAGATCGACGATCTCCGGGTCGGCAATATCGCCCCGGATGCACTCGACGCCCAGGGCGCCGAGTTCAGGGTAGTCCCCGCGCTGAACGGTTCGAACGCTGTCCCCGCCGCTGAGGAGGCGACGAACGATGGCGCCGCCGAGGAATCCTCCACCACCGGTCACCAGGGAACGCATCAGCCCCTCCGAAGTTGCGCCGTGGCCCACTGACCGAGCTCGCGGCGACCGATCTTGACGTTGTGGCGGATATCAACCGGGAACGACGGGTGGAACAGCACAGTCCGGATGTTCTCGGTGTGGTCGAACCCGGAGCCGAGTTCCAGGAGTTCGGTCCGAACCCGTTCGTGATCAGCGGGTTTGACGCCGGGTTCGGCCTCAATGCAGATCACCGGCACGATCTTGCCGTCGACATCGGCAGAGACCAACGCGCTGCGATAGACATCAGCATGGGTGTTGAAAATACTCTCACAGGGAACCGTGAAGAGCGTTTCGTTGACGGTGATCACACGCTGCGACATCCTGCCGCAGAACCAGAGCCTCCCCTGCTCGTCAAAGTAACCGAGATCCCCCATCCGGTGGCGCACACTCTCGCCATCGCGGATCTTCCCGAGCCGATTGTGTTTCTCGGTTGCGAAGTACTCGTGAGTGACCTGCGGCCCCTTGACGACGATCTCTCCGACCTCGCCGACCGGTCGCTTGAGAGCATCGCTCCAATCCGCGATGGGGCCATCCTCGATCCCGATGATGGCCGCTTCGATGGACGGCACCGGTGATCCGACGCAGGTCCCGGCGCCGCGATCGGTTGCGGCGCGGGTTTCGCCGAGGATCACATCGCTCGAGTTGACCGCGACCGGCAGCGATTCGGTGGCGCCGTAGGGGGTCAGAACCCGGCCTCCCGGGGCCATGAGCGAGACGAATCGTTCGATGATTCTCGGCGCCACCGGTGCACCGGCGGACACGACCTGCCTGAGCGTCGGCAACTGAATGTCATGCTCGACTCCATACCGCCCCACGGTATCCAGCAACGCCGGCGATCCGAACATGGTGGTGACGCCGAACTCGTGGATGGGACCGATGATCTTCGCCGGATCGACCTTCGCCGGCCGGGTCGGATCCATGTCGGGGATGATCGTCGTCATCCCGAGCGCGGGATCAAAGAGCGAGAAGAGCGGAAAGGTGGGCAGATCCACATCACCCGGACCGCAATCGAGGACCCCGCGGACCGCTTCGATCTGGGCGGCGAAGTTCCCGTGGCGGTAGACCACGCCCTTGGGCGGACCGGTGCTTCCCGAGGTGAAGACGATGGCCGCCATCTCATCGGCGGCGGTATCAGCCACACCCCTGCCTCCGGCATCGAGACCACGCTTTTCGAGCTTGCGCATACTGTGGCCGCCCCAGAAATACCTCGGGCCGACCGTGACCGTGGTGCGAACGCTCTCCCTGGCCCATCCGAGAATGACCCGGGCGGCCTGCGCCTTGGGCACTCCGATAAAGGCCTCCGGCCGGGCGTTTCCGAGACACGCCTTGAGGTGGTGCAGACCGATCCCGGGATCCACCAGGACCGGCACCGCCCCGACCTTGAAGAGTCCGAATGCGAGGACAAAAAGATCCAGCCCCGGAGGAACCATCAGAACCGTCCGGACCCCTCGGCCGATTCCAGCCGATTCGAGACCGGCAGCCACCGCTGAGGTCCGGTTTTCGAGTTCACCATAGGTCAGCGAGCCGCCTCGGCGACCCCAGGGGCAGACAACCGCCGTGGCCTCCGGCTGGCGTTGCGCCATGTCGCTGACCGCATTTGCGATATTGACCGATTTGTTCATAGGCGAGCTATTGAATCACGATCGCGCCGATTCGGGCAATTCGATTCGTCGCAACCACCAAGACACCAAGACGCCAAGAGGTCACAAAGTCCTGCCGATTCTGAGGCGCCGATAGACCCGGAGGCCGTGGGAAGGACTCTCTCCTCGACCGGGGTCTTTCGGCGCCTCAGAATCGGCAGCTTCGTGTGCGATGCTTTGCGTCTTCGTGCCTTCGTGGTTGTGACGGAACGCCACCCTCGCTAGCGCTCCAGGAACGTGCGGATCAGCGGCACGATCTCGTCGGCGTAGTCCTCGAGGATGTAGTGGCCGCCATCGGCGAAGCGGTGGAGCTCGGCGTCGGGAAAGATCCTGACCCATTCGGCGAGGAAGTGGTGGTCAAAGACAAAGTCCTTGTCGCCCCAGCAGATGAGAATCGGTTTGTCGGCCAGCTTCGGCAGGTTCTCGGCGATCTCGGTCACGAGATCGAAACCCTGGTCACCGGATTTGAGCGGAATGTCCTCGACAAAGCGAAGCACCGCGCGCCGGTTCTCCCACGTGTCATAGGGCGCGCAAAAAGCATCGCGCACCTCTTTCGGCATGGGACGCCGGGTGCAGCCGAAGTGCGTTGCGCCGCGGGCGAAGCCGTTGAGCCCGCGGACCAGACCGCTGCCGAGGGGCGTGTTGCGGATGAGCCAGAGTTGCCAGGGAAGGGCTTTGCTCGCGGGCAGATGAAAGGCGCCGGTGTTGAGGACGACCAGGCGTTTGACCCGCTCGGGATTCCGCCCGGCCCAGGCGCAGCCGATGGCGCCGCCCCAGTCGTGGACGACCAAGTTCACCTCGTCGAGATCGAGGCGGTCCATAAAGGTCTCGAAGTCGGCCACCCGGCGCTCGAGGGTGAACTGATAGGCGTCATCGTCGGGTCGGTCCGAGAGGCCGCAGCCCATATGATCCGGGGCCAAAACCCGGTGGTCGCCTCTTAGATCCTTGATGAGTTCGCGGTAGTAGAACGACCATGTCGGATTGCCGTGAACCGCGACCACCACTTCACCCGAACCCTCATCGATATAGTGAAGACGCAGATCGCCCAACTCGAGGAACTTCGATTGGAACGGATAGAGGTGCTTTGGGATGCCTTGCATGACTTCTTCAGCAGATTTCAGCCACTGCACTCGAGCTAAGTGGCCGGAGACCGCTTACCAGCGCAGCTCCGCCATGGTGCAGTTGAGTCCGCTGCCGATACCCATGAGCGCGATGCGGTCACCGCTTTTGAACCGACCCTCCTCGTTGAGCTTGGACAGAACGATGGGCACGCCCGCCGGGCCGATATTCGCAAATTTTGGGTACAGACGAAAGACCGAGTCGACATCCAGTCCGATGATCTGACAGAACTGCTCGGTATGGACCTTGCTCACCTGGTGAATCACGCAGTGGTCGAAGTCCTCGATCTTCCAACCGAACTCGTCGACTGCTTTCTTCCAGGTTCGCGCCGCGAGGCCGAGACCGGCGGTCAGTAACTCGTGGCCTTTGGTGACCATCCCATCAACCTGGCCGTAGCAGAGTCGGTTGTGTTCGGTGGCGGCGAGATTCACCCCACCGAGGAACGGGTGTCCGCCTTCGGCGAGATCGGATCGCCCGAGGGCCATGGCGGCCGAGCCCGAACCGAGGGTCAGGGTGGCGAAGTTGGACCGGAAGGTCTCTTCGTCCACCTCGGGATCGAGGAGCTTTTCGATGGTCTTCTCGGTGGAATAGCTGCTCGATTCCCCATTGACGACAATGCCGTAGTCGATCTGCCCCTGTTCGATCATGTTTCCGACCATGTCCATCCCGTTGATGAAGGCCAGGCACGCATTGCCAAGATCGAAATTCATGCAGGTCTCGGGAAGACCGAGCTTGGAGTGGACGATGGACGCGGTCGACGGCTCGATATAGTCGCGGCAGACCGAGGTGTTGACGAGGATGCCCACCTGCTCACGGGTGATTTCCGCCTGCTCGATGGCCTTCTCGGCAGCTTGAGCAGCGACGTCGCTCGGTTGCATACCCTCATCCAAGATCCGGCGCTCGATGATGCCCGACAGATTGCGGATCAGATCGGCACGCATACCAAGACGTTCCAGGGTCGGCGCGAGGCGTTTTTCGATCTCTTCGGATGCCACCCTGATAGGCGCATCGATGTGAGCAACACCATAAATCGACACGTTTTCAAATCTCATGGTTCTCTCCTGGGGACGCTCCCTCGACCGATTTCGAACGATGGCTGTCTGCGTTTGGGGGAGTTTCCCGCGGGTTGCCTCGGCAACACCGGGGAGAGAGACTACCACCGTATTTTTTCCACCACAACGCCGCTCTGCGGCACGTGACGGGCCCTCAGACCTGGATCTTGGCCCAGGAGCCCGACCGCCAGATGAGCAGAAAAACCACCGCCTGAATCGACCGGTAGCCGATGTGCGCGAGCCAGACCCCGGTCATGCCGAAACCCAGAACCGGTCCGATGACATAAGCCACCGGCAGAAAGATCACCCACTGAAACACCAGCGTCACCGCCATCACTCTGAGGTTGTCCCCGGCGCCGAGGAGGGCGTTCATCAGGACCATTCCGAGGGTGTCCAAACTCATGGTTGCCGCGAGAAACCTCAGGGGCAAACGGGCCAGGGCGAGGGTCTGCTCGTCGTGCAGAAACGGTCGCAGCAGCAGGTCCGGAAAAAAGAGACCGAGAAGGGCCATGAGACCGACCCCGATGGTGGCGAGCTTGGCGACATCCCAGCCCCAGGCCATGGCGTCGTCCGGCTCTTTCCTCCCCAACGCCTGACTCACCAGGGATGCCGCCGCCATGCCGGATCCGAGACCCGGGAGAATCGCCACCAGAAGAAGCTGGACCAGGACGTTCGAGGCGGCCAATTCCGCGGTCCCAACCCTTCCGAGAATCCAGAAGAACCCGGTCAATCCCGCGGCAAAAAAGAACTGTTGGATCCCGGTCGGGATCGACAGTCGGAGCATGGTCAGCAAGGTCTCGCGGTCGGGAAGGCCCCGCAGGAATCCGTTGGACCGAGCGAGCTTCCATCCCTGGTAGAAATACAGGGCGGACCCGATGAAGGTCGCGATGGCCGAGCCGATACCTGCGCCGGCCACCCCAAGGGCGGGCAGGCCGAAGTGACCGAAGATCAACGCCCAGTTGAGAACGATGTTGGATCCATGCATGACCAGCAGGGTCCGCATGTAGATCTTGGACATGTTGACGCCGTTCCAATACCCGCGGAAGGCGAAGTTGACCCCGAGAGCCGCCATGGCCGCGAGCCGGGCCCGAAAATAGGGAACTCCGAGCCCCACCACATCCGGGTCCTCCACCAACATCGCAAAGACGTCATCCGCAAAGACGACCAGGACCGCGGAGAGCGGGATGGCGATGACCACCGCGAGAAGCAACCCTCCGTTCAGCGGACGCGCGATCATTTCCGTACGTCCCTCGCCAAGTCGCCGAGCCGCGACGGCCTGGACACCGGCGGAAAGACCGGTGATGAAAGCGGATGCCATGAAGTTGGCGAAGCTCGCCATCCCGACCGCGGCCAGGGCCGCCGCCCCGAGGACCCCCACCATCGCCGTGTCCACCAGGTTGAGCACGTTCTGTGAAACCATCCCGCCGATGATCGGCAGGGCAAGGGAAAAGATTCGCGCGCGACGCGTTTCTGTGACCATGAAACTCCGGTTATGGAGCCTAGCAGGAAATCTCAATCTCCACCCACGGTCGGTTGTTTGCGCCGAAGTGGATGGCGATCATCCGCTCGGGTCTGTCGTGACCATCTGAAAAACCTCGTCGGAAATCACCGCGGTCTGTGGCATCATGACCGACAGGACTATGGACCGGGAGGTCGAGAATGACTTGGAAGACGCTGAGGGTTGCGCTGTCGATCATATTCGCTGCTCTGGTGGTGGCTCCCTCGCAGGCTGCGGATGCTCCCCAGGCCGGAGCGGAGCGGGTTCGCGACCGTGCCATTTCGAAATCCGTGGCATGGCGACCGAAGACTGCGGAGTCCATCCTCAAGAAAAACCTGAAGTTCGAAAATTCCCAGCCGTGGTTGACCGCAGAGGCGCTCTTGATGGCAACCTTCGGCATCGGGCAGGACGAGGCGACGGTCAAGAAGGGCCTCGCGATTCTCGACAAACAGTCCAAGAAGGACCCGGGTGATCCCGTGTCGGAGTTCTACCGTGGAGAGGTGCTCAAGTGGGTGGGTGAATCCGACAAGGCCAGAGCCGCCTGGCAGAATGCCCTCAACCGAGCCAAAGCACAGGTGGCGAAAAACTCCAGGGACGCGCGAGCCCAATTTTATCTCGGCGCCTCCAAAGTCCGCCAAAAAAATGCCGTTGAAGCGCGAAAGGCGCTGAAGAAGGCTGCAAAGTACGGCTTTGACAAACCCATGGTCGATTTCCAGATCGGGCTCACCTTTCTCATCCAGAAGAACTGGGAAGCAGCCAAGAAGAGCTTTGACTCCGTCCACGAATTGGACCCGAGATACGCACATCTCTATTTCTATCGTGGGCTTGCCTGGGACAAACTCGGCCGGAAGGACAACTTCCTCATCGATCTCGATCAGTTCGTCAAGCTGGCGCCGAACTCACCGGAAGCCAAGACCGCCAAAGCCCTTCTCGCGACGAGAAAATAGGGCGTAACTCCGCCGGCCGACCATCTAGAACGGCCTCCCGATCCCGACGTAGAACTTTGGTTTGGTTGAGCTGATCCCGGTGTTGACTACCGGCCAGGCGATATCGGCCCACAGGGGTCCCACCGGAGTCGCCCAACGCACACCGATTCCGACCCCCACCGACATGTGGATGTTGGCGTGGCCCCAGCTCTCCCACACCTGACCGACATCGGCGAAGACCGCGGCCCTGAAGGTCCCCCACACGGGAATCCGCAGCTCCTCGTTGAGAATGAAGAGCGCCCCGCCGCCGACCGGGCTGTCCAGAATGGTCGGCCCGACCGTGTTCCGGTCGAAACCACGGACCGAACCCTGACCCCCGGCGAAGAACTTCGCTAGCCGATCGAGATTGGTTCCGTGCAGCGGTTCCACCACCCCGATCCGCAGGCTCTGCATCCAGGTGCTGGATCCGAAGACCCCCAAGGCCACGGATCCGTTGCCGAGGCCCGTCCAGTAGTCGAGATCCGAGCCGATGAGGTTGTTGCTGTAGCCGAGATCGAGGAGTAGTCCATGACCCGATTTCGGGTCGAAGGGGTAGTCGAATCGATCGCGCACGTAGCGCGCACCGATGAGACCGACCCGGGTGGTGTTGTCGATGGGAACGAAAAAGTCCGGATCGGGTACCTTTTCGTAGACATGGGTCGTCGTGAAACGATAGTAGGCGGTGACCTGCTGCCCGCTGTCGCCGTAGGCGTAGCCCGCGGATCCCTTTCGCCCGCTCCCGACACGACGGGTCGCATCGATGCTCCATGAGGCTTCGTCCTGAGCCAGGAGATCAGGGCTCTCCGGCGCGTCCCCGCTCGAGTAGCCGATGGTGGAGATGAACGACAGCTTCTTGCCGGGCAGGGGTGGGAGTGACGCGACGATGAAACCGAGCCACTCGGTCTGGTCCCAGCGGCCGCGGAGATTGAGGCCGAAACCGCGCCCGATGAGATTGTCGTCGCGCAGGCCGAATCGCGCCTGGGCGCCGCGTTCCGAGCTCCAGCCGCCACCGACCTCGGTGGTCCAGCGCGGTTTTTCGATGACATCGATCTCAACGTTGGCGCCGGTGCTGCCCTGCGGTACGGTTCGCACGTCGACTCTTTCGATGGGAGCGAAATTCGCAATCCGAGCCGCGGTCGCATCGAGATCAGAGTTGCGCAGAATCTCACCCTCTTCGATGGAGACACCCGAAACAATCGCGCGCGGGCTGGTGTGCTTCAGCCCGTTGACAACGACGCCCTCGAGGATCCGCTGAATCCCGGGCTCAATCAAGATCGACACCACCCATCCGCCATCGGGGATCTCCTCCGCCGAACCCCGAACAACCGCATCCGAGTACCCGGCGGCGTCGTAACCGGCCCGCACCTGGCTCGCGGCGAGATCGACGCTCAGGCGATCGAGGGGACTTCCGATCCTGAGCGGGAAGTCCTCGGCGGCGGTGAGACCGAGAGGATCGGACCCGCTGACGATCAACTCTCCGACCACTGCCCGGGGGCCAAGCTCCACCACCGCCCGGACCTCCGCCCGTTCGGCGCTGGTGGCCACGGTCTCCACCGACTCGACGCGCGCCTCGCGATAACCTTGATCGGCGAGGACCCGCTCGATCATCCTGATCGCCCGCTCTTCATCCTCGGACAGGATGGCCAGCTCGTTCGCTTTGCCGAGACGATTCACGACCGCCTCGGAAACCGACTCCGGCACCCCTTCCAGGAACGGACCGCTGAGTTCAGTCAGACCCTTAGGCGAGATCTCGGCCACCACCTCCTCGCCACGCCGTTCGATGACGATCGAGGCATCGGGGTAGCCCTCGACATCGAAGTGACGTTCGAGGAGGATCTGCATGTTCCGAAAGCCGAATGACTCGAGCGGCGGGTGTCGATAGAGCGCCGTTACCTCGTCCCGGATGCGCCGTGGAGGCTCATCACCCTCGAAGACAATCTCCTGCCGTTCGCCCGGTTCGCACTCAAAGTTCAGGGTCCAGGCGTTGTTGGACTCCACCGACTCGGCATGGACCCGAGCCTCCTGGTATCCCGCCGCCGCGAGCGTTCGTTCCATGCGAACGCGCGCGACAAACTCGAGGAATGGGTCGAACGGTTGCCCCCGTCTGAAGCCCGTGGATTTCCTGAGTTTTCGCTTGCTCAGCGGCCACTCCCCGTTGAGCCTCAACTTGCGGATGGTCGGCCGGTCGGCATAGAGCGACGAGCCACCAAACTGGAACCGATGGATGACGTTCCCGCCGACCTCGCTAGTTAGCGTCTTTTCATAGCCTTGAAACGCCAGCCCCTTGAGACCCGGCAGATTCCAGAACTGGAGCATGGAGGTCCGATCCTGGACGTCGGTGGTGTTGGTGGCGAAGAAAAGCGCCACGTTGTGGCTCACCCTCTGGCCGAACAGGAAGTTGTCGGCCGAGTCCTTTTCGGTCTCCACCGAGATCTCGGCGGGTTGCAGGGTCTCGTTTTCGAAGCCGAGGGCCCCCGCAATCCCGCCGACCAGTGCTTCGGTCGCCATGGTCGTGGTGTTGAGCCCGCCCTCGGAGCCCCCGAAAACCGCGATGTCGGATTCCGGCACGATCTCGATGATCGGATCCACTTCCGGGTCCCCGGTGAAAACCAGATTCCCTCGTCGCACCGTCACCTTCTGGCCGGCGAGGGCGAAACGCCCGCCCGGCGCGATGGTGATCTCCCCCTTGATTCTCGGTTGCGCCGCGGTGCCGGTGACACGGAGGACGTCCCAGCGGGCATCAAACCTGCCGAGGTTGTTCTCGACCCTGACGACACCGCGTCCGCGCACATCGAGATCGAGGAAGACATCGTTCAAAGGATCATCAATGGTCGGTTCGAGGGAGCTGGATCCGAAAAGGGCGCCGCCGAGGCTGACGTTCTGATCCCACAGACCGGCCACCAGGTTGAGTTCGCCGGCCACGGTCGCGATCCGGCCGGGCTCGGGTTCGACGGCGACCGCCCCCGTCCATTGGCTGAGGATGCCGCCGACAAAGACGACCACATGTTCGAACTCGGCGACGACGCCCTGGCGTGAAACGGGGTCCCAGCCGCCGCCGATTTCCATGGTTCCCTGGTTGACCCTCGCCCGCCCGTCGTTGATCCACAACGCTCCATCAACCCATTCCGCCGAGAGCACCAGATCGCGGATCCGAAGCGGGGGATCCCGAAAAACGAGGGCGCCTCCGGGGTGGTTGACCCAGAGTGAAACCTCCGGGCGCCGTAGGTTGCCTCCCATGGTCGCCGAGAGGCTGATGGGTTCGTGAATCTGAACCGGGTATGGAATGTTTCGAGCAAACCGTGGGGCCAGAAGCGCGTCGATGGATCCATCCATTTCGCCGGTGACGAGATTCACTCCCCCTTCAGCGTTGATCACCGTCTGAGGACCTCTGAGCGACACGGGTTCGATTTCGATCCTGTCTCCCGACGCACGCACCGTGAGCGGTTCCTCTGCCGTGAATTCGCCCCCGAGATGTTGCAGCCGGAGATCCCCAAACTCGGCAAGCACTCGAGTGTCGCCGGGTCGATCCGGGTGCCAGCTCGCCTCGAGCTCGAGATTCGCGGTCGCGTTGATCGGCGGTCGCTCGAGGCCGAGGAGATC